>JABFRB010000001.1 GCA_013141385.1 Bacteroidales bacterium | reverse complement strand
GGGTCTTTAGCTGAACTTAGATCTTATAATCTGGCGGAGCTACTAGTTCACCTTTACTCTTCTGGTTAATCGGTATTGAAAATTAATGTTTTTATTTGAATGCAAATCTAAAGGCGGAGCTAGTTCGGCGGAGCCAATGATATCTTACATCAAACTAAATTTATTTAATAAACATTAGATATTAAGTTAGAATTATCAGTAGGGTAAATTACCTTGTTTAAGGTCTTTAATGCAGTATTCTATTATTCTATTCAAAAACCTCTATTATGAATTACAAAATGATTATTAAATCGATCCTGATTCTCTGTTTTCTTCTTGGATGCAGCAAAAAGGGAAACGAGCAAATAATAACCAAAATCACAACACCAACTTCAGGGATAGTCGGGATTCAGAAAGTAGATGATTTTCCTTTCTATGTAATGAACTATGGTAGTGATTATCATTTTGATGATTATCTGAAAACTGGAACCTACCCTGTTTTTGCTCAAAACTATAGTATTAAAGAAGCTAACGTTTGGGGCTGCACCTGCTTTGCTGCAATGGGGAATATTAATACATCATTCTTTGGTCGAAACTTCGATTGGCACGATTGTATCCCTATGCTGCTAATCACTAAACCCGAAAACGGCTACTCATCAGTTTCGATGGTTGACCTCGAATATTTAGGTTTTACAAGAAATAATTTACCCGATAATCCTTCAACCAATCAACGATTAAGCAGGTCGCCCTACTTAACTTTCGATGGGATGAATGAAAAAGGTGTAGCTATAGGTATGATGGCAATTGAAGCAGCGCACTGCACAATAGACCCTGCCAAGGTTACCATTGAAGAACTCGAAGTAATTCGTTTAGTTCTAGATTACGCAGCTTCGGTCGATGAGGCAATAGAACTTATTGGAAAATATAATATCCGCTTTACTAATCCTCCTATTCATTATATGATTGCAGATAAATCGGGAAAATCTACAATTATTGAGTTTGTTGGAGGAGAGATGAAAGTAATCCCAAATGATAACCCATGGCAGGTGTGCACAAACTTTATTGTTACTGGAACCTCAGCACCAAGTAATGTTAGCTGCTGGAGATATAATAAAGCGCATTCTGAGTTACAGAACAATCTAGGCATTGTTAATCTTGATGAAGCCTTTAAACTTGTTGAGGATGTTTCGCAATCAAATACTATATGGTCGATGATATACGACTTAAATAACTGCACAGTAAGCGTTTCATTATCGAGAGGGTATTCACATTGGTATCAGTACAACTTAGCTCTATAAACCTTTCAAACCTGAAAATTCAGATTTTTTTGTTGTTAAACCATTTTTAGACATTTGAATCAAAACTATAATTAAATCAATCCAAATAAATTGCCTCAAAATATTGCTAAACTAACGTCAACTCGATGTAAAATGTTATCCTGAACGAAGCGAAGGAACTAATTATCTAAATTCCAGATGGTTGCTTTCAGCGAATCCTTCGGATTTCACTCCGTTCAGCATGACAAAGCAACAATCTAATGTTAATCTGATAGTCAATATATTATGCTTACACCGAACTCAGGTTAATTATATTGTCATGCTATTTTCAATTTTATCTTTTTTTCAGACTTATCTAATAAGACGGAATGAAAAGGTAGAGCCAGAATATTATCCAAATAAGTCCGATTATGTTTATAACCAAAAGACCAAAACTTTTATGAAATTTCTTCTTAAATGATAAGCCTGCCGTAATAAGTAGAAAGTTTATGGAAAGTATAATTGGTAAGATTAATATTCCTAATCCCATGGGTCCACCTGTTGATAATAGTGTCAAAAAAGAATATGGCAAAAAGTAAATATTAGCCAAGATTATTAATGAAGATACTGTCAATCTTGTAATTCTCAATATTCTAAATACTTATTTCGTCAGTCATAATATTACTTCTTCCGCATAAATCCAAGATACGCTTTTTTTTATATCCCTAATTATGATCAATAGCCATTAAAACTCAGGACCACCAGCGTATTCAAACCCTAGAGCATGAACTATTTCTTGGTATTCGGGCTTTTTAAGTTCTTCTTGGAATTTGTTATAAGTTTCTGAAAAATTACCAGTACCTGAACCATTAATAAATATAAATCCATCTTTTTCTTCTACATCCATGCCTCTTGATGAGAGATCTGCCATAATCTTAGTTCTTAAACTTTTGAAATTGATGATCAACGACTTCCAAATTTCATCAGTTTTCTTTAGGGAATAAAGCAAATCGCTATTACCCATAAATCCCTGATAAATCTGTGGGTAATTATTCTTTGCATACATCATATAAACAAGGATATAGCTCTTAAATTCAAGGTATGCATAGTAAGTACCATAGTAATCAGAGAAAAACTCAGACCAACCAGAAGCATCGTTCCTCTTCTCCTTATAATAATTGTACAAATCAAAACTGGTCTTTGTTCCATTATAATAGGCATTCCATTCATCTAACAAACCATACACCCCGCTCTGCTGTGACCCCATAATGGGCTCAGATGGATATACATAGGTCTGATAACGCGAAGTTACAAGGTTTGACGGGTAAACAGAATTAATTTCCTTTGATACAAAAACATCCGTATGACGTACAAGTCTTGTTTCCTTATTACCAAGATAAAAAGCAGAATAACCCCCATCTTCTATAGGTTTATTGGCTTCCTTAAGAATTTTAAGGTAAACTCTTCCTGTAAATCCATGATCCATCTCATGTACAACAGTATTCAATGATTTTACAATATCCTCCTCCGATTGCCCATCAATCCATGTAGTAAAATCATCATCACCTGATTGGGTTTGCCCACCATACTCAGTAGGTGCTTTATAAAATTCATCCAGAATAAAATATCCATCGGGAGAATAGGTGCTTAGAATTTGCCATGTAAGCCTTTGAACAGGCGTTCCAGTAGGATGATTATTAGTAACCGCTTCATTATTTATTACATTCTCTGTTTCCTGCTGTGGCTGATTATACTCATGAGTTACTTGAGTGGATTGGTTTGAGGTAGAAGCTCCATTCTGCTTAAGGTATTCTTCAACCTCATAATCGCTAGTTTGGATGGCAACGAATTTTCCGTTTTTATCTACCAGGAAAAGTGAAGGGTATGCTTTGATCTGATATAATTTACAAACCTTTTCGTTCTGATCAATCACATTGCGCCATTTCATTTCCTTGGCTAATACCGTGTTTTTCCACTTACTAGCATTCACATCGTTGGCTATGCTGATAATTTCAAATTTTGAACTACCATACTTATTATACAACTCTTTTAATTTGGGGATTGATTTAATGCAAGGGCCACACCAAGTACCCCAAAAATCTAACAATACAATTTTTTCTTTAAAGGATGAAAGGTTTAACGATTTTCCATTGATATCATTTAACGTAAAATCGGGAGCAAATGACCCAACTTCTATGCTATTTTTATGATTATCATTAGGCTGTGTAATATCTTCATTTCCTTCATCAACAGCAACTTGATGATCATCATTAGTTTTAATTGCATCGTTATTTTGTTCATTGGAAACAGTATTTTCGTAAGTAGATCCCGATTCAAATGAAATTCCTTTTATTATGGATTCTATATTATCACGTTGATCCTCAGAAAATAATATTTCACAAGTAAAATGTCTTTTAAAGTCCTTTGAAGCCATAAGGCATAAAATCATGCTACGATCGCCTCTTTGCCCATCAAGCCTAGCAACAGCCATGGTTTTAACGTCCCAAATTTCACGTGCTTTTCCAGATGTTTTATAACCAAATGCAGAGGCGTAGGTGTCTAATGAAGATGCTAAGCCATTAATTCCTTCCATACCTCCAAGGGTTGCAAAGTCGATTGATATCCCATTGCCCTCAAGGTGAAATTCGTTTGAGCCGTTGCTACTACGAAGTTCAATATTCGATTTTACAGAAATCTTGTGATTCATCCATTTGTAGGTGAACTGGGCTGAGGCTTGTGAGATGAAAAAAACGGATGAGATAAGGAAAGTCAAAATCAACCTGATCATAAATTCTATTTTTTTGAGTATCAATTTTAATACTACTCAAAAATAAGCGTTATTTCGAAATAACATAAAAACTAAAATGAAAATAAAATGAATCTAACTGAATCTCCTATATCCTTATCCCAATAACAAGCATATCATCGGTCTGAGAATGCTCATCCCTCCATAGATCTATTCTTTCGGCTAGTAATTCTTTTTGTAACTGAGCTGGGTGATTGGTAATTTCAACAATAAGATTTCGGAAGTTTTTAATCAAAAATTTAGTATTCCTTTCACCGCCCAATTGGTCATGATAACCGTCGGTGAAAATGTAAATCATATCATTCTCCACTAAATCAACGTACTGATCAGTAAAATCATCTTCCCGAGGAAATACGCCAATCGGCATTTTATCAGCAGCATATACGCTTAACTCATTATTTCTAACCACAAAAAGCGGATTATATGCTCCAGCAAAGTTTATTCTCTTCTTTAATGGATCAAAGACACATAATGAGATATCCATACCATCCCTTGTTTCACCATCAAAACCCTTTTGTCGCAAGGCCGCTTTAATCCTAACTCGAAGTTCTGTGAGGATTTTAGCCGCACTAAAGTCATTGATATCAGTAACAACATCGTTGAGCAGCGTTACCCCCAGCATGCTCATGAATGCACCCGGGACACCATGTCCTGTGCAGTCTGCCGCTGCAAAAATAACTTTTCCCTCACGCTGGTTAAAATAGTAAAAATCGCCGCTAACAATATCACGAGGTTGATAAAGTATGAAATACTCCTTGAAGTAGTGCTTTATCAGTTCGATTGGAGGAAGCATTGCCTGCTGAATTCTACTAGCATACTCAATGCTTGATTTTATATCTCTGTTTTGAGTTGCTATCCGATCTCTTTGCTCAGTAACAAACTGGTGCTGCTCTTCAATTTCATCGCGCTGGGTTTCAATCTCCTCCTTTTGCATTTGTATTTCACGAGTACGTTTACGTACCTCCTCTTCAAGTATATCCTTATCACGTTCAAGTTTTGCGGTACGGTATTTAATAATTGCAAATATTCCAATAACAATGATTATTACCATTGCCGAAATAAACCACCATGTAAAGTAGAATGGGGGTTTAATTATAAATGAGTAAGTTGCGTTGGGGCTGCTAATCCATTTTCCAGGGATATGCGATACCTCCACAACAAATCTATAATTACCAGGACTGAGGTTAGAATAGTTAGCCTGAAGAGTTCTGGTAGGTGCACTCCATCCAATATCGGCACCCTCAAGTTTATACCTGTACTGCAATTTTGCAGGAGCTTTATACCAAAGTCCAATATACTGGAATGTAAAGTAATTTTGGGTATAGCTGAATTTTGTTTTAAATTGTGAAACCTGCTTTGAGTAGAGTAATCTATGAGTAATCTGTAGGTTTGGTTCTTGCTGAATTGTTGTATCCATTGATGGGGTATAGCTAATAACTCCCTCCTGCGTACCAATCCAAATAGTCCCTTTAGAATCAGTTACAGCGGAATTAAGGCTTGGCTCCTGATATGCAACCTTATCTTCTTCGCCCCAGTACTCGAATGTTTTGTTTGTTTCATCATATAAATCAATACCCTCGTTGCTTACAAGCATAATTTTACCATCGCGTGTACGAGTGATACTTCGAATTGAGTTTGTTCTAAGGCCATTTATCTCGTTGATAGTTTTAAAGGCTGAGCCATCATAGATATAAATACCCTTATCGGCACTGGCAAACCAAATTTTTCCAGATTGATCTTCGGTGATTGAATAGAATACACGGCTGAAAAGAGAATCGCGTTGATCTTCGCATTTTTGAAATACCCCTTTAGTCATACAAGCAATACCTCCGCCATCGGTTCCAAACCAAAGCCTACTCTTGGAATCAATAAAAGAACAATATATGTAATTTGATGTTAGACCGTTATCAATTGATAGCGTTTTAAATGATTTTGGGTTTTTAGAATCGTAGATTGAAACACCACCACCAGTAGTCGAAAAGAGGATGGTATCCTTTTTCCCGCTGATAGATATTACATTATTGTTAGCCAACCCATTGTTAGTATTGAAAACTTTATAGGTTAAATCATCTGGATTAATTCGATAAACGCCATAGCCATAGGTTCCAGCCCAAATAAATCCTTCCGAATCACAATAAACAGATATGAATAGTAAGAAACTAGTAGGGTTATCCAACACCTTTTGAACCGATATCTTCCCCATTTCGGAGATAATAACCTTAAAAAGACCCTCCTGAGAGGCAACCCAAATGCACCCTTTCTTGTCGAATGCAAGGTTGTAGATGTTCTTTATATTGAAGTTATCATGTTCATCGAGGAATTCAATGCAGTTGTTCTTACGAAGGGTTAAGCCCTCCTTTGAGCTAATCCAAATGTTATGCTCACGATCGAGGAATACAGTTTTGGTTTGCACTGATAAACCTTGGGATTTACCATATTCTTTGTACCAAGCAACACCGTTTGCATCAATATTAAGTTTTACAATTCCATTTCGTTTTGTGCTTATCCAAAACTCAGAGGGGTTAACTATCACAAAATCATTGATGCTACCAAATATCCAATTGCTGACTAAATTGAATTTTTTTGTTTCAATATCATAACTGCATAGGCCTCCATCCTCCATCGCAATCCAGAGTTTTTTATCAGGCGTGAAACAAAGATGTTTTACAATATTATCGGGTAAGCCATCGGACATGGTAATACTATCCACAATGGCTTGTTTTGTGGTGTCGTAAACACAAATTCCTTTATCGGTAGATATGTAAATATTTGAATTTTCTCCTTGAACAATGGAATAGGTATAGTTATCTAACAAACCATCATCGGTATTGATATTGTATACACGTTTACGATTTTTACCACCCCAATAATAGACTCCTTCGCCATATGTTGTAAACCAAACAGTATTGGATTTTGATATTAAAAAACTTGATATTTCAACAGAACTTATCCCCTCTTCTGGTTTAAAGGGAGCAAAATTCTCTCCATCATATATACTTATACTACCATTCTGATGACCAATCCACATAATACCCGCTGAATCCTGAGTAATTGCAGTAATTTCATTGCTTAATAGGCTATTTTCCGTTGTAAAAGGGGTGAATTCTATGCCATTGTATTTTACTAATCCCTGATTTGTTCCAACCCATATAAAGCCTGATTTATCCTGAAAGATAGTATTTACATTTACATCCTTCTTGTTCTTCATCACCTTATATAATTCGAAATGTGGACTTTGAGCCATGGTACTATTAATCCATAGACCAAAGAAACAAGTCAGAAATAAGCATCTTTTTATCATATTAAATATTCTCATTTCTTAATTATCATCTCGATATTGATAGAGACCAGAATTTCTTCGGCAATTTTCTGATTTACAATTGCAGGGATTTTGATATTATGATCATCCAGAAATACTGTAAAATTTGCTGATATAGAAAGTTTACCGTTACTAACAATAATTTTACAAGGTATTATCCTCTCTTGAGTTACGCCATGTACGGAGAATTTACCTTTCCCTCGTATATTATATGTACCATCTTTTCCTAGATTAATATCCTCAATTATTTTACCCTCGAATGTAATTTTTGGATACTTATCTGATTCAAGGTAGTTCTCGTTAAAATGCGTACGCTGTAAACTGCTATTGAATCCTTCAAAACTTTTTACAAGCACACTAAAAGCAAAAGATCTATCAGATGATTTCACCGCTCCTGCTACTGAATTAGACGATGCTTTTATTACCTCCAAAGGTGCGTCGGATGTGAAATTCACCTTACCAGAATTTGTATAGAACAGAACTCCCTGAGAATTGCCAAGTAGAGGGAATAAAAGAAATAATAGGGGGATGATATTTTTAATCATATTGAGATTATTTAATGTATTAACTCAAAAACGTTCGAAATGTTTAATCATTCAAACTAATAGAAATTTCAAATAAACCATTAAAGAAAGCAGGTTTTTAGAAATGAGTTGTTTATTTTTTTGTGTGTGCTAATCCGAATACTCTAATAATATTAAATCCGAAATGGACATCTCCATCCCTCCATTTATGGGTAGTTTCTGGAATAAATACATTTTCCTGTGGAGAAATTGAATTTGTGAATAAAAGTTGAAAAACATGACCACCGGTTTCAATATCGAAACCAAGAGAGAGAGAATTCACGAAATCATCGACCGTTTTACCGGGCAACAAATAGTAATACTCCGCATTAAAAGCTAATCGTTTAGTAAGCTTTAGCCTTCCTCCCATTGCAATCGAATAAACGTTATTTTGATCGGCATCATCTTTTACTAGGTTGCGATGAACAACTCCCGGAGTCAACTGAAGCGAAATTTTATCATTAAATTTGCGGGCAATTTGTAACTGATGGGAATAGCAAAGCCTTGAACTAAAAAGGTTATCCCTATTTGGATCCACCCACTTTTCAGCCGATATAAATGTTGTAGTAGTAAATACAACTGTTACTGGCATTCTCTTACTCCCTTTTGATTGCCTCAATAGTTTAATTTTAAGGAAACCATCAAAAGTTCTTTGGTAAGTACCAGCACCCAGCCCAATGTCAATTCTATTCGACAAACCGTAATCAAAACCCAGCCTGAAAATATTATGCATTAGCCCAAAATAATTGTAGGCACCCTCGGAAATAGGTGCAAATCTGTGCGCAACAATCACCGCTAATTCTCTCCTTCCTATTAATTCAACGGCATGGCCATTCACAAATCGGGTTGCCTTAAATGTTGCTTCGGTGTACTCAATTTGCTTGGGCTGATTTACAATACTATCAAGAGAATCCAGCAAACTTTGTGCATTTACAGTATATCCAATAGACAAGAATAGAAATATGAAAAAAATATTTTTGTTCATAGCACTGATTATTAAATTATTCGGGCATACCGGCATGAATCCAAGCTCCAATTTTTTTTATCAAGCAATCATCGAGTTTTGGTTGACCGTTTGGCATTGGTAAATAACCATCAAAACGATTTATAGCACCCCAAGGTCTTCCTGTATTTATAGCCGCCTTTAAATCCTCGTAAGTATCTGTTTTAATATCCCTATAGTAAAGGTTTGCCGAATGGCAAGAGTAGCAATTATTTTGAAAAATAAATTTAACCCTTGAGTAAGTCATATTCAAAGTATCACAATCATCACCGTATAAATCTTCCTCATTGTTATTCTTACATTGAGTAAAGGAAAAAAAAATAATCAAAAGTATTGGGATTAAGTACAATCTAATTTTCATAACAAAAAAATATCAATTCATTAGGAGAGCAAATTACATAATTTTGAGGATATCCCTAATATTTGTGTTCATTTTAAAACTTTAGAAGAAATAATTTGTTTTAGTGAATATAAGAACTGGAAATATTTGATTAGATCATAACTTCTTTGAATTAAATATATTAGTAAAGTTTTTCTTTGAAACTTTCTACTTAAATTGCCCCAAATAAAAATCTTATAGAATATGTTACAGTCCATTCAAAAGCAAACCTATTCAAATACATTAGGAACACTGGTGTTTATATCATTTAGCATCTTATTCACTAATTCTTTTGCCCAAAATAATTCAATTACTCCCTCTTATCTCGTAGATGATATTAAAGAGCAGCCTAAAATCGATTGGGTTTTTAATATTAATTCCCCAATATTTTCCTCCCCCATTGTAAGCGATACTACGGTTTACTTTGGTGGTCTCGATAGTACCCTATACGCTCTAAATATCAAAACAGGTAGAGAAAATTGGAAATTTAGAACAAATGGTGAAATCCGCTCAAATATCTGCATTAACAATGATTTCCTATATTTAAATGGTGGAGATGGAATTTTATACGCTTTAAGTAAAACGACTGGGGAGAAAGTATGGACGTTTAAAACAAAGGGAGAAAAAAAATATGATTTTGCCGATTATTTTCACTCCTCTCCTGCTTTGGCAAATGGGATTCTCTACTTCGGCTCTGGGGATGGAAATTTATATGCCATTAACGCAGAAACAGGTATTTTAGTCTGGCAATATCAGACAGGAAATGTTGTCCATACCACTCCAACAATTGATAATAACAAGATATTCTTTGGTTCATTCGATGGGTATGTGTATGCTTTAAACCTTTCGTCAGGTGAATTGGTCTGGAAGTTCAAGACAGTAGGTCATCAATACTTTCCAATTGGTGAAGTTCAAGGATCTCCTTCGACTTTTAACCATCTAGTTTTTATTGGTGCTAGAGATTATAATATCTATGCACTTGATCAGGAAAAGGGATATTGTCATTGGAACAAAGCATTTACCCGAGGTTGGGGTCTTTGTAATAATGTCCATGATTCAATACTGTACATTGGTTCTGCTGATGAGCGTGTTTTGATTGCTGCAAATCCCGAAACAGGGAAAGAGTATTGGAAAAAAAATATGGAGTTTCTTGTTTTTGGGAATAATGCATACAGCAAAAGCATGATGTATTTGGGTACAACCATAGGTAAACTTCACGGTATCAGTTTAAGTACTGGGGAAAAAATGTGGAGTTTTGAAACTTTCTCCTATCAGAAAAATCGTATCAAATATTTCAAACCCGATGACTCCTACAGGGATGATATTTACTCAATTATCAAATCAAATGGGCAGTTTCTTGAGGTAGAATATGAGCTAGGAGGTATATTCTCTACACCATATATTTCAAATGAGGTCATTATTTTTACAAGCACTAACGGGATTTTATACTGTTTAAAGAGATAATGAGTAGCAAACAAACTGATTTATAATATTTTATTTCCCCATAAAATCAGGTATCAAGGAACACAAAATTGATATTAATTTGCTTATCACTTAGCAAATACTATCTTCGCAAAAGTATTACAAATGAGATTTCTCATTTGTATACCTAAGATAATGAAAGTTAATATTTCAAACAAATCAATCAAATGGTACAAGGTTTAAGATCGTTAATGTTTCGTGTATGGTATTGGTATATTAGCAAGATAGATTCTAATGCTGAGGTAACATTTATGAATTACGGATACGATGATCCATCGTTAAAAGTAACCTTAGATAAAGACGATGAACCAAATCGTTATTCGATCCAATTGTACCATCGATTAGCAAGTACAGTAGATTTAAAAGATAAAAATATAGTTGAAGTGGGTTGCGGTAGAGGGGGCGGTTTAGCCTACATCGCCAAAACGTTTTCCCCTTCAAATGCACTTGGTATTGATCTTGAAAATCGTGCAGTAGATTTTGCAAATAGCCATCACAATAGCATTGGTTTAAAATTCAAACAGGGTGATGCTCAAAACATTCCCCTTGAAAGTAATTCTTATGATGTACTACTAAATGTTGAGTCATCACACAGATATTTGGACATGAACAAATTCCTTTCGGAGGTTACCCGTGTATTAAAGCACGATGGCTATTTTTTGTATACTGATTTTAGATACCCCCATGAAATGCCTACCTTAAAGGAATCGCTAGATTCAATGAACCTAACCCTAATTGAGGAGCAACTCATAAATCCAAATGTGATTTCAGCCCTGAAAAATGATACTGAACGGAGAAAAGATTTAGTAAAAAGGTTAACTCCTAAGATTTTTCATAAAACGGCATTAAACTTTGCAGGGGTAGTTGATTCGCCAACTTACAATCAAATTCTTTCGGGTGATTTGGTTTATTACATCTACATTCTCAAAAAGAATGGACAAACTAATAATAACTGATAATATAGTATTCTATGTCGTTTAGTTAAAGTTTCTGTATGCTGAACGAAGTAAAATCCGAAGGATTCGCTGAAAGCAACCATCTCTATTTAACAATGAAAACAGTTCCTTCGCTATCGCTCAGGATGACAAAAACGGATCTATTTTCCTTAACAAAAGACATTGGTACAGTATTGATTAAATCTCACTAAATCCAACCAATCTTTGGTTTTTCTCATCCCATAGTTTAAGTCTAAGCGACTTAAGGCTCGAAAAGAATGTAATAGGTTTTTGGTCATGAAAAATTGGATTTTCCTTATGACATTTAGGCAACTTATAATTTGGTATTTTAGGGCTTAAATGATGGATATGATGAAACCCAATATTTCCCGTAAACCATTGAAGTAAAAAAGGTAGTTTGAAGTACGAACTTCCCTCTAGGGCAATTGTTTTGTAATCCCACTTATCCGCACGCTCCCATTTTACCGAATCATACTGATGTTGTACATAGAACAGCCAAACCCCATGAACCGATGAGATATATGTAACTGGTATTTGAATAAGTAAATACGCTTTCCAACCAATAGCCCATATTACAAGGAAAACCATTAAAGCCATAGCTAGATTAGAAAGATGAAGGTAAAGATGCTCCTTCCTCCCCATATATGCTTTGGGTAAACGATATTGAATTAAAAACAAAAGTATTGGTGCCACGCCAATCAGAAATATTGGATTGCGATATATACGGTATCCAAATTTTTTCCATCTCGTCAACTTCTTATACTCCTCAACGGTTAATGTTTGGACATCTCCCACACCCCGTTTATCTAGGTTGCCAACCGTTGCATGATGCTCCTTATGGTCGTGATGCCATCTGTGATAAGGGGTAAACGAAAGTAGTCCTAAAGGAATTCCAACAAATCTGTTTAATCTATCTGATTTAAAAAACGAACCATGCCCACAATCATGAAAGATGATAAATATTCTAACCAAGAAACCAGCTGCAAAAACAGATAAAAGGAGAGTAATCCAATACGATATATCTAAACTATACACCATTAAAAACCAAAGTAAAAAATATGGAACAACTGAATTAACAACCTGCCACCAACTCTTAAAAATGCTAGGAAAATTGTATTTCATAACAACTTTAATCCAATTGGAATTAGTATCAACAATATTGGAGTTAGATGTTGTCATTTTGAGTGAAAAAATAATGAATATGAAGTACTTAGTATAAAATTGAAAGAAGAAATGCAATCCAATTAACCTATTACCCGAGGTAAATCAATAATTGTATTTGACGATAAACAAAAAGGTGGATTAAAAGTTCAAACTTACAAATTGATTTTTGGTTATAGAGAACTCTATAAAAATGATAACTGTTTGAAGAATTCTATTCCAATTCAAAGTCACTCGAACCTATTATTCTGACAATTAAGTTCTTAGGCAACATTCTGGTTATAGTTAAAAATAGCGAGTTTGACTTGGTGTTTAAGTGCCTTTGTGGCTAAAAAAATGACACTAAGCAAAAAAAACTAATACAGATTGCAACACAATTATAAACTACAACCAATATTCTATATCAGACACCCAAAAATATTAACCTCTTTAACTTGTGGTACTATGAGCTAATTTACTATTCTTATAGCCATACGAATAGTAGATAATTAATCCTAATAATAACCAAATGCCAAATCGTAACCAGTTAGATATTCCCAACTCTGTCATTAGGTAAAGATTTGTAAGCAAACCTAGAATTGGAATAAGTGATAATTTTTTAATAATTCCAAGAAGGGTAATAAATATTGATATTACCATAAAAACAAATAAAGGAATCTTCTCATTAAAAGGGCTGTTTGCTGAACCTCCGAACTTAAAGAAACTATAAACACCATCTGAATTAAAGTAGAATATACCCATAAAAACCAAAATCCATATAATTGGCAGAAAATACATGCTATTCAAATAGGGTACTTTATATGTTTTCTCTGATGTTGGTTTATTGTTTTGTTTATCCATTAAAAGTACTCCTGCTGAGACAAGTGCAAAAGCAAAAAGAGTACCTATACTTGTAAGGTTCGTAACCTCCGTGAGGTTAAGGAAAAGCGATGGAATTGCAACCATTATTCCAGTGATAATTGTTGAGAAGGCTGGTGTCTTAAAACGCTTATGAATCTTGGAAAAGATTTTCGGTAAAAGACCATCACGGCTCATACTCATCCAAATTCTTGGTTGTCCAACCTGAAAAACCAATAGAACACTAGCCATAGCTATTATTGCACTAATTGCTATTACTCCAGAAAGTTTTGTGAGATGTAATTTTTGGAAAACATATGCCAATGGATCTCCTACTGCTAACTCACTGTAATGAACCATTCCTGTGAGAACCAAACTTATTAGAATGTACAAAACAGTTGTGATAACCAATGAATAGATCATTGCTCTAGGCAAATCCCTTCTAGGATTTTTACACTCCTCTGCTGTAGTAGATATAGCATCAAATCCAATATACGCAAAGAATACGCCTGAAACACCCTTCATTACACCAGCCAATCCATTTGGAGCAAACGGATTCCAATTCTGGGGATTAATATAAAAAGCCCCTACACCAATTACAACGAGTAGTATGCTTACCTTGAGCAAAACCATTGTGTTACTAGCAACTTTAGCTTCATGAATACCAATGTATACTAGTACTGTAATAAAGACAACTATTGAAAAAGCAGGAATATCTGCAATCAACCTTAAATCACCTATCATTGGTGCATTAACCCAAGCAAAATAAGCTTCTTTTAGTGGCATTGTAAGCGAGTTGATATCAATCCCTTTGGCAATTTCAATACAAGCACTATGGTAGCCTCGCAGAGCGCTTAAATAATCAACTGTTAAGTATTCGGGAATATGGATGTTTATACTTCCCATAAACCCCGTAAAATAATCGGACCATGAAATGGCAACTGCGATATTTCCAACTGCATATTCCATTATTAAGTCCCACCCTATTATCCATGCTATGAGTTCGCCAAAACTGACGTAAGAATAGGTATACGCACTCCCACTTATTGGAACCGATGATGCAAACTGTGCGTAACACATTGCAGAAAATCCACAAGCAATTGCAGTAAAGACAAAGAGTAGGGAAACCGCGGGTCCTCCAGTTGAAGCAGCAGTACCAATTGTACTAAAAATACCCGCACCAATTATAGCAGCTATTCCAAATGCCGTTAAATCTCTAACATTAAGATTTCTATTTAGTTTATGCTCTTTAGATTCTGTATCTGCATCCCTTAATATTGAATCAATAGTCTTCCTTCTAAAAAGATTTGATGCCATTTTTTAAATGTATTTGGACGAAAATAGTCATTTTTAAATATTAATAGAAATTACTATTTCTTTTTTAATCTGATAAATGGGACTCTCTCTTTGTGAAAAGGTTTAAGACTCCTTGGTTTGAGGTGAGCAAAAGCATTATGAGGGAATAAAATAAAACAGAGCCAAGGTAGTGCCTCCAGTTATAGAGGGTTAACCTTAGCTCTGTTTAATCAATCATTCAATTAGTCAATAGATATCTATCAACTAATTGCAGCTATACTATTCTACTATGAGTTTATCAGTACACATAAACTTCTGGTTATATACTCTTATAAAGTATATACCACTTGTGATTCCTGTTAGATCAATAGTTTTTATTCCTGATAGGTTCTTTTCACTACTTTGATAGAATCTAACACCATCAATCCTTACAATCTCAATTGTATAAGATTCAGATGATGGGTTGTTTAAGTAAATATTTACCTTATCAACCGCAGGGTTAGGATAAATCTTGTAGCTAAATTCTTTATTATCATCAATACCTGTTTCCACTAAATCATTCAGGTTAATTGTAATATTACCATCACTGGAATGAGTAACATCCGATACACTTACAACAAGATTGAATATAGGAGTTGTTTCAAAATCCAGTGCCAGAGTGTTATTTACAGTTATTGCACCAGTTGCTGAATTAATAGCAAATGCATTATTAGTATTTCCAGATGTAATGGAATAGGTTAGGCTATTTAATACTCCATCCGCATCAGTTGCAGCAACAGTTCCAACTGCTGTACTATTTGCACTGTTTTCATCTATTGCAAACGTTGCATCTGTAACAACAGGTGAGTTGTCATTTAAGTTGTTTAAATTGATTGTAAACACTCCGTCAGCAGAATGAGTTCCGTCAGAAACTCTAATAGTTACCGAATAAGATTGAATGGTTTCATAATCCAGCAATGTAGAATTATTAACTGATACAACACCAGTATTTAAATCAACTGCAAATGGACTAGAGGCTTTTGTGCTTACTAATGAGAAAGTCAATACATTCAAGATTCCATCTGGATCATTTGCAGAAATAGTACATACTGATGTCCCATTAGAACTATTTTCATCAAGTGCGAAAGTTCCTCCATTAATTGTAGGAGCATTATCATTCAAATTATTCAGATTTACTGTGACTACACCACTTGCAGTATGTAATCCATCAGAAACTTGAACGGTTAATGAGAATGATGTAACAGTTTCATAATCTAAAGCTGTTGAATTATTAACTGTTATCTGACCACTAGATGAGTTAATTGCGAATGTATTATCAGTATTACCTGAAGTAATAGTCCAATTTTGGAAATTGGTTCCATAATCTGGATCAGTTGCTAAAACAGTACCAACTACAGTACTATTTGCAGAATTCTCATTAATAACAAATGATTGATTTGGAGTAACAACAGGGTTTTCATCATTAACTGCACTAACAGTAATCGAAACTGTTTGAGACTGGCTAGTATTTACACCATCGGATACTGTTAGAGTCAATGTGAAACTTTGATTGATATTTGAATTTAGTCCTGTATTATCAACCACTGTAATAACTCCAGTTGATGAATTTATCGTAAAATACCCACCACCATTTCCAGCGGTAATTGTCCAACTCTGGAAAGTCGTTGCTGTTACATCACCATCAGTTGCTACTACTGTTCCAACAGTTGTACCATTTGGTGATTGTTCGGTAACATACAATACTTGCGATGCTGTTATTACAGGAACTACATCGTTCACATCGTTTAAATTTATAGTAACGCTCTCTTCGGCACTTGTATTAGTACCATCACTAACAGTCACTTTTATTGTAAATGAAGAGTTTGCTTCTCTATCTAAATCTCCAGCATCAAAAACTGTAATTTGACCTGTGGTTGAATTTATAGCAAATGCATCAGTACCATTAGTATTCGGATTTACGTTAGATGTGATTGTCCAATTGCTAAATGTAGTACCAGCATCAGGATCAGTAGCAGAAACTGTTCCTACAACTGTCCCAACAATTGAATTTTCATTTATACTGAAACTTTGCGAAGCAGTAACAACAGGTGATTCATTTACATTATGAATTGAAATGGCATATGACTTCTCAAAATATAAACTGCCTTGATCTGTTGAGCGAAAACGTACAAGATAACTACTCTTAGTTTCGTAATCAGGACTTGATATTATATGCAATTCATTGCCGCTAATACTAAATGAAGAATTATCCGAACTCCCTGCCCCTGCAACCAATGTATAGGTGAAAGTATTGCCTGCATCTTGATCTGTTGTACTTAAAGTGCCTATCGTTGAGTTAGCAGCAACGTTCTCATCTATTGAATTTGCAGATAAGGAGATATTAGTTGGTGCTTCATTCAGATCATTAATAGTGATTGTGAAGGCCTTCTCGTATGTCAAACTTCCCTGATCGGTAGTACGAACACGTACTGAGTAACTGTTCTTCGTCTCAAAGTCGGGGCTATTGGTAATACGTAAATTACCACCACTAATATTAAACGAAGCATTATCAGTATCGCCTACTCCAGCCACCAAGGTATAAGTAAATGTATTACCAGCATCAACGTCTGTTGAAGTTAAGCCACCAACTGTTGAATTGCCCACTACATTTTCATCGATTGTATTTGCAGATAGGGTAATATCAGTTGGTATTTCATTCACGTTGTTAATAGTGATAGTAAAAGTCTTCTCAAAATTCAAACTACCCTGATCTGTTGTTCGAATACGTACTGAGTAACTGTTTTTAGTTTCGAAATCTGGACTATTGGTGATACGCAAGCTGCTACCGCTAATGTTAAATGAGGCGTTATCAGTATCTCCAGTTCCTGCTTCAAGTGTGTAGGTGAAAGTGTCACCTGCATCTATATCCGTTGTGCTCAAAGTACCAATAGTTGAATTTGCTACTACATTCTCGTTGATTGATGTAGCAGATAACGCTATATCAGTTGGAGTTTCGTTAACATTATTAATGGTGATTGTAAAGGCTTTCTCATAGGTCAAACTTCCCTGATCGGTAGTGCGAACCCTTACGGAGTAGCTGCTCTTAGTCTCAAAGTCAGGGCTATTAGTGATACGCAAGCTACTACCACTAATGTTAAACGAAGCGTTATCGGTACTACCAGTTCCTGCTACAAGTGTATAGGTGAAAGTATTACCTGCATCCTGATCCGTTGAACTCAATGTGCCAATAGTTGAGTTAGCTACAACATTTTCATTGATTGAACTAGCAGATAGGGTAATGTCACTAGGAGCTTCATTCAGGTCATTGATAGTAACAATGAAAACCTTTTCAAACCATAAACTTCCCTGATCAGTTGAGCGAACCCTTACGGAATAGCTGTTTTTAGTCTCAAAATCGGGACTGCTATTGATGCGTAGACTACTCCCGCTAATATTAAACGAAGCATTGTCAGTACTTCCAGTACCCGCAACTAGAGTATAGGTAAAGGTGTTGCCAGCATCCGGGTCGGTTGTGCTCAAAGTACCCACTGTAGAGTTTGCTACCACATTCTCGTTGATTGATGCAACAGATAACGCTAAGTCAGTTGGTGTTTCGTTTACATTATTGATAGTAATTGTAAATGCTTTCTCGTAGAACAAAGTACCTTGATCGGTAGTACGAACCCGTACAGAGTAACTGCTCTTTGTCTCAAAATCAGGGCTATTTGTAATACGTAAACCACTTCCACTGATGTTAAACGAGGCATTATCAGTACTGCCTGTTCCCGCCACAAGTGTATAGGTGAAAGTGTTGACCGCATCTTGATCTGTAGAACTAAGTGTGCCCACTGTTGAGTTTGCTACCACATTCTCATTGATTGAACTTGCTGATAAGGAAATATCAGTAGGTGCTTCATTCAAGTCATTAATAGTAATGGTAAAGGCCTTCTCATAGAACAAAGTACCTTGGTCTGTAGTACGAACACGCACAGAATAGCTGCTCTTTGTCTCAAAATCAGGGCTACCTGTGATACGCAAACTATTAGCGCTAATATTAAACGAAGCGTTATCCGTACTGCCAGTTCCTGCTACAAGTGTATATGTAAAGGTGTTAACTGCATCAGAATCAGTTGTACTAAGCGTACCAACAGTCGAATTGGCAACTACATTCTCGTTGATTGAACTTGCAGATAAAGCAATATCCGTAGGTGTTTCATTTAAATCATTAATAGTAATAGTAAAAGCCTTCTCAAATGTTAAACTACCTTGATCGGTTGTTCTAACACGCACCGAATAGCTACTCTTTGTCTCAAAATTGGGGCTGTTAGTGATACGCAAACTGCTACCGCTAATGTTAAATGAAGCGTTATCAGTATCTCCTGTTCCAACTACAAGTGTATAAGTAAATGTGCCAGCATCTGGATCAGTAGAACTTAGAGTACCTATTGCTGAATTAGCAACTACATTCTCATTGATAGAACTTGCAGATAAAGAAATATCTGTTGGGGTTTCATTAACATTGCTAATAGTGATAGTAAAGGCCTTCTCGTAAGTTAAACTCCCTTGATCTGTGGTACGAACCCTTACAGAGTAGCTGCTTTTTGTCTCGAAATCAGGACTGCTTGTGATACGCAAACTGCTACCACTAATGTTGAACGATGCATTGTCAGTACTGCCTGTTCCAGCAACCAACGTATACGTGAATGAATTACCTGCATCCTGATCTGTAGTATTCAAATTACCAATCGCAGAATTTCCGGCAACATTCTCATTGATTGAACTTGCAGAAAGAGATATATCGGTTGGAGCTTCGTTTAAATCGTTAATAGTAATTGTATAGGCTTTCTCATAGTATAATGCACCTTGGTCTGTTGTGCGTACTCGCACTGAATAGCTGCTCTTAGTCTCATAATCAGGACTATTGGTAATACGCAAACTGCTACCGCTAATATTGAATGAGGCATTATCTGTGCCACCTGTGCCAGCAACCAATGAGTAGGTAAAGGTATTGCCAACATCAGGATCGGTAGTACTAAGAGTACCAACAGCTGAGTTGGCAGAAACATTTTCATTTACAGCACTTGCAGAAAGAGATACATCAGTAGGTGCATTATTAACACCTGCTGAAACATCAACAGCATATTCTTCCATTTCACCATATGCAAAGTAAGACAGATAATCACCATTACCACCATCAGCATCCAAAGTCACTCTTAACCATGTGGTGCCAATTGCAGCATCATTTGGAACAGTAATATTTAAAGTTACTGTAGCACTAGCATGACCTGGTAAACCCAACACATAACATTCGCTTGATATCTCCCCTGTGCCTCCATCTCCTGGTCTTTTTCCACCACAATCACCATTTCTATCCCAATCGATATATGCGGCAATATACTGGAAGGAAAAATCTGCACCAACATTATTTACTGTAACAGAAAGGGTATAAGTCTGGCCTAAAACAACGCTAGCGTGAGTTGAACCAGAATAATTATTTCGCCATGAAACATTTGCCGTAGTATTATTAATTCCAGCAAAAGTCACATTAGTAACCCAATCACCATAAGTAAATGGAGTAGTTGGCACAGGATATAGGCCAGGATTTGTTACAGTAGGGTGATAAGGTAATGTTGGATATTGAGCATAAACACCACTTGTTAAAAACAAAATTATTAGTGTTAATGCTATTTTTACTACATAAGAGTAAATTTTTCTCATAACATCATAGATTTAAAGTTTACACACACAAATAAGGGTTTTTCCATCCAGAAACGCATTGTGTGTGAATATCATAGAACACTGAATCGTTATGTTTCAATGCAATTCCTTGCTCCAACACAATTCTGGATAATTTGTCGTTCAGAGTAGTAATTTTCTCAATATTTATAATAGGGGGTGCCAATGTTGAATCGTGATGAAAATTACGTAAACCTCTTGGTCCATTGACACTGGCATCTTTTATATATTTAATTATCTCTTTCAAATCTTTTTTTTGAAAAATAGGTAGCATGGGTAGAAATAGCTGCCCCATTTCATAACCCATCACAGCAAATTCGCTTGCTTTTTTGCCAGTTCTGAGCTGATAAGCACTTTTGAATCGCTGATTTTTTTCATCCATCGAATTATAGTTCCATGTAGATGCAGAGTATAGCGTTATATTACTTTTTGGTACATTATCCAGTGTTTCATCAGAAGCCATGTAAGGTGTTACCACTAATGGTATTTTGTTGTAAATATCGGATTGGCAGTAACATTTATAAAACTCAAAAGCTTCTGAACCACAAAACAGAGCATGGAAGTAATCAACCTTACTTTGCTTAATTTTTTCGAAAAATGGAGATAGTATATCCTCAATATTAGGTAGCTGTGGGTTAAATGGCAGAATATGCATATCAATCTCCTCAGCGCCTGCCGATAAAGCACCCTGCCAAAATGCGCTATGCATTTGGTAACCCGCTTCATATATCGACATTAGAATTGCCCCTTTCCCCGAAAACTGTTTCTGAGCCCAGAGACCCAAAGCATATTCTACCTGCCAAAATTGAAGGCTATTAAAAAAGATATTTTCTGATATTGGAGCCAATGGAGGTAAATACTCCCCTAGATCAAAGAAAAAAGCCAACTTTTTTTGCCTCTCTAATATCGAATTGATCTCTGGCATCAGCTTATAACTAACAATGCCTGAGATAATATCAACATTATGAAACATAATTAATTTATTTACCGCAACCTTAACCAATTCATGGCTCCCTTTATCTATATATTCAGGATAAAACTGGAAATTCTTCCTATAAATTTCTGGTATTGATGTAAAAAAACCATCAATTATATCCTGCGACATATGGGGAGAAACAGATGAGTAAGGAAAAAGAAAACCTATTTTTATTGTTTGATTCATTACCAACTAGGTTTATAGAAAGGTCGCTGGTAGTTTTATTAACCAGCGACCCAACAATATTATGGACGTGTAGGATAAATTCCTTGAGTAGCTATACAGTAATTAAGAACTGTAAAAGGTTGCATATTGTTGTGACCAATACTTTGTCCAGCATTTGCAACTGCAACAGTACCTGCAACAGCACCACCTCCTATGTTAAGTGCAATATCAGGTGCAGCACTATTATATAAACCAGTTGCAGATCCTCCTAGGGTATTTGATCTGGTACTTGGTGTTCCTGAGGTACCAATTGCACTGCTTGCTTTCACTGTAACTGAAGTGCCAGTGAATACCGCAGTATGGCTGTGAATTGGCATCTCATTTTGCGATAAAGTAACCTGCTCAACACCACCCATACTTGCAAATGGTCTAGGAGTTAAACCTGTACCATTGCCCTGCCCAAGAATTGTTCTACCCTTTAAATCGGGGATACCAAATGTTTGAGTTCCATTTCCACCAAAATATGTTCCTAGTAAGGAATACAAAGCGGAATTTTGTGAAATTTGCAGGATTGAGCCATCACAAATCTGAAAGCCCATTGGCGCCCAACCAAATGCAAATGCAAGAATTTGTGCCATGTAAGGATCCATAGTCTAATTTTTTTTTAGTTAATAATTAAGTTATATAATCTAAAATTTTAGATTCAATTTTGGGTTTGTTACTTTGGTTATACCAAAACTCAATTAATTTGGGGCAATTATCTCGCAATTCAAAATACCTTAAAGGCATATTTAAACTACAATCGTTTAACCCTAAAACCTCATTGCCGAATACTTTAATTGTGGTATAAAGCAAAAGGTCATAAGGTTTATTAAAAGTTGGTGGCAGGGTCACAACCTTTCGATAATTACTGCTATCTAAATTTGTTTTATTTACAGCAAAAAGTTCACATAAATGATTTGTCTCTCCACCTTCTTCTAATAGCTGATCCCCATCCCAAATACCCCTTTTCCGCAAATAGGCATCTATTGTAATTTGCTCTGGAATAAAGATAGTATCAGCCTTACATTGTGGAATCAAATTTTGGGTTATTGCCACCTGTGGCTCATTCTTTAACCCCGCTTGCATTGTTTCAGAGATTACAATATCATAGGATCGATCAATCGTATAGGTTGAAGCATCAGCCAATATAAATTGATCTATATAATCACCCAAACCAAGCGTTTTTATAAGTGTTTCCGATGAATTTAGGGATACTTTATTAATATCTAGAAGTGTTATACCAATTTTATCAGCAGAATAATAAGGAAGTAAAGGTGTAATAAGCGTAGCGTAAGGGCCGCATCCTGCATAAAGTATTTTAACCTGCCCCTTATTGCAATCTAATTTATAATCTATTGCTTGCTTTATTCCGCGCAGAAAAATTGCAGTACGCCTAAATTCAAGAAGACAATGCGCAGCACCCTCAGCCGAAATAGCCTTCCCTGATGGCAGATGAATATCAGCATCATTCCATTTAGTAAAATCGATCCCAGTAATCGATTTAAAAAGCTCATACAAACTTTCTACAGTCAATTTCATTTCCTGAAAATCATCCCCACAATGGATTAATCTTTCAACTGCAGCCCTAACTAAAGTCATGTTGGTTGTACTAACCATTTATTTAGTAATTGCTTTAAAAAAACAAAAACACTATCCTAAAGATTTATTTGCATTCGTGGAAGTAAACATGCTAAAAAACCGGCAACTATTACCTAAGAAAATCTCTCAACAGAAAGCATGTTTTTATCAAAATAACTCTTAAAACTAATACAATAAGAGAATCGCAACTACACATTAAAAAAATAAATCACCAACACCAAAAAATTGATAAAAAATCATTCACGAAAACCAAATGTTCTACACATAATATCATTAATCCCTTTTTCCAATAGCAGCACACAACAAATAAATGATGCAAATTTTTTTATAACATTCAGTATTTCAAATAATAAATCTATTTAACAAAGCATATAAATTTGACAAGTGAATATATGCCATTTTTATGACAATTTAAAATTTATTTAAAATTTATTTATGTTCATATTCGTAGGACATTAAATGATGTTATTTTAATATTTCAGAGTTAACAATGAAGTATAAGCACAATAAAAGTAAAAAACATACTTGTATGAAAAAAACACAATTTCTGGATGGAATATTGGTAAACTAAAGAAAATACGTTGCCAATACTTTAGGTCTAATGCAATTAAGACCAACAGAGTAGAAGAACTTGCAATTCTAATTAACTTTTGTAAATTGTATTCTTTTATCTACTTTACTTACAAAACAAATACTTATTCTCCTTTTAAAGATGAAAGTATTACTACACATTGCAACCTTTGCCTGTTTTTTTTTAATTGGATGTACTAGAACCGAAGGAACTCTGGATATCAGAGGAAAGATTTTAGACGAATACACGGAAAAGGGAATTCCCCAAAGGGAGGTTATTATTAAAAGTTTGATTTTAAGCGATAATAAATACATCCCCTCCGATGTTGGTCGATTTTGTACCGACAGTTCTGGACATTTCTCATATAAAATGAAAAAGAACAAAGGAGCTTATTTGTACAAATTTATTTTTGTAGGCGATTCCGATTATGCTATTTCATCTGAAGAGATAATTCTCCCTGAACTTGAAAAAAATTCCAAATATTTATCCTTCTATCTTACCAAACTAATAGATTTTACAATTAAAATTGAGCGATGTAGCAAAACACCACTTTATGATACCCTTTACGTTTCATGGAAAACAAATGACATTGATGGAACAACCATGTACCCTTATAAATTAACGAACCTTGGCGTTGCTCCCGAAAATGGATTTAGGTGGATTGGAGGAAAAGTTAAATCAGTTATCGAAACAAAAACTTTAATGAATAAAAAAACTATAATATGCTGGGAATTGCTCAGAAATGGAAAGAAAAAGGAAATACTTGACACAATTCTTTGTGAAAAAGATGTAAATAATTGCGTTAATTTCAGATATTAAAAAATATTATAACCCTAGCTCTTAATCTTATTGATTAACAGACTCCAAAATATATAAATAACCTCTATTCAGTGCCTAAAACCATTAACTCATCCATCAACCCCAACTAGTATTATAAGACAAACGTAAACATTCCATTATTCCAGCATTCCATAAAAAAAATACCCCTTTGATTGTTTGCGAAAAAATGTTATTTTTATAAAAACTACCCAAAGGTGTATATACATACCTAAATTGGTTGTATAGGATTACTTCTGATACACAAATAAATGAGTCACCCAACATAATAACAGGACATGAAAAAAAGGGTCGATCAACCAAAGTGATAAATATAAAAAATAGAAAACCAGAAGTAAATTAAATAAATGGGGCGAATTCCGAAAAGCCATACGAGTAGGAAAAATAAAAAATGAGTGTATCATGAAAATTATTAGGAGAACATTAAGTGTGTTTTTGTTGATGTCGTTCTTAGGTGTATTTACATCGTGCAGAAACTCAAGTAAATCAGATGCTCCATTTAGCAATGGTGGAACTGAGAGGAATATGATTGTTATTATAAGCGATATACATCTCGGCGCAGACACTGCGTATGCTGAGTGTGTGAAGAACCGTACGGCTCTGGAAGAATTGCTTAAACGGATAAAAAAATCCCAAAACGTTAAAGAACTTGTTATCGCCGGAGACCTGTTCGATGAATGGTTTGTGCCAGCTGATATAGATACTTATCATGGAGGGACTCAGGCTGATTTTGTAAAGCGTATTGCAACAACCAACATAGGCGTATTTAATGCCATTAACAGTATAATTCAAGATAAAAATTTCTTAGTTACCTATGTACCCGGAAACCACGATTTAACAATCACAAAAGCATGTGTTGAAAGTGTTCTTCCTGGAATAAATCAGGCACGTGACAGCGTTCTGGGCTTAGGTACTTATTCCCCCAATAGCTATCCTGAAATAGCTATTGAACATGGCCACCGCTACAATTTTTTCTGTGCACCCGACCCATTCTCCAACCAAACCATTGCTCCAGAAAACATCCTGCCTCCCGGGTACTTTTTTACAAGAATAGCTGCACTCAGCGTGCAACAGGGTCACCCAACACCAGGCGATACCTTACCAACTGTTTCCCAAAATACTTCGGGGGGTGAAAGCCAAGATTTATTGTATCGGTATTGGAATGTATGGAATACTACTGCGGGCTTATTCCCTATACGTCAAAAATTTAATGATTCAATAATTATTACAAACGTAAATGGATTCAAGGGTAATTATTCATTTAGTAATCTTGTTCCTTATCAACCAACTCCTAAGGGGACAATATATTTGGATCTTTACAATGGGATTCAAGATAAATGGGAAAAAAGACAAATCAGCAACAATGTAGCTAAACTTATTAATACTGCTGAGGCAATCGATTCTGTAGATTCAGCTTTCGAAACCGACAAGCAGGCAAATATACAGTACTTTGATAACCCTAAATCAAATAAAAGAATTGTTGTATTTGGCCATACACACATTGCTAAAATTGATGCATATCAAAATAGTAATAATAAAAAATGTATCTACGCCAATTCAGGAACATGGGTTGATACTAATGCAGTTGCCACTACAAGAAATTTTGTAGTAATTACAAAACAAAACGGCAAATCAGCTTCCCAAACCATCATAAAGTTGTATAATTTAAAAAATAAAGTTGTAAATCTAATGGATAAAGACTCATTAAGCGATTAAAGGGTAATAAACGTATATGGGTTTGAAATGATTATAACGTGAATTCGAACTAAATATAACATATTGATTATCGGCACGAAAACAGATTATTGCTTTGCTGTGCTGAACGAAGTGAGCTCAGCAGAACTAGTTCGACATAATCAATACTGGAATAATGGAAACGAAGTTAGGCGAAGCCAAAATGGAAGAAAGAAGTAAAAAACTAACCTCTTGTTTTGACTTCGCCGACTTCCGCTCTGTTCCAGTTCTATTATTCTATGAATAAATTATTCTTTGATGATTTGTGAAATAATGATATTTTTATAAAAAACAGCAAAAGGTACATATATACACCTAAATTGGTTGTATAGGATTATTTTTGGTCATATATGAGTTACCTGCAACTGTAGAAAAATCGATAGCGAATGAGTAAATTAGAACAGAAAATTCAAGACGAACTATTAAGAAATGGAATAAATTTCGAGATACAGAAACCTGTTCCTATTGACAATTATCCTTGGCAGACAAGTCGTTCAATGACATCACCAAAATGCGACATTTACTTAACAGACCTTGACCTATATATTGAAGTAAAAGGGTTTATGACATATAGAGCGGTTTCAAAATTATCATATCTTTCAAGACAAAGTTTTAATTACTATATCTTTCAAGGAACAGAACCTCAATGGAATCCGACAATTGATACATACTTGAAGTTTGACAAAATTGCAAATGACAAAGAGGCGAGAATTCTCAATTTTAATATTAACCATCAACTGAAAGAACTCATTAACTTAAAATCAAATTCTGAATTTTTGGACAACATTTCGCAAACAACATTGAAACGCCTTAAAAACTATATCGACATAAAAATTGATGAATACAAATCTTGGAATGGCGAATGGTATTAGTGTAAACAATGAAAATAATAACATGGAATTGTAATATGGCTTTTCGCAAAAAAGCAGAGTTTATTCTGACAGAACATCCAGACATTCTAGTTGTGCCTGAATGCGAAAATCAAGAGAAACTTTCTTTTGGACTTTACATAAAACAACCGACAGATATTTTATGGTATGGAGACAATCCACATAAAGGGATTGGAATTTTTTCATATAGCGACTTCAAAATTGAACTGCTTGACATACATAATCCCGACTTTAAATATGTTTTGCCATTATCTGTTTATAATAGCAAAATTAACTTGATAATTTTTGCAATATGGTCGCAGAAACCAGAAAACCACGATAACTATACCGAACAAGTTTGGAAAGCAGTTCATTTTTACAGCAACTTGTTAGACGGAGAAAATATAATTCTTATTGGAGACTTTAATAGCAATACAATTTGGGACAAACCAAGACGGGTTTCAAATCACTCTAACCTTGTTGACTTTTTAAAAAACAAAAATATTATAAGTACTTATCATCATTTTCATAATCAAACTCAAGGAAAGGAAAAAGATAAAACACTTTTTATGCAAAGAAAAATTGACCGACCTTATCACATTGACTATTGCTTTGCTTCATCAAACCTCATTGACAAATTAAAAAATGTGGAAGTTGGCACTTACGAAAAGTGGACAAAATATAGTGACCATAAACCATTAGCAGTAACGTTTGACATATGAAAACAGCAGCAGGTAATCAAGTATGCACCCAATATTCTTTCATCCTATCATATCACCTCTCACACCATCGTATATTAGTCTCATATACAACAGTTCATTAAACTTAAGCAAAATCGCTCTTTACACAAATCCTACTATGTATCGTCTAAGGTTAGGTTAATAACACTCCTGCATATGGTAAAGATCATTTGCCGTAGAGCTACAGGGAATATCATAGAGATTCAGAGTTGGAAATATCATTAGTGATATTGAGTATCTTACAAAACCCTCAAATCAGCATAAAAAATAAATCATTGCATTATTAGCCAAATGCATTTCTTTTACTATTTTTAAAATGATGTTTTAGTTACTAAACCCTAAATGTTCGAGGGGGCTATCCAATAAATCGGAAAGAGCTTAAACACAAAGGGGCACAAAGTATATCACAAAGGTTCACAAAGCATTTATTTGCAATGTTTTTGCTTCGTGTCCTTTGTGTAACCTTTGAGTTCTTAGTGGTTAAATTTGGCTTTGGAAAAACCCTTATTTTATTACAAAATAGTTCAATACAATGTCCAAAAGATAAAAAATCATTCCATGAAAAACTTCACTTATCCCCCATCACCAAAAACATTTAACGAAGAATCGCTTAAGCCCTCAAAGGAGTTCAGGTTAGAGGCTTTTAAGGTTGTACTATCAATATTCCTATTTATTGCGGTTTACATTGTGTTGATACTATTATCCGTTGGTTTGGCAGCAATAGTTTCGTGGCTAGGGGTTATGCTGATAATCCTTAAGCCCATGTTTTTAACCCTTATGATTGGGCTTGGGATGATTGGCTTAGGGCTTATGGTTATCTACTTCCTAATCAAATTTATATTTGCAATTAAAAGGGTTGATAAAAGTGGCTTTATTGAGATAAACAGGAAAGATTTCCCCGAAATCTTCTCATTCATCGAACGGTTGGCAAATGAAACAAAATCCCCGTTGCCAAAGAAAATATACATTTCGCAGGATGTAAACGCCAGTGTTTTCTACGATTCCAGCTTCCTGAGCATGTTCTTCCCTGTTAAAAAGAATCTGCTAATCGGTTTGGGTTTTGTAAACTCGGTAAATCTAAGCGAATTCAAAGCTGTTATTGCTCATGAATTTGGGCACTTCTCGCAGCACAGTATGAAACTTGGATCGTATGTTTTTTATGTGAATAGGCTGATTTATAACATGCTGTATGACAATAAAGGTTACGCAGAAACGATTGATAGCTGGGCATCCATAAGCGGTTACTTCCAGTTCTTTGCCAGCCTTACCGTTAAAATTGTGCAAAGCATACAATGGGTATTACAAAAAGTGTACATCGTGGTAAACAAAACCAACCTAAGCCTATCCAGGCAAATGGAGCATAATGCCGATGCTGTTTCGGCTATGGTTTGTGGCCCTGAGCATTTAATCACCGCACTAAAAAGGCTCGAAATATCTGGTTCATGCTACAATACGCTCTTGAACCAGTACGAAAGATGGATTGGTCAAAACCTAAAACCCGATAATATTTACACTCATCAAAGTGAAATAATATCGCATTTTGCGATAAATAATGATTTGGGGTTGGAATGTGGATTACCTGTACTGAACGATAATGGCTCATCAAACTTCCAGCAAAGCAGAATAGTGGTTAAGGATCAATGGTCATCGCACCCTAGCACTGTTGAAAGGGAGCGCTATCTACAAACATTGGGTATTGAAAAAACTGAAACTGTGAAGGAATCGGCTTGGGCACTTTTTAGCAATCCTGAGAAGGCACAAAAGCTAATGACCGAGAAGCTTTTCTCCGTTGTAAAATTTAATGATGGTGAAGTAATTACATTGAACCTAGAGAAATTCAAGGAGATGTACTACGAAGAGTACAAGAAACACACATACAATAAGGAATTCAAGGGTTTTTATGATAATCGTAGGATAACCCAATTTAACGCCGAAGATTTAGGGGCAGATGGAAAATCGATATTTACCGATTTCAACCAAATTTATAGTACAGAGAATTGCTCAATTCCTAAAAAGATTGATGCAATTAGTTCGGATATTGAACTGCTCAAAACTATCTCCGCTAAGGAGTACAAGATTAAATCGTTTGATTTTGATGGGAAGAAATGCTCAAAGAGCGATGTTCCAAATCTGCTTAAAGATTTAGAAAGCGAAAAAGCAGCGTTGCAAGAATCCTTAGATAAAATTGATAGGGAGATATTTAAATTCGTTTGCTCAAAATCCAACGATGCCGATAAAGCCACTATAACTAATTTGTATAAAACCTATTTCAGAATTTACCCCGAATCCGAGATATGCCTTAAAAATTACACGGAGCTTAGCCAAACTATTGCGCCAATCTATCAAAAAAACTCATCGAGCAAAATTGTACGGATAATTGCCGATGTAAAGGTAATTGAGAGGAGAATTGTTCAGCAAATCCAAGAAGTGCTGCCCGAGGCTAAAGAGCAGAATTATTTGGATGATACGCAAATGGAGAAAATTGACCATTATTTATCCAAGGATAGAGAATATTATGATGGTAGTAGCTTTAACAACGTGGAGCTTGATGTTTTTAATGAGGCAATGGTTCTCTTTGTTAATATGATGTACAGCCGTGAATTTATTATAAAGAAGAGGTTGCTCCAGAAGCAATTGGATATAGTTGGAAATAATTGAAACCAGTAAGGAGATTATTAAATAACGTCAGTTCGATGTAAGGTGTCATCCTGAGCGAAGCGAAGGATCTAATTACCTAAAGACTAGATGCTTCACTCCGTTCAGCATGACAAAGCAATAATCTATTTTTGTACTGACAATCAATATGTTGTACTTAAATCGAACTCACGTTAAATTAAGGAGAGTCCACAATCAGGACAAGTTTTATCATTGTCAGATACCTTTTTTCCGCAAGCAGGACATTTATCAATAATAATAATTGGTTCCGCTTCTCCTCCACTTTTCTCAATTAACTCTTGAATAAATTGTTCATCCTTTTGCTCAGATGTCACTCCTTTTGGGTTCTGTCCATATTCATTATCCCCAGGATCACTATCAATAACCATAAGCGCTAATAACCAAATTGCGCCAATTATTGGAATTAAAGCAACTAAAATCATCCAACCGCTTTTCCCAACATCATGAAGCCGCCTAACTGTAACAGCTAATCCAGGAATCAATACCGCTAATGCATAAAGAAAATAAAAAACTCCATACGGCTCTTCTTCTACTGTTAAACCTAAAATGTTGTCCAAAATCATTGCAACAATAATGAAAATCATATTGAATAATGTAAACATCCAATACTCTTCTCTTCTTGCTCTTCCGCTAAAGTCAGCATATTGTCTTAAAACTTTTAGATACCAATTCATAATTTTCTTTGATTTAGTTTTCCTACTTGTAAGGTTTTTCGGTTTCACCTCGTTTTTTAAAGTGGCTTCTGGTCTCCACTTTATCAATCTATTATTTTTTCACTTATCGTAACGGGAATCATGTTGTTATTCAATCTCTTTAACGTTTGAGTGTAGCGGCAGTAAGGGATTGCAGGCTTCGTCACAGTCAAGCTACACCAAAGTTTATGCGGGGCAGAATGCTCGAATACCACGGAAACCTTTATTGCCCGCTACACTTTGTTACCGCCAGTATTTCATTCTTCTAGTTTCTTTTTCTGATTTTTATATATTTCTTTCATTTTCTCTATCCACGAATTAATGTCATAACCTATAGATTGTCCAATATTTGCATATGTCTGTGCAAAATATTTAAAATTGAATTCCTTAAAATCTTGATACAATTTTAAATCTTGATATACTTTTTCGTTTATCCATTCAATGATTGTTGCTTCATCTATTTTTTTGTTCTTAATCAAGGATATTGCATACGATTTTTGTGCAAATCTATCTTCTCTTGAAGAAGAATAATAGTATTCAATATATAGCTTGTAAACTTGTTTTAATATTTTGGGGGGATAAATCTCGCTATACAGTTTCAATATTTCAGTTAAAGCATTTTCAATTTCCCAATCAGACCTATTATACAACTCGACAATATTATCGAAGTATTTCTTCTTCGCATCCTTGTCAATTTTCGGAAATTCATCAAGAAATTCATCAAGAAATCGTAATAAATAAGTTTTAGCGTCTTCAAATATCAGCTCACCAAAAAATTTATTCGGTAATTCGGATAAATCTGGTTTTGCAAAATCTGGTTTGTATATTGAAAAAAAGTTACTCGTGTTTATATAAGTTGTAGGCTTTGGAAATCTAAACTGAAGAAGATTTTTAGCTTGTTTTAAAAGAATTGTGTAAACCTTCGCCTTTTCACTCTCTGACAATTTATCAAGTTCAATTTCTAAATCAATTGAATCATGAGTTGATTTAGATGTTATGTTGTTTTGAATAAAATCCTTAACCTTTTGGCTATCATATTGAATTTCAAGATTTTTATTATCTTGTAACTTCTCGAATTCGCAAAATTCTTTTACAGATATATGCGATAAATTATCAAACGATAACTTTTCAAGTGCATATTTGAAAAAGTTTTTAAGATTAACCTCTTTTTCTAGAATCATTTTTATGTCGTCCCCATGTAGAACAATAACATTTTGTTTTCTGCCTTTTCTTAACGCATTGATAAAATTATCACTTAATTCATGATAAGAAATGAATATTCCTAGTGTTCCATAAAACTTATTTTCAATTTTTCCAATAAATTCATACAATGAGGAAGCTGCTAATTTCTCATCCCATTTCACCTCTAAAAGAAATATTTTACCATTAAAATTAATCACGCCATCTATCTGCTCGGAACGATTATCAGAAGTATGGTAGCCAGTTTGTTTTATAACGGATAATATATTTTGCTTTAAAAATAAGTCACGAACTAGTCTTTCAAAATCTAGTCCACGCTTTTGGGCAACACCAGAGTCTTTGCCTGTTTTTAAATTTTCTAACTCAACTAGTCTATCAAATAAAGTTGTCATATTATCGCATTTTTCTGTCGTTTAATATTGGCGGTAACTTGTCGCTAACGTTACTGTGGTTGGAAATGTTGGAGAGTTAACGGCTGCTTCCGTATCCACCGTTAATGAACTTTGTGGTGAGCGAAAACCTTGCTGATGCGTCATCAGCTCCAATATTTTTAACCACATGTTGTGTGCAGGTTTTTATTATATTCGTATTATTTCTAGATTATTTATTCTGTACATATAATCGCTTATGTATTTCTCTATTATTTCATTTCTTAATTTAATATATTCATTTTCGTTATTCAGGAATTTAGTCCTTGTATTAATCTTACAATCAATATCTGAGCAATGAATTATATTAAAAACGTTTACATTGTAATTTGTAATAATATTCTCATAATTAAAAGACACAAAATATTGATTCTTTTTGTTTCTTATGGATGAAATTTCTTGAATAATTTCATTTCCTTCTTTTTCAAGTTCATTGATTTTAGATTCATTATCAATTTTTTTAAAACTCTCTTCTAGTCTCAGTTCAATAAGTTTTCTTTTTATAACTTTTAACTGGCTTTTCAATGTTTCAATCTTTTCCATATTATCAAGTATTAGTTAATTTTAGTAAAGTTAATTATCTTTTTAAAACTCTTTCTTAAAAACAAACTATAGCAATCTCGATAAATTTACGTTATTCTAATAAACTTGCACACAACTCGTTTATAGGTCTGGTTTTTGTCATCCTTATACAAATATAACATAATTCATTAAACGTAATTTATTTTTTGTATGCTTCGTGTTGGTACTTTGGTATAAATATCAACTATTTCGTTGCTCTTATGCTTAGGTATTTCCTAAATCTGTTGGGTATCGGTACTTGTCACGAGCAGATTGGGGACACAAATCGCTGAATACGCCCAGAATATCCCTACTTTAGTATGGATTATCCTTGTTTGGTAAAGATCATCCTTGTATTGGAACAAAACATCGTTGTATCGGTAAAGATCATCCATGTTTTGGTACAATACATCGTTGCATTGGTAAAGATCATCCTTGTATTGGAACAAAACATCGTTGTATCGGTAAAGATCATACATGTTTTGGTACAAAACATCGTTGTATCGGTAAAGATCATCCATGTTTTGGTACAATACATCGTTGCATTGGTAAAGATCATCCTTGCTTTGGTATAAAACATCGTTGTTTTGGTAAAGATCATCGTTGTTTTTGTTGGATTCTTCCTAGTATCGGTTGGATTCTCCTAAAAATGTGCAAGTTACATGCTATGGAAGTAAAGGGCGGGGTGTGAATCGGGGCGGTTCAGTTAAGGAGCTGGACGTTTAAAGGATTACTCGTGGAGGTTTTAGCTATACCTAAAACGTGAGTTTGATGTAAGGTGTCATTGGCTCCGCCGAACTCGCAAGCTCGGTTCTGAGCGAAGCGAAGGATCTAGCTATTTAAAATACAGATGCTTCACTCCGTTCAGCATGACAAAGCAACAATCTAATGGTGAACTGAGAATCAGTATATCATACTTACATCAAACTCATGTTACACCTAGAATGGAGGGAAAGCTACAGGGGTAGGTCAAGGGGGGAGTGCGTTGTTTTTAGGCAGCATCGAAGGCGGCTATCTGGTTTTAGATTATGAGTTCCTTCGCTTCGCTCAGGATGACACTTTACAATAAGTTTTCATAGGCTGCATGGTATTGAATTATGGGTGGCTTATGCAGCTATTTCTCCAACCACTCCTTAAACTCCCCTACCCGCTCGCGGCTAACAATAACCTCTTCATCGGTGGTAACGGCAAGTTTTAGCTTTAATCGGCTATTGGAGTAGGCTATAATATCTTGGATAGATTTAATATCAACAATAAACTTGCGGTTTACACGGAAAAACTTCTTTGGGTCAATCAAGCCCTCAATTTGCTCAAGGGTAAAATCGATACCATAATCCCTCCCATTGTAAGTTCTGAGGAATGTTGACTTCTCCATGCTAATAAATATGGCTATTTCATCAACAGCAATCATTCGTAGATGCTCTCCAACCTTAACCAAAAACCTGGATTTGTAGCTATTCGATAGCATCTGAAGAGTTTTGGCAATGGCCTGGTTCTCTATACCAATAGGTTTACTAATCCCTTGCTTGAATTTTAGAATGGATGCTTTTAATTCAGTTTCATCAATCGGTTTTAGAAGATAATCGATGCTATTAACCTTAAACGCCCGAATGGCGTACTCGTTGAATGCAGTTGTGAATATCACGGGGAATTGCGGTTGAATCTGTTCAAATATCTCGAAGCTTAGCCCATCGGCTAATTGAATATCAAAGAAACCTAAAGCGGGATGCTCATTATTAGCCAACCATTTAACGGCAGATTTAACAGAATCGAGGGTTTTCACCAATACAAAATCGGGGAATAATCTTTTTATCATTCCTTCTAGCCTTTCAGCGGATAAACGCTCGTCCTCAATAATTAGATAGTTCATAGATAATGTGCCTAGAGTATTTAAAAAGTGCCTAGAGTGCCTAAAGTACTTCGAGTGCCTAGAGTATTAAAAAAGTGCCTAGAGTGCCTAGAGTACTTCGAGTGCCTAGAGTATTAAAAAAGTGCCTAGAGTGCCTAAAGTACTTCGAGTGCCTAGAGTTAGTACAGCCAAGGAATCAGCTTTTTGGTTTTACTTCTGAATTCGATGTACTGATTACCAAATGCCTCAAGCAAAAGGGTTTCCTCAACTGAAATTCTAAACAATAAAACGATAATCATTGGAATAACAATAACCAAAATTGACATAATGCTATTCATGGAAATGGCAAATCCAATCATAATCATCAACATTCCTAAATAGCTGGGATGCCGAATGGTTTTATACATCCCATCGGTTTTAAGTTTTTGCTCCGTTCCAATTGCAACATCAACAGTAAAGGCTTTTTTTAGCTGGAGAATTGCTACCCAACGAATTATTAATCCAACAATAATGATTAGTAACCCAATAACAGCCATAATCAGATGAGATAAATTCCATCGGCTATAGTCTGCAAATATAAATCCGAATGTAAAGCAAATGGAAATTGTTACCCATAGAAGAACCAATGAACCTTTATCTTTTTGATGCTTCGAGGTGCTTTTTTTTGAGCGTTTTACGAGCATCAGCAGGAACTCGGAGATAAAGAAAATGTATGATAAAAAGATTAGATACTTCATATAGGGTTTTTGCTAAAAAGGAATTTATAATTTACCTAAGTTGTTAATTATTGAAAAAATTAGATTTCAGAACAAGGATCAACGATTTTTGATTTAAAGAAGTTATATGAAATTCAGTATCATATTTAGGTTGATTATTTATAACCATCTAAAACACTTAGATCTAGAACAGGTATTTTTACTGTAAAGAAACCATTATCAGCATTTATTATTAAGGGTCTTTTTGTAAAAAACTCATAACGCTTGGAGATGGTTTCTAAACCAATGCCCTCATTCTCATTAATTGTTTTCCGAGTTTGCAATTTATTCTGTACAACAATATAATCAGTTTCTCTCGAAATGGTAACATCAAGAGGCTCCTCCTCGGAGATAATATTGTGTTTAAAGGCATTTTCAAGCAATATTTGTAATGATAAAGGAATAACATAACCGTCATTGTTATCAACCCTTAAATCAACCTTTAAATTCTCACCATGCCTAACCCGATGTAGATTGATATAAGAAACAATAAAGGTTAGCTCAGTTTCCAATGGCACCAACTCTTTATCCTTCTGCTCTAAAACGTACCGGTAAATATCCGAGAGCTGCTTTATAAATTCCTGCGATTTTGCTGTATCCTTTTCAACCAATGAGCTTAATACGCTAAGGCTATTGAATAGGAAATGTGGGTTAACATAGCTTTTAAGAGTTTCGTACTGCATTGTAATAGCATCCTGCTTAAACTTTTCCTTCTGTAAAACGGATTCACGCCAATTAATAAAGAAATGTTTTAGATAGATAATTGTAGTTATTAGCATTGAAATTCCAAATGTAATAACTGCATATAAAAACATTCGTCTTAAATCGTCAAAAATATTTATTTTATACACAAACGTGTATACTAAATAGTTGACAATTAATATATCAATTGCGGTAAATATGATAGAGGCGGAAATTCGATAAAAAAAGGTTGTACTCGGATTTTTTTCCCAAGGGAATTTTTTATCAAGGATTAAACCTAAAAATTGATTTCCCTTCCAAATTGTCAAACCAAGTATAAAACCATAAAATATTGATTTTGAATAGCCCGAGAAACTTGAGAATATTTGATTACCAGCAACCAGATAAGTTATACTTGTACTAATAGCAACTAGTATTAAAGCATCTCTTATCTCATTAATTAAAAGTTTTTTTAATTTTTTGCTATCAAGTTTCATTACTAAATGTTTTAAGTAAGCACCCTATTTGCTAACAAATAAGGTGCTTAAAGTTAGAATAAATATCAATGCGAGTTCGGTGTAAGCGGTCATATTACCAAAACGATTAACAATTTGTGTGTTGATGGATTATTGGAATGTTGGAATAATAAGGAGTAAGCGGTTGGTTTCTAATACCTTCCGTTCTTTCATTATTTGCTGAGTTCACTATCTTCGGTTCACAAAGCCGGTTATAATCGAAGCAAAGAACCTCCCTTGTCATCCTGAGCGAAGCGAAGGAACTTAGATGCCTCACTCCGTTCAGCATGACAAAGCAACAATCTAATATTATACTTATAATCAACATGTCATTTCCGCACTGAGCTCACGTTAATTAGTTCTCCTTATTACATGCCTCAATCATTCTATTGTTTGATTTGGCACCCCATTTTGGCATAATTCCTTCCTTACCAGCCTCTTTTTCAAACTTTAATTTAGCATCAAGGAATTTAGGTAAAGCGTTTTTGGCTCCTCCACCAAACATTTTAGGTGTGTAATAAATATTTTGAGCCATTAAAAACAGTGCTCTTGGATTTTCGGGATTAGCCTCAATTGCTTTCTCAAGAATATTGGCTGCTTTCTGAGAATAGGTCATTCCACGCATTGGGCTAACCTGAATTCTACCTTGGTACAAAAATCCTTGAAGTGCATATAGCTCCGATTTATCACCATTAATTTCTAACGCTTTCTCGATATTTTTTTCAGCAACATCAAGAATTGCATCCTTTTTATCACCATCTTTTTCTCTAAAACTTAAATTAATCTGAGTAAAGGCTGCATAGTACAAAGGCTCCCATTGAGTTGTTTCGGTCATTGCAATACGTTCAAATTTGCCTACTACGACTTGCATTTCCTCGGTAGTTTTTGCACTATCGAGTAGGACTAAACTCTCTTTCATTGCTGTCTCGAAAGGTGTTTGAGCATTTACTACCATTGCTAAAGCAATTACGATTGTTGTTAAAAATGTTCTTTTCATTTTATTTTTGTTTTAGTTATCTATTATTTGATTGTGTTGCTGTGATACTGTTGTGCTGTGTTGCTGTATTGCTGTGTTATATTGACCTATCAGTCTGACTTCCGGCTTCCATCTTCCTTCTTCCGACTTCCAACTTTAAATCGTCACAAAAACCCCAAATAGTATAAATCTCTTCGATTCGGATCTAACAGGAATTGATTCATAAACACCCGTTGAATTTGGTATTGAGTAGTACCGATAGCCATAAATATTATCTCGCCCAAGCACATTATTAACCGAAGCATACAGAATTGTACCCTTTCCAAAGATTGATGTGAGATGGCTAACGTTTAAGCTTAAATCGCAGTAGTTTGCTGTTTTTTTATCCATAAATTGTGTACTGTTTGGATCGTTATAAGGTCTTCCGCTCGACAGGGAGAATGTTGCCCCAAACTGAGTGGTTATCTTCTGCACCCACTGTTTTGCAACTATTGTAAAGTTGTGATTTGCAGCATAAGGGGGTGTTACCTTTTCGGGATAATCCCTATATTTTCGCTTTGAATCGATATAGGAATAGGAAATCCAGTAATCGAGATTTCTAAAACTTTTCCTATCGCGGTAGAAAATATCAATACCCTTGGAAAAGCCATCGCCAGAGTTGCTGTAGGTAAGCGGATTGAAGTATTGCGCAGCATCATAGATAACAAGACCTTTGTATTGTTTAAGGTATCCCTCAATTCTAAAAATTCTATCGTTCTTTTCGTACTGAATATTGGCGATATAATGCTCGGCCTTTTCATACCCTATCTTAGGATCGAATTTCAAAATCGACTCCTCTGGGGTTTGGTAAAAGGTTCCATAAGCTACTGAAAGCTGAATATCTTTGCTAATAAGCCATGCAGCAGATGTTCTTACTGCCAACTTTTTATCGTTAATAACCGATGAATTCTCGCCCCTAAGCCCTACCCTAACGGCAAGTTTCGATAGGGGTTTAACCTCTGCCTCCGTGAATAGTGCTGAGTTAAAATCCTTTAGATTGCCTTTAAAAAGGAAATCGGTAGAGAATTCGTGATACTTCTCGTTAAAAAGGTTCGCAGTTTCTTCACCACCCAAATTTAAAGTGAATCTATCGCTAAACTTTCGTTTCATCGAGACCCGGGCTTGAACGTTTGTGTTATAATCATTCACATCAAATGCGCCCATTCCTAGTAGATTTTCATCATAGGTGAATGCAACCCCACTCTTCATCGACCATTTACTGATGCTCCGTGTATAGTTAACATTTGTATAGCTGTTCCGATTTGATAAGTTGATATTCTGTATCGATCCCGGACTTGTCATTTCGGGATATTTTAACCCGCTATTCGATGTGCTGAATGTTGAGAATATCTTAATCACCCCATCGCCTTTAGTTCTTACCCTTGAAGTTAGGGTTAATCCGAGTGATTCCGGATATCTATTCCAATCCACCTCCTGATTTATAATACTAAAATAAGGCTTCAGATTATAATATTCAGCACCTATTGATATCGATGCATTGTTCCCTTTATATGTTTGAGTTGCGCCTAAACCAACAGTTAGAAAAGAAAGTTCAGTTTGAGTTTTTTGAGGGAATGCGTTGGTACTAAGAATTAATGCGGAAGATAATGCTTGCCCATATTCAGCAGAATAACCCCCCGTGCTAAACATTGTACCGCTAAATAGGAATGGTGAGAAGCGTCCACGAGAGGGTAAATCGGGGGTATTGGATGAGTATGGTTTTTTTACCAGCAACCCATCAATAAAGGTTTTGGATTCGTAACCATCGCCACCCCGAACAAATAATCGACCATCCTCCCCTACCAACGATGCGCCTGGAAGTGCCGTTAATGCACCGTAGATATCGCCAGCGGCACTGGGCGTGGTAACAATATCCAATGGTTGTAAGGTGACACTTTTCTTTTTGTCCGCTGCCTCAAATGTACCGGCAGATATTACAACATCGGCTATTTGGTTTGATTTATCTTTAAGGGTAATGTCAACAACCAGTTCGCCACCATTTAGCTCAATCTCCTTTTCAACAATTGAATATCCAACAAAACTTGCAATTAATATCTGCTTTCCCTTTTCGTTGGTTTTGAAACTATAATTTCCATTTGCATCGGTACCAATACCATCGTAGGTTCCTTTCAGTATCAAATTTGCACCCGGTAAAGGTTGTCCCTCAGTGTCGGTTATCTTTCCCTTAATCACAGTTTGCGATATTGAATACAAACTGGAAAGCAAGATGAATACTATTACGCTAAACTTCTTCATATCCCTTTTCTATTTAAATTGATTTCCTTTTAACTGTTTGAATTATCAGATTTCACTTGAATACTCTGCAAAGATTATCTATTAAAAAGGTGTAAAAAAGAAAATCCCGATGAGGTGTAGTATCATCGGGATAAGTTGTCAAAAAGTTATTCTGAAAGGAAGGTTACTAGAGTTTTGTTGTGGTTCTGGTTCTTTGGGGTGTTTATAACTATCGCAAAATGCGATATATTTTCTTTGTAATAAGAATTAATCCTAAAGTTTCATAAAACCACCCAACCCTCCTTAGGAAGGAGGGCTAACTGAGTTTTGAAAATGGGGCTGTTCTTGAGGAATGGGATGAAAGGGAATTAATTTGCATACGAAATGCTGTTTTACCCCCTTTTTTCAGGTGGTAAATATTCAAACTAAACTCTGTCCAACTAGTTCCAAATTACTGAAATTTTTGCTGAAAGATTAGTTCCCTCAATACGATTCTCCAAATCAACCCTTAAAGGTGGTTTTTTGGTAATTTCGAGTGTTTTTTCAATCCATCCTGCAATTCTATTCATTTCCAGCTTATCATTTGGATGGAATTTACTAAGAAGAATCACAACCTTTTTCTCAGTACTTTCAACAACCTTAATATCAGATGGTCTGTAATATGCAGCAAAAATATTTGATGCACGATTTAACATAAATTGGGGCGAACCTATTCTTGCAAATACACTATAAATCCCTTTTAATGCCACATCGGCACTATGCCTCCCTATTTCATTAGCAGCTTTTATACTGTTTCCCGAAAAAAACAGATCGGCTACTTTTTGCGTTGGAATAAGCACAGCATCGGACAATGGATACCATGTTGTAGCAAGTATTGGTTGTTCAATTATTATCCTAGAACCCTCGGGGAGAGATTTCATCCACTCATTATATCGAGTGCCAAATTTCTCCTTTACAAAATCGGGGGTTGCCTTAACTGCAGATCCTTTAATTTCCATAATACAATATTTTATAAGGTTTTTATTATAATATTTGGTATTTATAACAACGTCAATTTAAAGATTAACTAAAACACAACATTATTATTAAGTAATTTTTTTACTGAATTCCTTTTTTCTATATTTGCAAACCAATTGTAAGTATTAGTTAACTATCAACATAATAATAAATAGTCATGGGAAAAGGAGATAAAAAAACCCGTCGAGGTAAATTATTTATGGGTTCGTACGGTAATACAAGGCCAAAAAATGCACCTGTCAAAACTGAAAAAACTGAGAAACCAAAGGCTAAAGCAAAGTAATGCTATAGTAACTTAATTTACAAAAACCGGGTTTAGCCCGGTTTTTTGTTTTTAATCAAAAAAATACAATATGTTATCTTAATAATGTTAAATTTGTTTATAAGAATTGATTTCTATGAATAGAATCTTGCATTATAAAACCATAAGTGTACTAGCTTTGATTGTTTTTCACTTGAGTTGTATTTCTCAAGAGGAAGATTATCCTAAAGACCAATCAACAAGATATAAAGAAGACTCAATTCAGGCTGAAAGGCTTATCTGTAAAATTGATAGCATCTATGATTACGAAAATTTCAACCAAGCCTCGCTACTTATTGATAAAACCATCCCTTTATGCGAAAAATTAGGCTTTCCAGAACAACTAGCACGTCTTTATAAAACGAAAGGTGATATTTATATATCTAATGACAATTATATTAAAGCTCTGGAAGCACTTTCTACCTCTCTGGAATATTATAAAAAATTAAATGATCGTAAAGGAATTGCAGGTATAAAAAATAGTATGGGAACTGTATATCGGCTTCAAGGAAAGTACCCAATCGCTCTTGAATACTATTTTGAATCTCTTAAACTCTACCAATCCATTAATAATAAACAAGGAATATCTGTAACTCTTAATAATATTGGAATTGTTTACCTACACCAGAAAGATTTTGACAAAGCGTTGGAATATTACTTTAATTCGTTGAAAATTGGTCAAGAACTTAATGATGAAGAAGAAATTGGAATCTCATATTTAAATATTGGAGGTGCTTATCAAAAAAAGAAAGAGTATGGCAAAGCTATTGATTTTTACTTGAAATCGTTAGTAATTTCGAAAAAACTAAACAACCTAGATGCAATCGGGGTAAACTATAGTGAAATTGGGTCAATTTATACCGAACAAAATAATCTTCAATTAGCAAAATCTTTTTTATTTGAAGCCCTTACAACATTTGTTAAACTTGGGAGCAAATCACAACAAACTGAATGTCACCTAAATTTAGGTAAGCACTTTTTAATTGATAAAAACCCTGAACAATCAATTTTTCATTTTACAAAAGCTTTAAATCTCGCAAAAGAGACCGGGTCAATTGATTCATACTCCAACGCACTTTATAAACTTAGCGAAGTTTACGAAAAGATAAATAATTCAAAACTCGCTTTAAAGTACTATAAAGAATTCATTTCTATTCGCGATAGCCTTTTCAATGAGGAGAATACAAAACAATCCGTTCAGGCTGAATTACTTTACCAATTTGAGAGGAAGCAAGAAATTTTTAAGGTGTTACAAGTCAAAAAGGATGATATCTTTTTAGAAAAATCAAAAAGACAAAAGGTATTTCGAAATTTCCTTATTTTAATCCTAGCGCTTTTAACTATCCTAATTGTATTTATTTACTCCGCGCTTCGGAATAAGAAAAAAGCGAATATTATTCTTGCTAAGCAGCAAAATGAAATACTAGAGAAGAACGAAGAGCTATTATTACAGCAGGATGAAATTCTTACACAACGAGATGAAATTGAGAAAAAGAATGTGATTCTTGAAAATTCTAAAAAAATTATTGCTGCAAAGAATGAAAGAATTATTAGTAGCATTGAATATGCTCAAACAATTCAACAAGCCATTCTTCCAAAGGAAGAACAACTAAATGAACTATTCAAGGATCAATTTGTAATATTCCTTCCTAAGGATATTGTTTCCGGAGATTTTTTCTGGATTAGTTCGGTTCAGAATTTAGTTTTTGCAGCGGTAATAGACTGCACAGGTCATGGTGTTCCTGGATCATTTATGTCGCTAATTGGCAATACAATTCTTAATCAGATCGTAAACGAATGGCACACACATGATCCTTCTCTAATTCTTGAATACCTGCATCAAAAGATCCGAAAGGTGTTGCAGCAAGAAGAATCTCATAGTAAGTCTCATGCAAGCATGGATGTATGTTTAATAAAGATTAATCGTAGTACAAGTAGAGTAACCTTTGCAGGAGCAAATAGAGCCCTGATTATTATTCAGGATGGGAAACTTGAAAGAATATCAGGGGACAGAAAATCGGTTGGTGGTTTTCAGCGAGAGTCGAAACGATATTATACTAATCATGAAATAAATCTAAGTAACAACTCTTGTCTATACCTTGCAACTGATGGATTTATTGATCAAATGAATTCCGAAAAAAGAAAATTTGGACAAAAACAATTCTCAAAATTATTAGTAGAAAATTGCAATAAACCCATGAGCGTACAAAAAGAAATTATTCTCAATACACTCAATGCATACAAAGGTGAGGGAGAGCAAATTGATGATATTTGTATATTGGGTTTAAAAGTATAATATTCATTCACTTGGGTAAATAATGTCAGTTCGATTTAAGAAACGTTAATGTATTTATTTGCAGAGATATATAAATCAGTATTGTGATGGAAGGCTGGAATAATGAAATTATGGAACTTCTTCTAACTTTTTTCTTCCAATATTCCATTTTTGACTTCGTCGAACTCGCAAGCTCGGTTTCATCATTCCAATTAAATTTCATATGTATAATATTGATTAATGTGTAATTAAATAACTCTTTATATCGAACTGACTTTAAATAATTTTTAAGTATCCAAATAATCAAATCGAATTCCCATTTTTTTCATTAGTATAGAAGCGTTAAGAGTGGTACATTTCCCTTCGTGTAATTTGTAATCAAAAAAGAGTTCGCTTCCATCCACCTGCACATCAAAAAAGTATGGTTTGATATATCCTTTTGATATTAACTCTTGATCTGCAAGTTCTAAATCGTGAGTTGCCATAATACCAACAGCTCCAGTACTAACCAGCTGCTTAAGCAATGCCAATGCACCTTTATGCCTATCATTTGAGTTAGTTCCTCTAAGCACCTCATCAAGGAGTAAAATAACGGGTTCGTTCCTATCAACCGCTTCAATAATCTCCGAGATACGTTTCAGCTCAGCATAAAATGTTGATATATTTTCCTCAAGAGAGTCCGCTATACGCATACTGGTAAACGGTGTTCTTATCATAATCTCACAGTTTGATGAGCAAACAGGTGAGCCAGCCCCAGCCAGAATCATATTAATTCCTACAGTCCTTAGGAATGTGCTTTTTCCCGACATGTTCGAACCTGTTACCAGTAACATATTTCCAAAACCAGAGAAATTTAAATCATTATATACCCTTTTACTTATTGGAATTAAGGGATGACCCAAATCCTTCGCTTTAAAAACAAAATCTTTTGGATTAATTACGGGAAAAGTCCAACCCTTATTATTAAAAGACAAATTAGCAAAACTCGAAATTGCTTCGAATTCACCTAAAGCATCAAACCAACTTTTAATATCATCTTTATGCTTATGTTTCCATTTCTCAAGGCTTAATAGCAGCCAGATATCCCAAGAAAACAGGAGATTTAACGGTACTCCAATCATTATATTAAACCTTAAATCGAATCGATCTAGTATTTTGGCTAGCTGTTTTATTGAGGATTTGGCAGAACTTTCACCTTTACTAAAGCATTGAATGTAATCAGATAAAAGTATGGACTTGAATTTCTGAATATTAACAAAGCCTATAATTTCAGAGTACATTTTTAGGTATGTTCCTGCTTTAGATAACTTTTCATGCGTATCATCAATATTTTTTTTATACCGAAAGCCAATTAAAATATTACCAATGATTGATAATACTAAAAGTCCAAAGCCTTTACCAAGAATCAGCATTACGATACCAGCAACCGATAAAAGAGAAAGAAAGGAAATAACAATGATCAACTTCAACGGATTATCTATTAAACCTGTTTCTCTAATCCACTGAAGTAAACTATTGGGATTAGTTCCTAACTCGGGAACTTTTACGCAAAACGATTGTAGTTTTTGTCTAAAATCAACTAAATCTCGCAATTCCTTAATGGCATTTTGTCGTTTAGTAATAGCCTCAACATCTGCTTGCCCCAACAACCATTCTGAAACTTTTTTTCGCCCAGGCCAAGTTGTTGCTCTATTAACCAATGAATATAGCGATGCTTCCCCAAAAACATCCAAATCGGATGCATAGAAATGATTTTTGGGTTTAAACTCAATACCATCATAAAATCCCTTCAAATCGCCTTCAACGGCTCTAATCTCATCCTGATTTAACTTAGATAAATACTCATAAACTTGCGCCTCCTTTTGGAAGAAATAATGTCGCTTTATTGTCCAACCAAAAACAAAAAGTAGAGCCACTAAAGCCAAAATCGATAGAAGAATCGATATATTGTATAGCCCAATAAACGAAAAAGGGATTATGATGAATATTATAAGCCGAGAAAAGGATAGTAAATTAGCATAACGATTACACTCTTTACTTTTATTCTTGAAAGAACCAACTCTTCGGCTATAAAAATCTTTTAAATCCATAATTAAAAATCTTTTCCAAAACTTAAAATTTGATCAATATGTTCGGTCTAAAAACCACATTAAGATGAAGCTCTTTTTTAAAGTAACTCTAAAGTAACAACAAATAACAATATTTACTAAAAATATTTGTTTTTATAGAAAAAACCAAGCATTTATCATAATCCTAATATATTTTTATATTTTTATATTCAAGTTCATCAAATTATAAATGATAAATTATACATAAAATTTTATGCTAAAACATTATATTATTACTACCCTTCGAAGTTTGCTTAAAAATAAAATCATTCTCATTATTAACTTATTAGGGTTAACTATTAGCCTAGCAAGCTCTTTTATAATAATAAGCTATGTTGTAAAAGAAACCAGCTATGATAAATTTCAACAAAAGAGAGAAAGAATTTACAGAGTGCTATGTGAAGATAAAACCTATAAGCAGTCTACCTCAAAATCATCAATGATTTTAAGTGATTTGCTTACAAATAATTATCCCGAAGTAGAATCCATAACTCAAATATGTGAATTACAAAATGTTAAAATAAAAATAGGAGAGAGTTTTAACCCTGAAAACGAACTCTACCTAAGCACTAGTAACTATTTTGACCTTTTTAGTACAAAACAAATCTATGGTAGTGTAAAAGGTTGCTTAGACTCTCCGACTTCAATTGTCCTTACTCGGAGTAAATCGGAAATACTATTCCCAAAGCAAAATCCTATTGGAAAAATGGTAGAAGTTCAAATTGAATCGAGAGTGTTTCAACTTGAAGTTATTACAGTTATTGATGATCTGCCTGAAAATTCATCTTACAGTTTTAGCTACCTAGCCAATGTTAACCTGCTATCAAAAGTATACTCTGATGCTCCATGGATAAATAGCATTAAAACCAGTTGGGATTTTAACTTTTGTACAACCTTTATTCTATTTAAAAGCCCTAATAATGTTATACCTTTTATAGCTAAATGGAATGAGTTTGAGCAAAAGAAGGATTTCCCTAAAGAACAATACCACTATTCTTTACAAAATATTTGTGATATACACTTTAATTCAGAACATCTAAATTTTGAACCATCAAGAGGGAATAAGAAATTCGTTCTTCTTTATTCAGCCTTAGCACTGATAATAATTTTAGTTGCAATGTTCAACTATATTATGCTTTCAGTATCCAAAACAGAGGTAAGATTAAAAGAGATTGGCATAAAAAAAGTACTAGGCGGCTCATCATCAATCATTCGGAGGCAGTTTATTTCAGAATCTCTCTTACTCTGTCTTTGTTGTCTCCCTTTAGCTTATCTGTTGGCAAAATTTGGAATAGAGAAAGTTAACCAACTATTTTTTGTCGAACTTAAAATTAATTTAAACAACACTGAGCAACTATTCTATTTTTTAATTATCACTCTGTTAATCGGCTTAATTTCGGGACTCAATATAAGTTACAAACTATCAAGGGGTAAAGCAGTAAATGCCTTAATTAGTAATAATATAAATCTCGGAAAAAAAAGTTTTATTCAAAACGGAATACTGACATTTCAAATATTGGTTTTTACAATTCTTATAGGCTGCTCTTTAAGCATAAGCAGACAAATTAATCTACTGAAAACCAAAGATCCTGGGTATAATCGCACAAATAAGGTAATCTTTAGCTGCCCAACAAGTAATTTCACACAATCATTACTCATAAATTTCAAATCAAAACTTCTTGAATCTCCCAATATTTATGAGATAACATCAGGTTGGGGTTTACCTCCTTTGTCCACTGCTATGGAGTATATGATTCCGCCTAAAAATCGTCCCAATGAAAAAATAAAAGTTAAATGCATTATTACAGATCCAAATTTTACTAGACTTCTGAAAATACAAGTTATAAAAGGTCGTTTCTTTGATGAAAAACTACCAACCGACTCATCAAATTGTGTAATAAACGAGAAAACTGCAAAAATGCTTGGCCTTAATAATCCCTTAGACGAAAAGATTGAAGGATGCAATGTTATTGGGGTTATCACGGATTTCCACCAAACATCAACGCTGGATAATATTGAACCAATGGTTTTAGTTCTTGGGAAAGCAAAATATACAACCGATATGATTTTGAATATCAAGGAGGGTAGCTTTAATGATGTAAAAAAACATGTTCAAAAAACTTGGGATGAAATCAGACCAAATCAAAACTTCTTCCTAAAGGATATCAAAGAAGGTCAAAATATAGTCTACTACAAAGAAGATCAATTAAAGAGGATTATTATCTTCTTTAGCATAATAGCAATATTCTTGGCTGTTATTGGGCTGTTTGCCCAATCACTGTACTCAGTCCAGCAAAAAAGGAAAGAAATTGGGGTTAGGAAAATTAACGGGGCAAAAACGACTCAGATTGCAATGATATTCATAAATCATTATGGAATCCTAACTCTTATTGCGAATACCATTAGCTGGCCAATAATAGTATATATTAACTCAAAATGGCAGGAAAACTTCATCTATAAAAGCCCTATAACTCTTGGCTTAATCGCTACTATAGCAAGCATATCACTACTAATTGTATTATTAACAATAATTGTAAATGTTATTAAAAGTGCTAACGAAAATCCAGTTGATGTATTGAAATACGAATAGACTATATAAAACGTTAAAAAATAAGGTTAAATCAGTACACCTTTTCAAGTTACTGATAATTTAAAACTCAATTATTATGAAAAAGAAAAATTCATTTAAGAATCTAAGTTTAAGCAAGGAGACTATTTCGAATTTAAGTAAGAATCAGGCTTCCAAAATTATAGGTGGTGAAACAGGGCTTGAAAATTGCACAACACAACAAGTATCCTGTTGCTATCCTCAACACACATGTCAAAGTGGAGCCGTTAAAACTGGAGCTCTTTCAGGCTGTGCAGTTTGTCACTAACATTTTGAAATTAACAAAAGACATAATACAATAGTAAATTGTACTATCCCTTGAAATTGTAATAGGTTTGGAGGAGAAGAATTCCTCCAAACCTTAAATTTGAATCAAATCTAATCTTTGAAAAATGAAGTTTCCTCTTTTTACTTTTTTAATTCTTCTCTCTAAAATTATTTTCAGCCAAAATTTAGTTTTTAACGGTGACTTTGAAACCGTTGAGAGATATCCTGACAATTACGCTCAAATTAGTCTGGCAACCGGATGGTACACACTTAACCGTGCCGATCTATATAATTCACGTTCAAACCCATTTTATTTCAATATGGCCATGCCAGGGCTGAGAACTCCAAGAACAGGAAATGGATTTGCTGGAATTGTTGTTGGCGAACATGAGACAATTCAGACCAAACTTACCCAAACACTAAGCAAGGATAGCCAATATAGGGTTGAGTTCTATTTGAAACTGGCTTGGTGTAGTCAATGCGCACTAACTCCTGTATTTGGGCTATTAACAAAATATTCCTGCATGGATTCGATATATAGATATGAAAACTTCAACAATCAGGTTGGCATATATGAGTATAAGGAGCTCATGGATACAACAAAATGGGTAAAGGTCGAGGGCATATATACCGCCAATGGTGGTGAAAAGTATTTTACATTAACCTACATTAATCTATTTAAAAAACCATTCTGCCTTTGCGACTACTTTATAGATGATATCTCTGTCTACCCCTTGGTTGATGAGCACACCATACTTCAAAATATAACCAGTATCGATACATTTAAATACAAACAGGGCGATGTATTTATCCTAAAAAATGTAAACTTCGAGTTCAACCAGAGTACGTTACTACCCGAAAGCTACAAAACATTAGAGGAACTAATCAAATACCTGCAAAAGAACAGTAGCATTGTAATATCAATTAATGGGCATACTGATAATGTAGGCTTAGAGAAATATAACTACGAACTTTCTAAAGAACGGGCTAAATCAGTTTACAACTTTTTGCTAAACAGAGGAATAAATAAGGAAAGATTATCGTACGCGGGGTTTGGTAGTACTCAACCATTAAACGAAAACACTTCCGAGAAGAATAAGCAAAACAACCGAAGGGTTGAAATTAAAATTGTAAAGAAAAACTAACACTTTTTTTAAATGAGATCACTTCGACAGGATAAAAAGAATTGGAAACCCATTACAGAAAGAAACGAAGAAACAAACATAATACTCAACAACATCAGGAAATGTATCGAAAGCATTGAACCTGCAAGTACAGATTTATCTTTGAGCACAGGTTCAGTAGGTAATACCCTTTTCCTATTATGGCATGATTTTATGCTTTCGAAGAAAAGTAACCTTGATTTTTATTTTAACGCCCTAAATAACAAACTATCAACGGCTCAAATCGATTCATCCTATATGAAAGGATTATCAGGTATTGCTTGGTTTTACTATTTTATGGCTAATTCCAGAGTTGTAAAATATGATAAGGAATTTGAAGATTCTCTCAGAAATATTGATAAACTAATTCTACCATCAATAAACTTAGAAGCCGCCAAAAGAAATATCGATCTATTCGATGGACTTAATGGGTATGGTGAGTATTTAATTGAAAAGGGGAAATACGATAACAACTATCAAGATTTATACAATTTGGTGAAAAATTTTAGAAAAATCTCAATCGATGATGAAAATGGAATCAGATGGGTAGATAATAGAAAACATTATAATGCTATTCAGAACCAAACGCTCTCAATGCCAGAAATTCTTTTTGGGGAAGAAGTAAACTTAGGCTTAGCACATGGTATGTTAGGTACAATAATTATTCTTAGCAAAATTTACGAGTTAGGTATTTTAAAAACAGAAATTAAGAAAGTATTAACAAAATCTGTGAAATGGATACTAAAGCAAAAAAATGAAAATGAAGATCAATTATTTCCATCTGTTACAAATAAACACGACCACCACTCAAACCCTAAAATTGGTTGGTGTTACGGCGATTTAGGGATAGCCTTTTCTTTAGTATTTGCTGGAAATAAGTTGCAAAACAGAGAGTTTATTAGTATTGGAATTGACATTGCGCTTAGATGTTCCAAAGACATTAAAATAGTTACTAAGATTAATTCACCCTATTTTTGCCATGGTGCAGCAGGGATAACACATATTTACAACAGACTATATCATTTAACAGGAGAAACCCAATTTCTTAACCAAGCATTATATTGGCATGATAAATTGATTGATATGTATAATCCAAATAATAAAATAGGAGGTTTTTTTAACGAGGATAACAATTTTTTATATGGCTTGCAATTTGGAATATCAGGAATTGGTTTGGTACTAATATCTAGCATATCAAAAGATGAACCAGTATGGGATAGTTCTATACTATTAAGTTAGAAAATTATGACTTGGAAGAAAATAATTGAAGACGACAAACAATACGTTTCTAAAATTCATGAAATAGCGTTTTTGTTTGAAAAAAGAATAAAAATTGAAAACGATTTTCTTTTCACCGGGAAACTTGGAATTTCACTATTTTGTTTTAATTATGGAAGGCTCTTCAACAATGACAAATTTATTGAGATTGGTTATAAATATCTCGAAAAATCCTTTAAAGCAATTAATTCTAGCATCTCAGGTTATTCACTTTCAAATGGAATATGCGGCTTTTATTGGCTTCTAAAAGAATTAGAAAAAGAAGAATTTATCACGAAGGAAATTTTCGAAAATTGGAATATTATAGAAGAATCTTTAGTTCAGAGAATTAACTACGAGATTAATACAAAAAACTGGGATTTCTTACATGGTATAATGGGTATAGTATGGTGTTTTTTCAAATTCAACCAAGTTCTTTTAAGAGAATTCTCCTTACCATTGTTAGAGCAATTTGAATCACAAGGAATTAATCTTGACGATGGAAGTATTGCATGGCATGCATATAAAGTAAATCATGATAAAAGCGTAAATAAGATATATAGCATGGGCTTGGCTCACGGCATTCCTGGTATTATCCTAATATTATCAAACCTGACGAAGTACAACATTGAATCAAATATTTCAAAAGAATTATTGAATAGATCATTCCTTTTTATAAAAAATCACCCGTTAGATTTTGAAAAGTTTAACTATTATTTTCCTCAATATATTGATTTACCAGATGGTACTTATTCATCAAGAAATAGATTGGCTTGGTGTTACGGAGATCTTGGCTTAGGTTTTGGCTTGTTCAAAGGAGGATTAAATTATTCTAATAACGAAATGTCCAAACTTGGATTAAAAGTTTTAATGAATTGTTCTACCAAAAAATCTTTTGAAGAAACCTTAACTGTTGATGCAGGTTTCTGCCATGGAACAGTTGGAAATGCTCATATATTCAATCGACTATACCAAGAAACCAACATTATTGAATTCAAAAAAGCGGCTCAATTCTGGTATGAAAAAACTTTACAATTTGCTACTTTTAATAATGGATGCGCAGGCTATAAATCCTATGACAGTGACAATAAATGGATAAAAAACTATGGTTTACTTGAAGGGGCTGCTGGTATTGGTTTGTCATTAATGTCTGCGATATCTGAAAATGAACCCTCTTGGGATAACTGTTTCCTATTAAGTTGAGTTGGCAATTATAAAACAATTGAAAATCGGGTTTTATGAATAAAATGCATCCATATCATATCTCTGACTCCTATATTTTAAGAACACCTTTGCTTCCAATAAACTTTATTAAGGGAATATTAGGTAATAATATCAGCGAAGCCAACTTAATCGAGTACTTTAAAAATCCTATTATAAAAGAGGCTATTTTCCTTGCCTCTCCAAGTTTCTACCAAAGGTTAGTTTTATGGGAAAATAAAAAGATTAAGGATATAAAAGAGATAGAAACTCTTGGCATTTCATTAGTAAAATACTTATCTCGAATGTCATCGCGCTGTACTCCATTTGGTTTATTTGCTGGATGTTCTGTGGGTACATTTAATAATGAAACAAAGATTAACTTAATCAAACCAGAAAAATTCAAAAGACATACTAGGCTTGACATGAACTATCTGTGCTCGTTGTCACTAACTCTTGAGAAAATACCCGAAATAAGAGAAAACATCCTGTTTTATCCAAATTCAAGCATTTACGTTTCTAACAATCAAATAAGATATATCGAATATAAGTACATTAATGGGAACAGAAATTATTTTACAATTGGAGTTGACAACTCGCCCTATTTACAAAAAATCCTTAAGAACTCAGAAAATGGAGAATATATCAATAACCTAGTCGAAATACTTATCGATGAAAAAATTAGCACTGATGAGGCAAAAGGTTTCATAAACGAACTAATTGATTCTCAAATACTGCTTAGTCAACTAAATCCTTCAATTTCGGGAAAAGAATTCACCGAACAGTTACTTGATGTACTAAAAAAAATAATACCAAAAATCGAATCATACCAATCATTTAAATCAATTGAAAACCTTTTAAGAGTTTTAGACGATGGTGAACTAGGCTCCAATATGTATATCTATGAAGAAATTGAAGATGCTGTTCGTAAACTAAATGCAAAATTCGATGAAAATTTCTTATTCCAAACAGATCTATTCTTGGAAACCGAAACCAATTTCTTAGACAAAAATATTAAAGACGGACTATATAAAGGAATAGAAATTCTAAATAAAATTACAGAGAAAAAGAGCAATAGTTACTTAGAAGAATTCAAGAACAATTTTTATCGTAAATACGAAGAAGAAGAGATTCCATTATATGAAGCCCTTGACCCCGAGATTGGCATTGGCTACGGAAATAAAACGAATTTGAATAGTGATATAAACCCTCTAATTGAAGATCTTAGCATTCCCGAACAAAACTCAAAGTCATTTATAAGCACAACCGCTTTTCAAGATTTGCTATTTAATAAATATGTTGAAGCCATCGCCAGCAAAGAAACTGAGATTAAAATTACAGATGAAGACTTGAAAGAGTTAAAAACAAATTGGAATGATTTACCAGTTACTTTCTCTTCTATGGTTGAAATTTACAAAAAAGATAAAACAAACGATTTCTATATCAAAATGGATAGAGCAGGAGATTCGAGTGCGGCAAACATAATTGGTAGATTCTGTCATGGAGATCAAGTAATTAGTAGTATTACTAAAGAAATTACCGAGTTCGAGAGAATCTTTTATAAAGAAGAAATTGTTGCTGAAATTGTGCACCTTCCAGAATCACGCACAGGCAATATATTATTACGACCAATTTTAAGAGAATATGAAATCCCATATTTAACTAAAAGCACATTAAATAAAGATTTCCAACTTGACATTAAAGACCTACATATCTCTATTCCCAATGGGAGATATATTCAACTTAGATCAAAAAAACTAAATAAAGTAATCATTCCTAGATTAACAACAGCTCATAATTTCAGATTTAATTCTTTACCAATTTATGAATTCCTTTGTGATTTACAATTTCAAAATTTAAGAAGCGTAATTCATTTTGATTGGGGATTTTTAGACAGTAATGTAGGTCTATTCCCAAGAGTGACATATAGGAATATAATTCTTTCACTCGCATACTGGAATATCGATAAAGATGAAATGAAAAAATATGTTACACTAAAAGATGATGAACTAATCAAGGTAATAACTGATTGGCGAAAACAAAAAGGAATACCATCCTATGTAAAGCTCATCCAAGGTGATAATGAATTACTATTAAATCTCAACAACTTAATCTGTATAAAAATTCTTTTTTCACTAATAAAAAAACAGAAAATATTCAGATTAGAAGAATTCCTTTTTAGTAGCGAAAATTCGATAATAAATGGCCCAAACGGATATCATAGTAATCAATTTATTTTCCATTTCTTTAAAAGTATGCATTAATGGCTAATATAAATCTTAAACGAAACTTCATTATCGGTGATGAATGGTTATACTATAAAATATATAGCGGACCTAAATCCACTGATTACATACTAACAAGTATTTTATTACCACTTATAAACAAACTTCTTAATGAGAAGACTATAGACAAATGGTTTTTTATACGATACAATGATCCTGATTTGCATTTACGTATTAGACTTCATGTCCAAAATATTCAAAGGCTAATAGTAGTAATATCAAATTTTAATAAAGAAGTAAGCCCATTAGTTGACAAAAGAATTATTTCTAAAATACAGATTGACACCTACAAAAGAGAAATTGAAAGGTACGGTGAAAAAACAATGGAAGATTCTGAAAATCTATTTTACCTAGACAGTAATTGCATTATTAAGTTTTTAGATTTATTAGATGGAGAAGAAGGTGAGGAATATAGATGGCTCTTTGGCTTACACTCTATAGATTGTTTATTAAATGATTTTGGCTATAACTTAAAAGATAAAATAGAGTTGCTTAATGCTTTGCAAACTAGCTATGCTAACGAATTTAATTTAAATAAGCCTTTAAAATATCAACTGGACACTAAATATAGGATGTATCGAGAAAAAATTATTTTTTTCTTAAGTTCTTCTATTAACAATGAACCCGAACTGAGTCCAATCGTAGAACTTATCAAAAAGAGATCAAGTGCATCAACTGAAGTAGTAAAATCTATAAAAACTAAATTAATACAAGAAGAAATTAATTCTATAATTTTTAGTTATATACACATGAACCTGAATCGCTTGTTCAGGACAAAACATAGGGAGCATGAATTGGCAATTTACTATTTGTTATATAAACATTATAAATCAGAAGTTGGCAAATTGAAATCTAGTATGGATAAAAAGTCTTTTTTAAATTAAAAATATTCATTATCAAAATCAATTCCTTTTTTGTAAACCAATGGCAATTAAAAAAATCTTATTCAACGACCCAATTCTCGATAAGATTTGTAGTAAAATAGAATTACCATCACTTACCAAAACAAATGATGTATACTTAGATTTGCTTGAGGTTATTATATCGCAACAACTTTCGGGAAAAGTTGCCAAAGTTATCTACAATCGATTTCTTCAACTATTTGAGAACAGCTATCCAAAATCAGAAATTCTAAGAGAAATTGATGATGAAATGCTTAGAAAAGTTGGACTTTCGAATGCAAAAACCAACTACGTTAAAAATCTTGCAAACTTTGCAATTGCTAACGATATAAGTATTAATCGCATGGATTCGTTGAACGATAATGAGATAATTGAACTACTTACAAAGATTAAAGGGGTTGGGAAATGGTCAGTTGAAATGATATTGATATTCTCATTACTTCGAACCGATGTTTTTCCTTACGATGATTTGGTTATAAAAAAGAGTATGATAGAAGTTTACGGTATAAAAAAAGAAGGAAAGCAACTGATTGAAAAAATGATTTCAATTTCCAATAAATGGAAACCCAATAGATCTCTGGCGTCAAGGTATTTATGGGCAAACTATGATTTAAAAATCCGAGAAAAGAATTAATGGGTTAGCAGATTCTAAAATTAGTGTAGTTTTTTATCTCATTTTGGGTGATTTCACAACTACTAACATTCGAATAAGGAGAACCCTTCTTACAATGTTCGATGAAAATATCCATTGTATGTTCTTCGCATTCAGCTTCAATAAACACAGAACCATCAGGCATATTCTTAACATATCCGTTTACTCCTAATTCGCATGCAAGTCTATAAACATAGTACCTAAAACCCACTTGCTGAACTTTACCATATAGGAGAATCGTTTTAGCCTTTAGCTTCATAAATTAAAAACTGGAATGTTTAAAAATCATAAAAAATAATCAATTTGTAGAATATCGCCGAATTCTAACTAAGCAGATAAAATTTACGGTAGAATATATTTGGTATATATGCCAAAAATAGTTGTTAAAAACTCATACACCTCTTGTTCTTATTGAGTTTACTGATACTCTATTAGAGGGTGTTTCAATAGATGATGAAAAAAATTTCTTTATAAACCTCTCCACCCATTTGTGAGAGAGGATTTCTAAAGAAATTTTTATGAGATAAAAACAAAATCACCAACTAATTTTGGCATTATTACCATATATTTTTATTTAAATAAACAACCACGTAAACAATAAATACCACAACCTTAAAGCTATGGCTTTTTATTATTAATTTCTCCTAATAACATTACAAATTTAGAAGCAGACATTAAATTATAAGCTACTCCTGAGGTGTTGTTGTGGCTTTACGATGTGCATTGTTGACCTTAATATTTCGGCCTTTAACCTGTGAGTCATTTAACGCACGAATAGCATTTTCAGCTTCATCATCGCGCTCCATTTCCACAAAACCGTAACCCTTTGACTTACCCGTTTGTTTATCCGAAATAATTTTAACGCCTGTTACATTACCATAAACAATAAAGAGATCCTTTAACTCTTCAATAGTCATAGTATAAGCAATGTTACCAACATATATTGTCATAGTACGAAAGATTAAAATTACATTAAATGAAAATTACGGCGTTTTTTGTTAATCACAAAAAAAAAGGCAGCTTTTTGCTGCCTTTTTTTAAAAGTTTGTTTATTTTTTATTATCCAAGAGTTGCTACCATAACAGCTTTAATTGTGTGCATACGATTTTCAGCCTCATCAAATACTATTGATGCATTTGATTCAAATACCTCTTCGGTTACCTCCATAGCATCCAAACCAAACTTTTTAAACATCTCCTCACCAACAACAGTCTCACGATTATGGAAAGCTGGTAGGCAATGCATAAATTTACAATTTGGATTTCCAGTAAACTCCATGGCTTTCTTATTTACCTGATAAGGTTTTAGAAGTTTAATTCTTTCTTCCCAAACTGAATCTGGCTCACCCATTGATACCCATACATCTGTATAAAGGAAATCACAACCTTTAACACCTTCTGCAACATTTTCAGTTAATGTAATTTTCGCACCTGTTTCCTTTGCAATTTCACGACATTTAGCAACTAATTCCTCTGAAGGCCAGCAAGCTTTAGGAGCTGCCGCTCTAAAATCCATACCCATTTTTGTGGCACCAACCATTAGGGAATTACCCATGTTGTTGCGAGCATCGCCTAAGTAACAGAAAGCAACTTTGTTCAAAGGTTTTTCTGCATGTTCTCGCATAGTTAAGAAGTCGGCAAGGATCTGAGTTGGATGGAATTCTGTTGTTAGACCATTCCAAACAGGAACACCTGCATACTTTGCAAGAGTCTCAACAATCTCCTGAGAATATCCACGATATTCAATTCCATCGTACATTCTACCAAGTACACGAGCGGTATCCTTCATCGATTCTTTTTTACCCATCTGTGAACCTGAGGGGCCAAGGTATGTTACGTGTGCTCCCTGATCTAGGGCAGCTACTTCAAAAGCACAACGGGTTCTGGTAGAATCCTTTTCAAAAAGCAGAACGATATTCTTACCTTTAAGCTGTTGCTGCTCTGTTCCAGCATATTTTGCAGCTTTAAGATCTGCGGATAGATCAAGTAAAAAATGAATCTCCTTTGGAGAGAAATCCAAGAGTTTCAAGAAACTACGATTCCTTAAATTGAAAGCCATAGTGTTTAATTTATTATTTGATTTTACTAATTTTCGTATTCAACTGTAATTTTTGTTCCATAGGATTTATCCTCAAGTTTTGTTGCTTCGGTGATAACACTCATCTTTCCGCCATTATCAACAAATTGTAGGCAAGCTTTTATTTTTGGAGCCATATTCCCTTCACCAAACATTCCCTCTTTTAGGTATTTTTCAGTATCGGCTTTATTAAGAAACTCTAATTTTTTCTCACCCGGTTTCTTATAGTTAATGTATACAAAAGGAACATCGGTTAAAATATAAAACTCATCAGCCTTAATTCGATTAGCAAGTAATGATGAAGCTGAGTCCTTATCAATAACTGCCTCGGATGGGCGAATATCACCTACTTCATCAATATAAACAGGAACTCCACCGCCCCCAGAAGCAATAACGATTATACCCTGACGAACAAGTTGGTTAATCACTTTTTCATTCAGAATACCAGTAGGCTTAGGTGATGGAACAACTCTACGCCAACCGCTACCTGTATCCTTTATCTCCTCTTTAAAAACCCAACCTTTAGATGCAGCAAGTGAATCTGCTTGTTCCTTATTATATATCTTCCCAACTCTTTTAGTTGGATTTTTGAATGCAGGATCATCCTTATCGACAATTACAGGGGTAACTAAACAGCATACCTCTTTATCGATTCCATGCTTACGTAACACATTTCTTAACATTCGCTCAATCATATACCCTATACCGCCCTGTGAATCTGCAACACAAATATCCAAAGGCATCTGAGGAATACCATACATTTCTTCACCAGCATCGTTACGCATTAGAATATTTCCGACTTGTGGACCATTTCCATGGCTGATTACTAAATCGTAACCTTCTTTTATAAGATAAATCAAGTTTTCAATAGTATCGGTGGTGTTTTTTTCTTGCTCTTCGATAGTTCCAACTTGATTTCCACGTAGCAATGCGTTACCACCCAATGCTACAACTGCTAATTTATTCATTGTCAAATTATTATTTATATCAAATATTGAAAATGCAAAACTATAAAATTTTTTCAATTGCTACATAGTAACTTCAAACAGTAAGTATTTTCAATTACCCTTATAATTGATGTTTAATAACATATTTAATGACTACGAATTTGTTTCACGGTAACTACTCACTACGGAGACACGAAGTTCACAGAAGCTTGTTCCATTATCGACAAAATAATAACCTTTATAAGTTCTTTTGTAACGTATATAAAGAAATATACTTTTTTTGATCAACTGTCTTGCCCGAAAATGATCGATATAAACTTAAATTTTCATTGTTCTTTGCGCTCTGTGTCTCTGCACTGCAATAAAACGGGGTACACCATTTCAACAAGAATATCAATTAGCCTAACAAATAATTTTTCAAAGAACATTTGTTTATATCATAGAAATCTCCGTGGTTTTTGTTCTTTTCGATTGCTGAATAGTTACGTTTCACGAATTAATAATTGAAATATTCAAGTTAATCAATATTATAAGTCCGTTAAAAACAGATGGATACTAGATTGTTAACTGAATACCTTTAACAATTATAGTGTGTTTAACTCACTTTATTAAAAACAAATACGTAATTTTAGCAAAAGAAAAAAGCCAAAAAATGAGGCAACAAACCTGTTATTACCTACTACTATTTTTTCTATTAACCTTTTCAGGTTGTTTAGATTTCAAATCAAAAGATTTTAACGAAGGAACAATAGAATATTCTATTCAAACAGAAGATGAGTCACAACCTGGTTTCAATTCAAGCCTACTACCCAATAAAATCATTGTAAAATTTCGTGATAATAATACATCTAACAAGGTTGAAGGGCTTTCTGGAGCAGTCACCTTAACATACATCAACAATATCGATGATAAAAATAGTATAATCCTGGTAAAATTTTTAAACAAAAAATTGTTTTTCGAGGAACCATTAACTAGTGGAAATATTTCTAGCACATACTCTGGAATGCCAAATATTACTGTAAAGGAAACAAATGATACCATTACTTACCAAGGGTATAAATGTAAAAAAGCCATTGCTAGTTTTAATGATTCATCGAATTATTCCTTTGAAATAATTTATACAAATGATATAAAAATAGTTAATCCTAATGCTAATACTCCCTTTGAATCAATAAACGGGGTAATGCTTAAGTTCAAAGTAAAACTCTATAAACATACAATGAGTATTACGGCAACAACCATTAAAAGAGAACATATTTCTATGGATAATTTCTCAAAACCATCGGATTATGTTAGAGTATCAAAAAAAACAATTGAGGACTTTCTTTCATTGCTTCAATAAAAAACTCTTTGATTGATACCTGTTACAAAATCAGAATAATTCTCTTACTTTGCATTCGGTTTAATAGCCCTACTACTTATTTGCATAATGTTTAACAATGGCCAAACAAGAAGAGAATCCAAAGGATAAGAAAACTGAACCAGAAATACCAACAAAATCATTTTTTAAAGACGAACGGGTAAGGTTCACTGTTGGGGTATTCATGTTGTTTTTGGCAATATATCTAACCATCGCATTTATTTCTTACCTATTTACTTGGCAAACAGATCAAAGTTTTGAGTGGCAAAATATTTTCTCTGGTTCAGAAACTAGGGTTGAAAATTGGACAGGAAAAATTGGTGCTTCGTTCTCAGTTCAATTCATGAACCATTGGTTCGGCATTTCTTCGTTTAGCGTACCTTTCATAGTTGGCCTTCTTGGGCTTAGATTACTTAAAGTAAGACCCTTACCATTTCGGAAAACCACTTTTAAACTATTAATTGGAACAGTACTTTTATCTCTAGTTCTTGGTTTCATTGCAAGAACTACAGGAGGGTTTCTGGGAAGTGGATTGGGAGGTGCTCATGGACTTTTTGTTTCCGATTGGATTTCTGCACTTATTGGGAAAGTGGGTACTGCTTTTCTGCTCCTTTTATTTTGCATTACTTACACAATATACGTACAACCAGATTCAATCCATTGGTTTAACAGGCTTATCGGGGAGATTATTTTGCTCCTGAAACCTAAAAAAGTTGAAGTGGTTGAAGTTGAAGCAAATACTACTACAATAAAGAAAACCATAGTAGTAAACGAAAATGGTCAGATTATTGAAAAACTAGATAATGATGATAACATAGAAGATATTATCCCCTCTCCTACTGAAAACTTAGATTTGCAAGCTACTGAAAGCTTAATGATTGATGAAATTGATGATTTTGATGGTGATGAAACTGAGGAATTGGAACTTGTAAATGAGGTTGAAGAAGGTGTAAAACCTGTACATCAAATTCAAGCAGTAATTGCCCCAGAGGGCGATGGAGATGTTGAATTAACAATTGAATCTATTCAGGAAGCTGTTGCAAATAGTTCTGCTATTGATAATCAAGAACTTTACGATCCAACATTAGAACTATCAACCTATCAACGCCCTCCTATCGAACTACTTGAGGAGTATAAAAACCAAACCTCGCCAGTATCGAATGAAGAGTTAATTGAAAATAAAAATAAAATAGTTGAGACCCTTGCAAACTATAAAATTCAGATTGATAAGATTAAGGCAACAATTGGTCCAACCGTTACTCTATACGAAATAGTTCCTGCTCCTGGTATTCGAATCAGTAAAATAAAAAACCTTGAAGATGACATCGCTCTTAGCCTTGCTGCCTTGGGTATTAGAATAATTGCACCTATTCCCGGCAGGGGAACAATTGGCATTGAGGTTCCAAACCAGAAACCTGAAATTGTATCAATGTATTCAATTCTTAAATCAGCAAAATTTCAGGAAAGCAAATTTGAACTTCTTATTGCACTGGGTAAGAATATATCGAACGAAACTTTTATACTCGATTTAACCAAATTACCCCATCTTCTGATTGCTGGAGCAACAGGCCAAGGAAAATCGGTTGGTCTTAATGCAATTATCACATCATTGCTCTATAAAAAGCATCCATCGCAACTTAAATTTGTCCTTATCGATCCAAAAAAGGTTGAATTAACATTATACAGCCGGCTTGAGCGTCATTTTCTAGCAAAACTACCCGATTCAGAGGAGGCAATTATTACTGATACACAGAAGGTAATATATACCCTTAACTCTTTATGTATTGAAATGGATCAGCGATACGACTTACTTAAACAAGCACAGGTCCGAAACATCAAAGAATACAACGATAAGTTCACTGCTCGGAGGTTAAACCCAAACAAAGGACATAAGTTTTTACCCTATATTGTGGTTGTAATCGATGAGTTTGCAGATTTAATAATGACTGCTGGAAGAGAAGTAGAAACGCCTCTAGCCCGTTTGGCTCAGCTAGCTCGTGCTATTGGTATTCACTTAATCATAGCAACTCAGCGTCCATCAATAAATATTATCACTGGTGTTATTAAAGCAAACTTTCCTGCTAGGATTGCATTCCGTGTTTCATCTATGATTGACTCACGAACAATACTTGATCATCCGGGTGCTAACCAGCTAATTGGTCGTGGCGATATGCTAGTTTCAACTGGTAGTGATATGATTAGGGTACAGTGTGCTTTCATTGATGTTCCCGAAATTGAACGTCTAACTGACTTTATAAGTAATCAGCGGGGCTATGCTACCGCATTTTTACTTCCAGAATATTCACCAGAATCAAGCGAGGAACAATTTGTAGTTGATCTAAAAAAACGTGACGATCTCTTCGATGAAGCGGCTAAACTTGTTGTGCAATACCAACAGGGGTCAACATCATTAATACAAAGAAAATTTTCGATTGGTTACAATCGTGCTGGCAGGATAATTGATCAGCTTGAAGCAGCAGGAGTTGTAGGCCCATTTGAAGGAAGTAAAGCACGTCAGGTTCTTATTACTGATGAGACCTCATTAGAGCAAATCATAACTAACTTACATAATCAACAATAATATTTATTAAAATGAAGAAGACAGTTTTTTTTCTGCTAGTAGTTTGCCTCTCATTTAGTGTTAGTGGCCAAAATGCACCGCTCGGTAAAGATATAGTAAATGCTTTTAGCGTTAAAATGCAAAATCTCACATCTTTAACCGCTAAATTCTCGTTTACCCTTGAAAATCTTCAAGAAAAAATAACCGACACTCATGAAGGAGAAATTGTAGTTAAAGGTAAGAAGTATAACTTGGAGTTAATGGGCATGCAATCATACTACGATGGTGTAACTAAGTGGCAGTATAATAAGGAAGCCAACGAAGTAACAATCTCAAAACCCACAGTAATCGAGGGTGGTTTTTTCGATGATCCTACCAAGCTCTTCAAGGATTATGAGAAAAATTTCAAATCAAAATTTATAGGAGAACAGGTTGTAAGGGGTAGAAATATCTATGAAATAGAACTATACCCTATAGACCTAAAAACTCCATATTCAAAGTTAAATCTTACGTTTGATAAAAAAACCCTTGAACCCGTTCAAATTAAATATCAGGGTAAAGATGGAAACAACTATATAATTTTGGTTAAAGTGTTCAGATCTAATGTAATAGTTAGAGATGAAAGATTTACTTTCGAACCTAAAAAGCATAAGGGTATTGAGATAATTGATATGAGATAATAAACTTTACAACTACTCCCCGCATAAAAAAACCCCAGTAACTTGAGGTTTTTTTATGCGGTTTATTTCTCTTCAGGATATTCTACCCTTGCATGGTAGATATTCAGAAGTTTCTTCTTAAAAACTGATTTTATGGTTGTAATATCCTTAAAAGTAATATTTGCATCATTAAACTGCTCTTCCGCCTGAAGATTATCAATTATTCCCTCAACCAAATCGTCAATAGCCTGAAAGGTAATCTTTTTAAAACTCCTAGAAGCGGCTTCTACAGAATCAGCCATCATAAGCACTACTGTCTCCTTACTATTTGGGCGTGGTCCAGGGTAAATAAACTTAAGATCATCCTCTATGGTTTCAGTATATTTATCTTTATACAATCTGTAAAAGTATTTTACCTTATTTGTTCCATGGTGCATACGGATAAAATCTATTAACTGTTGGGGAAGTTTATTCTTCCTTGCAATCTGCAAACCTTCCGTTACATGCTTAATAATAATTGTTGCACTCTCTTCGTAATCAATGTTTTGATGCGGGTTAAAATCAGTAGGTTGATTTTCAATAAAATAGAAAGGGTTATTCATCTTACCAATATCGTGATACAATGCCCCAGCTCGAACCAACAAAGGGTTTGCACCAATTTTATAAGCTGCTGCTTCGGCGAGATTGGCAACTTGTAATGAATGCTGAAATGTTCCAGGTGCTAACTCAGCAAGTTTTCTCAATAAATCCTGATTTGTATCCGAGAGTTCAATAAGAGTTGCATCCGATAGGAAGTCAAATATCTTTTCAATTAAATATACTAACTGATAAAGAGCTAAAAGCAAAAGTGCATTAACAACAAACCAAGCAAGGGTAAACCAGTTTATTGCTCGCAGGGTTCCCTCTTGCACAATCACCAAACTCAAGTAAATTGCTAAATATGATAATAATACAAGGAAAACCGTATAGAATAAGTTACCACTCCTGTATAAATTCGTGAGACTTGCAATAGCCACAACACCAGCTATAAAGTTTATCAAAACAAATTCATAGCCATTTGGGGCAAAAAAACCTACTAAAAAAATTGTAACTAAATGAATAAACAGAGCCAGTCTTGCATCATAAAAAGCTCGAATAAAAATTGGAACAATAGTAAAAGGAACAACATATAGGCTAATAGTACTACTTTTTAGAACAAAAGATGAAAGGATAATCATGAATGAAATTAAAATAAGAATGAAAAGGATTTTCGAATCATCTGATAAAATCTCTGTTCTAAAGTTCAATAAAAACAGGTATAACATAAATACAAGAATAGTAACAATTAAAAACTGTCCAAGGATTATCATAAACCCATTGTCTTGACCCAGCCTTCTTTCGTATTCTTTCCTTAATGATTCCAAAACCTGATAACGATCGCCTTTTATAACCTCCTCGTGTGAAATAACCCTCTCTCCTGCCTGCACCATACCCTTTGTAAGCGAGATGTTACTTAATATTTCTCGTTTCACCTTTCCAGTAGTACGTTCATCGTAGAGTAGATTTGGAGATAGTATTTTTGTTAAATTAACCTTACTTAAAAACTGATTCATTTCAGGAGTGTCCTTTTCTTCACATTTTAAAACCTTTTGCTGCAAGTAATCTATTGCCTTGGGTAAAGTGAAAACTTCGCCAATTTCAGTTTCCACCGCTTTACTATTAATTAACAAGGTAATACTAAGCGATGGTTGAGATGAGACAGTAAGCAAATCGGAAGGATCTATAATTCCTTTATCGTAAATAAACTTTATATATTCAATTATTTTATATTCTAATTTTGTTTTATTCTCTGATAGTTTCAATTCATAAGCTAGATCCCTCTTATGTACTGAAATGCTTCGCTTTGATTGAAAAACATTCCACTCTCTATTAAAATCATTTTTAAATTGAATAATAGCAGTGTTTTTTGCAGTTGAATCGTTAGTGAAGAAAGGTTTAAAATCCTTAAGTATCGAATTTCTTTCTTCAAAAAGTTCTGCCTCCGTTTTATAAATCGGAAAATCAAATGGAGAAACTAAATCTTCATGTATCCAAGGCTTTCCCTTCTGAAACTCATATTTAAATTTTCCTTCTCGGGGTAAGAAAAAAACGATTAGAATAATTGCAACTAGAAAATAAAAGGATCTGAAAATCCCTCGGTAATAAATCTGGAAGAAACGAATTATCTTTCTCATTAACTTATGGTGTAATCGATGATACCATTAACACTCATAGCAAAAATAACAACTTTTATTACAATATGTTTGATAACCAATTTAAAACTATTATTGTTTCCCATAATTTTCCCTTTTTATGAAAGATGAAGCTGATTATATTAACAAATTCGGAAAAGACTCACGTAGTTTGTAACTTTACACTAATTTAGTTTTAAATAATTATCGCAAAATGAGTAAAGGGATAGCTAATCAAAGTTTAGTTGCAGTTAGGCGTGAACCCTCTGAGAGTAGTGAAATGGTAAACCAACTCCTATTTGGTGAAACCTTTACAATTATCGAATTATACAATAGTTGGTCAAGGATTATCAGCAACCATGATGCTTATGAAGGATGGATCGATTCAAAGCTCTCAACTCATATCCCCGATGACTTAATTACAAAGCATGATAGTCCAATAATTGCAAACACCCTCTTTTCAGCCAAAAAAGTTGGGGGTCAGTACCCAATTAGACTTTGCCAAGGTTCATCGTTGAATAATTTCGAAAATGGCCTTTTTATGTGTGGAACCAACTCATATCAATGCATAGAAAATCCATTTAGCGATAAAAAAGAAAACATCAACGAAGAAGCCGTAAGATTGGCAAAACAGTTTATTAATTCACCATACCTATGGGGAGGTCGTTCCCCGTTCGGGATAGATTGTTCGGGGCTGATCCAAGTAATTTATAAAATTCTAGGATACAATATTCCCCGCGATGCTGGGCAGCAAGTGAAAATTGGCGAAACAGTTGATTTTATAACTTTGGTACAACCCGGCGATCTAGCGTTTTTTGATAATGAAGAGGAGATTATTACGCACGTTGGAATTATTATTGGCAATGGAAAAATCATTCATTGTTCAGGCTTTGTTAAGATTGATAGCCTTGATCATCAAGGTATTTATAACATGGACAACCAGAAATACTCTCATAAATTAAGGGTTATTAAAAGAATTCTTTAGCATTTGATTTCTACATAGGTATTGTTACATTTATAAGATAATTATAAACAAAGCCATTATGATTAAACATCAGGTTCTAGTAGTTTTCATTTGCATACTTATTGTTTTTTGGGTGGCATACACTTTAAGAGAACGCCGGAAAACCAGAGAAAAACAAGATCAAGAAAATGGCAATGATCTTGAAAATGAAAACTTGTAGGTTATGGACTATACATACAAGTATCCGAGAGTGCTGGTTACTGTTGATGCATTAGTTTTTTTAATAGATTCATCACAACAATTCCCGCAGATTCTTCTTATACAACGCAAAAACCAGCCCTATAAAGATTTTTTTGCCTTACCTGGAGGCTTTATCGAAATGGATGAACTTTTGTGCGATGCTGCAAAAAGAGAGCTCTTTGAAGAAACTGGTTTACAAGGAATTGAATTAACCCAACTTGCCGCCTTCGATAGTATTAAGAGAGATCCAAGAGATCGTAATATTTGTATTGCTTATTATGGATTCACAACACCCAAAAATTCTTGCGTAAATGGCGGCGATGATGCAGAGAAAGCTGAGTGGTTTAGCCTCGAAAAACTTCCGCCACTCGCTTTTGATCATTCAGAAATCATTGAATTTGCAAGAAAAAGGCTAAATATTTAATATCAATTACTACTCTTTCAAAATTTAGAGTTGAAATCTTAAACCCCTTCTACTTTCAAATAATCATCCCTGCTCCAACGGTAACATTTGTACTCTCATCTATTATTACTAAACTACCAGTAAATCTGTTCTGTCTGTATGAATCAAAAAAGAGAGGTTTTGTAGTACGTATAGAAATACACCCAATATCGTTTAGTTCAATGTTTCTATTCTCGAAATCCTTTTCAAGAGTATTGATATCTACTTTGTACTTAACCTCCTTTATCATACACCTTAAATCGCTCGTAGTGTGTTTTACGATGTATTTTCCACCCGGAACCATAGGTTTTTCGCCCAACCAGCAAACCATCAAATCAACATCCTGACTCTGACGAATACCATTTTCTGCTGAAACCATCATACATCCCCTGCTAATATCTAAATCATCTTCAAGACATATAATTGCAGATTGTGGTGCGGTTACCATTTCAAATGTCTCCTTTCCGAAATCAATTCTTTTAATGGTAGATGTAAAGCCTGACGGAAGGACTTTGACCTTATCTCCAACCTTAAGCGTTCCACTGGCTACTCTGCCAGCATAACCCCTATAATCATGATATTCTGTTGATTGAGGTCGGATAACATATTGAACAGGGAATCGGGCATCAAGTAAATTGTAATCATTTGATATATAAACATTTTCGAGCTGATACATCAATGTTGGACCTTCATACCAGTTCATTTTTTCAGATCGATCAACTACGTTATCTCCATTTAAAGCGCTAATAGGAATAAATCGTACATCTTGAATGTCTAGATTGGTAGAAAAGTCCATAAATCGTTTTTGAATACCATCAAACACATCTTCCTTATAATCAACTAAATCCATTTTATTTACGCAAACTATAACGTGTGGAATCCTTAGAAGTGACGCTATATATGCATGGCGTATTGTTTGCTCAATTACACCATGACGAGCATCAACAAGAATTACAGCCACATTAGCCGTTGATGCTCCCGTTACCATATTGCGAGTATACTGAATATGTCCAGGCGTATCTGCAATAATGAATTTTCGCTTAGGGGTATTAAAATATCTATAAGCAACATCAATTGTAATTCCTTGCTCACGTTCAGCCCTCAACCCATCGGTAAGTAATGCAAGATTGATATACTCTTCCCCTTTTTTAACACTTGCTAATTCAATAGCATCTAATTGATCCTGAAAAATTGCTTTTGAGTCATATAATAACCTTCCAATTAGTGTGCTCTTACCATCATCTACACTTCCTGCGGTAGTAAACCTAAGGAGTTCCATATCGAGATAAGCTGCTGAAGTTGATGCGTCTTTATCCATTTTAAATAATCAGTAATTAAGTAATTTAAATGTAAGTAACTAAATAGTTAAAATAAAAAACTTGTAGGGTAGTAGTTAAGTCTCAAAAATACCCTTCAATTTTCCTATCTTCCATTGCAGCTTCTGAGCGTTTATCATCAGCTCTTCCTCCGCGCTCTGTAACTCGTGTAGCGGCAACCTCACGAATAATATCTTCTAATGAATTGGCAATAGACTCCAAAGCACCTGTGCAGGTAGCATCGCCAATCGTTCTAAAGCGAATGATTCGTTTTTCCACCTTCTCTGTATCTCTTATTTTCATAAAAGGGGTTTTTGCATAAAGGATACCATCACGATTAAAAACCTCACGTTCATGAGAGAAATATAGATTTGGAATAGCAATATTTTCTAAAAATATATATTGCCAAACATCCATCTCAGTCCAGTTACTAATTGGAAACACTCTAAAATGTTCTCCAATATTTTTCCGTCCATTAAAAATATTCCAAAGTTCAGGGCGTTGATTTTTGGGATCCCATTGACCGAACTCATCTCGATGAGAGAAAAAACGCTCTTTTGCACGAGCCTTCTCTTCATCCCTCCTACCTCCACCCATTGCACAATCAAATTTCAATTCCGCTATGGCATCAAGTAGTGTCACAGTTTGCAATTTATTTCGGCTAGCTGCAAAACCAGTCTCTTCTGCAGCTCTACCACTATCAATTGAATCCTGCACATATCTAACTATCATCTTTGCACTTGATTCATCAGCCAGCCAATCCCTAAACTCAATTGTTTCTTGGAAATTATGACCAGTATCAATATGCATCAAGGGGAAAGGAACTTTAGCAGGAAAAAAAGCTTTTCTAGCTAAGTGAAACATAATAATTGAATCCTTCCCGCCGCTAAAAAGCATTACTGGGTTCTCGAATTGTGCTGCTACCTCTCTAATAACATAGATTGATTCAGACTCTAACTCTCTCAGATGATTTATTGAAAATCTTTTCATTTGTAATAACAATATATCAAGTTGATTATAAAATATATAGGCTAAGGATTCTTTCTAAATACCTATCTATAATAATCTATTATTTGTTTGTATTTGAATTCTTCATGTTTTAATTAAAAATAACCGCCTATTGTCATTATCTTATAATGATTGATAATTAAAATAATTGCGCAAGATAATAAATCATTCGGTATTATAAATTCTTCCATTATTCCTTAATCAAATGAAATCAATATTTTATTTGATTACTAACCAGTTAATTATTAATTATTTCCTATTAATATATTCTGAATTACCGCATATTTAAATAAAGTATCCTCCTCATGCACTATATTAAAAAATCAATATGAATGACCAATAGGTACAAAAAAGGAAGATGCCTTTTTAGACATCTTCCCTAGATAATTCAATTAGTGTATAATTTAAAACTACACTTTTTTATACATCAGCACCAGTTAAAGTATTATAATGAACTGTATCCCAGAAAAGTGGGGTCATAGCATTATCACCACCAACAGTCATTAATGCAACAGCTGCAGCCCAACTATCGTGGTTCAATGTTTGCTCAGATATTGGATAGCTGTAACGTTGAGGAATACCATTTACATCTTGAACGTGATCAACAGCTGCAATTAAACGAGGATAATCTAATCTTCTCCAAGATGTCCAAGCGGAAAAACCTCTCATATAATAAGCAATCCAAGCTTGAGTACCAATAACCTGTTTCCAAGGTTGAGTTGCAATAAGTGTTGCATAATCAACAGTTGGTTGAGCAAGGTAAGTAGCTGCTTCAGCAGATGTTCCTCCCCAATTGGTTATAGATTCGGTAACAGCATTTGCGTAATGGGTTGCAGCAACTCCAGCACCAGTATAACCACCGCGTGCAGCGGCTTCAGCTAGTAGGAATTCAACTTCAACATAATCCATTAAAACAACTTCACGCTCAGAAGTTAATTGACTATTATCAACATGGGAGTAAGTAGTATATCCACTAGATTTACCTACAACACCACCTTTGTAAATACCACCAACTTGAGTCCACATAAAACCTACGCGTCTTGGGTCATTAGTTGCATTACATGCATCCGCTAAGGTATTTGCTACAACAAAGTCAGATCTACCGCTAACTACTAGTTCAGTGTAAACTGGATTTTGGTTAGGAGAAGCCCCTAAATATTCTAATGAGAATTTTTCACCAGATGTGAAAACACCAGCAGTAATAGCTGAATTTACAGTAGTTTGAGAAAGTGTAGCGTCTTTATCTGCTAGCATTAGACCCATTCTAAGTTTAAGTGAATTACCAAACTTAATCCACATTGCAACATCATCATTATAAATATTATCAAAAGTTGCACCCATACCACCTTCAGCAGCATCCATGGAAGCCAAAGCAGCATCTAATCTTACAATAAGATCTTTATAAACAGTAAAGGCATCATCATATTTTGGTGATACATTAAGGATGTCCAATGCTTCTGAATATGGCATATCACCAAAAGTTTCAATTACATTTGACCACGCAAAAATCGACATGATCTCAACAATTGCTAGCTGATTATCTCTTTGACCCTGAGATATACCATCTTGAATTGCAGTCCTTACAGTGAAAAGTCTTTTTGCTTCCTTTAGGTTCATAAGAACATTTCTATACATAATGTTATTATGGTTTTGAGGAACAGGACGAGTTACCATATCGTAACGACTTTCATCAAGATAGGTTGTTTCAGTGAAATGCTGTACAAAAAGTTCAGTGTTATTCTGGTTTACGTTAAATGTAGCCATTTGATTAAAAAAGGCTCTAACGGTTCCATTAAACACAGATGGTCCAGTTGCAGAGGTAAACGCCTTCGTGTTTACATTCAAATCCTCCAATTTGCTACAAGCCGCAAGCACAAAGAGGACCGAAATGAATATTAATATTTTTTTCATAGTTTAAAATTTAGAAGTTGATTTTAACATTGAAACCGAAATCGCGAGTGCTTGGAAGTGATCCAATGGAATAACCTTGAATGTTTCCAGCAGATAAACCTGATTCTGGATCAGCATAAGGTAGGTTTTTATGTATGATCCAAAGGTTTGAACCAACAATGCTTAAAGTTACCCCTTTTACATTGATTTTATTTACCAAAGATGTAGGAAGGTTATATGATAAAGCAACCTCACGAAGTTTCACATAACTTGCATCATAAATAAATGCTCTAGCAGGCTCTGGTGAGTAACCGAATCCAGCATATGTTGTAGCACTTACTCTAGTAACGTTAGGAGTACTGCTAATTACATTTCCACTAGCATCTCTAACAACATTTACACCTTGGTTAATGTAACCACCACTGGTTGAAGCATAATTACCGGGTGTACCAACGCGTGGATCTCTAATAGGGTTTCCAAGATCATTTAAAACAGCTGTTTCTGCATATAAACCACTTGATAAACCATAGTACATATCAAGAGAATAAATATCACCACCTTGTTGAACGTCAATTAGGAAACTTAAAGAAAAACTCTTATAGGTTATGGTATTGCTTATACCACCTGTCCAATCAGGGTTAACATTTCCAATAACCTCTGTTGCGGTTGCAGATTTAACTGGTTTTCCAGTAGTAGCACTAAGAATTTTTTGTCCATTATAATATGTATAATCAGTACCCTTAAGAACACCGTAGGGTTCTCCAACGCTGGCGTTAAGAGTAATACCACCTTGGAATGAACCTAATTGTAAGTTAGTAATACCAGGGTATAGTGACACAACCTCATTCTGGTTCTTAGCAAAGTTGACATTTACATCCCAACTAAACGAAGAGGTCTTAATAGGTGTGGCTCTAAGTGTTAGCTCAATCCCCCTATTCCTGATTTCACCTGCATTAAAATATTTAAATGCATAACCTGTTATCTGGCTTAAAGCTACAGGCATAATTTGGTCTTTTGAATTTTGTTGATACAACGAAAGATCAAACCCATAACGATTCTTCATAAAATTCATTTCAAGACCAGCTTCATAACTGACAGTCTCTTCTGATTTTAGTTCAGGATTATTCATTGTATTTGAAAGAGTGTACATAGCACCATTAAATGGAGTATTGGCAACATAATTATTATTTAGAGCATCGAATGGAGCTAAGTTACCAACTTTTGCCCAATTTAAACGAACTTTACCCATTGACAACCAACTTTGTTTAACAATGTCAGTGAATAGAAATGAACCAGTTACTGAAGGGTAATAATATTTGCTTTTTGATGTAGGAAGAGTAGAAGCATAGTCAGCTCTAAAAGTACCGTCCAAGAAAAGGAAATTCTTATAACCCAATGAAAAACTAGCATACATACTTCTTACTCCTATTATTGAAACAGTTTCAACTGGGTATGGCAATGGATCCTTACTATTTCCAATAGCATATATACCAGGAACGTTTAATCCACCATTGGTTGAATTAGTAAAACGTGAAGTGTTGTTTCTACGTTCGTTGTAACCTATAACACCTGTTAAATTAAGATCCTCGGTTAAATTCTTATTAAAATTTAACATAAAGTCGTAGTTAACCTCGCTAAAAGTATTGTCACGTCTTAAATAACCAGATTCTTGGTTAGTTCTGCTAACTCCAAATGTTGTAGCAATACTTCCAACAGCTCTTCTTTCTTCCTGAGTTTCATTATATGAATCGGACGAAATACGAGCGGTAACATCTAACCATTTTGCAAGTTTATAGTTAACCCCGACATTCCCAACAAAACGTTTTCTACCGTCGTTCTGATAATTTTGATAACGTGTGAAATATACGTTATCCCAGTAAATTGGTTTTAAGTTAGAGAAATCTGAATCATAATTCCAAGTAACGTTCCTGTGAGTTAAGTCGTAAACTCTTTTTTGATCTTTAAGATCTACGTTAACCTGCCACCACTGACGGAAACCTGACATAATATTGTCATTATAACCAGTTGAGTTACGACCAATAGCTTTTTGATTAATAAAGTTAGCAGAAATAGTTGCCGTTAACTTATCATTAACCTTGTAAGTTGAATTAACAAGGAAGTTATTTTTATACATTGAACTATTAGGAAGAATACCCTTGGAAGTATTGTTTGAATAAGAAATTCTATAACTTCCTTTATCAGTTGTATTATCAATAGAAATTGAATTGGTATAGTTAACTGGGGTTTCGAAGAAGGTTATTGGACCATTTTGGGCAGCAACATAAGGTCTCTGTTGACCATACCATGGTGACTCTGGGTCAAGTGAATACCAGCCATAAACTGGGTGTCCATCTAATTTACCACCAAAAGAAGCATCCTCGGTAGTTGGAACCCAATCATATAATGTGCCAGTTGTACCACCACTAGCATTTAATTGGAAGAAATAACCATCTGCTGAATCATAATATGCACCATAACCAGCACCATATTTATCTTGATAAGTTGGAAAGGTTGATTTATCAATACTGCTTATAGTAACGTTTGAACTAACAGTTACACCAATACCTTTTTTTCCTTCAGCACCCTTCTTAGTAACAATTAGAACAACACCAGAGTTACCCCTTGAACCATAAAGAGCAGTAGCTGCAGATCCTTTTAGGACGTTGATAGACTCAATGTCATCAGGGTTAATATCTGAAGCAGTGTTACCATAATCATAACCTACTCCACCTGTTGCTTGAGCACTAATATTACTAATATCATTAGTAATAGGAACACCATCAACAACATAAAGAACTTGGTTATTACCAGTCAATGATTTATTACCGCGAACAACAACGTTTGTTGATCCCCCCATGTTGGTGTTCTTTTTAATTTGAACACCTGATACTTTACCAGAAAGGGAGTTCATAAAGTTTGCTGTTTTTACAGTTGATACAGCATCACCTTTAACTTCTTGAGTTGAATAGCCCAAAGATTTTTTTGTACGGGAAATACCCAATGCAGTTACAACTACTTCATCAACCGTAAGTGATTCTGATTGAAGAACAACGTCAATAACAGCACGACCGCCAATGGCTTCTTCTTGAGTTTTCATACCAACAAAACTAAACACAAGAGTTTGTGCAGAAGCAGCAACGTTAAGTTCATACTTACCATCAACGTTTGTAATACCGCCGGTGGTTGTACCCTTAACTACTACCGATACACCTGGAATTGGCATTCCATCCTCAGAACTGGTAACAGTTCCGGTAATCCGCACGGTTTGTGCTTGCAATAAATTAACGCCAACAAGCACAAGACATGCAAGAAAAACACATAGTCTTTTCATAGAACAAGTTTTAGGTTTACAAATAGAGGTTAATAATTAATTTTCTACTTCGCAATGTATATAAATATTTTTCTAATTGCAAGCATTTTGACAATCATAGTGTAGTAAATAAAGGAAAATACTATTTAAATTTTTAAAAATATAAAGTATTAATTCCTCATTTTGAATAATATTCAATGTTAAAAAGTTAAAAAAACAGTTAAAAAATACAAATTAACTTTTTTTCAACAAAATAAGAAATATTGTTGAATTATCAAATTATTTCTTCCCTGAAATCTTATTCTCAACAATTGTCAATATGTCACTTTCAAGTTCAATCGCTTTTTTTACGATGGATTCTCCTTCTTTTAGAAATCTCTCAACAACTACTTTATCCTCCAAGCCAGAAGCATTGATCTTCACATTTAGGAATGCTCCCAATACCCCTGAACGAGCAGCTAAAGCTCCAACTCCAGCATCAGTTACCGAGTTTGGATTACCGAATTCAGCCATTGCCTTTATAACCTCCATTGATTCAAAGCAAAGTTGCATTACTTTAAATGGAACTTCAGTAGCATAAAGAGTTGCTTGTTGAATTGCATTTTTTCTGGTAGCCTTTTCCTCATCATTACTCTTAGGTAGTCCAAATGCATCCATTATTTTGTTGAAAGCATTTGTATCCTCGTCAATTAGCTTTATGAGCTGTTCCATATAAAACTTTCCCTTATCAGCCCAATCGGAAAATTCTTTCCAACGATCATCCCAACCAGGCTTGTGTGCAGAAAGGTTGGCAACCATAGTTCCTAATGCAACGCCAAAAGCTCCCATGCTAGCAGAAATAGAGCCTCCACCAGGAGCTGGTGACTCAGAAGCGGTCTCAATGGCAAATGCTTCGAGGGATAAATCAATAAGTTTCTTTTTGCTACTACCCCTTAATATATATTCTATAATCTTCTTATCGGGATCGAATGGAGTCAGCTCATCCAGTCCCATTGATTTTATTGCAATCTTTATAATCTCTCTCTCTGAGATTCCTGTAGAACGTTGCTGCTTGTTAAGGAAATATTTACCAGCATCGAGCATTGCCTGCAAAGGAACAACTCCAACTAATTCAGAACCAGTTACTCTTAACCCACGCTCCATTGCTTTGGCGGACGATTCTTCAAAAGCAATGTGCATAGAGGTTACAGTAATATCGGTTAGGTTGATAGATACCTGAGCAATCCCGTACTCCTCTATAAACCATCCAATTGCTTTACATGCTTTTAGGGAACCAGGAATCCATAACTCGTTTCCCTTTTCATCAAGGGCTATTTTACCAGTAACCTGATTTCCTACCCTAACTGGTCTTCCCTTCTCACGTATGTCAAAGGCTACAGCATTCGCCCTTCTTGTGGATGTTGTATTTAAGTTTACATTATATGCAATTAAAAAATTCCGAGCACCTACAGCAATTGCGCCTGTTCTAGGGTTGAATTTGGAGGGACCAAAATCGGGTTTCCAATTTGGATCTTGTAGTTTTTTGGGTAGTCCCTCGTATTCCCCCGAACGACAGTTTGCTAAATTACGCCTCTTTTCTTCCGAAGCAGCAAACTCGTAACAGTAAACGGGTATTTGTAACTCCTCACCAATTCTTTTTGCTAATTTTCGAGCATATTCAACTACCTCTTCCATAGTTATATTTGAAACTGGCACTAGTGGGCAAACATCTGTTGCACCAAAACGTGGATGAGCACCAGAATGCTTGCTCATATCAATAATTTCAGATGCTTTTTTTGCAGCCCTAAATGCAGCTTCACAAACTTCATCGGGTGTTCCAACTATTGTTACAACAGTCCGATTTGTTGCTTTACCCGGATCAACATCTATCAATCTTACTCCATCAACAGTTTCTATGGCATCTGTTATCTGTTTGATAATAGACATATCGCATCCCTCGCTGAAATTGGGCACGCATTCAATTAACTTTTTATTCTCCATAATTGTGGTTAAAGAAAATTATTCACTTCTATACATTATTTAAGGTGTATTGCATTATGTTTTGTTCTTTTGGCAAATGATACGCATTTAAATTCATTAATCCAAGTTTAGGATTCAGACTATTTCAGTTAAAACTCCACTCTAAGTTTTGAACCCTAATTTATGTTTTCCAAAATTCACTTCCGAATGGTTTTCCTTATTATTAAAGGTATGTTAAAGGTTCTATCTAATTAAAGATTTTTTTGAGTAAATCCGTAACTCTAGCAGTTGGATTATTTCGTATCTGCTGCTCCTCTTTTGCTATCATTTTAAACAATCCTTCGATTGCCTTATCGGTAATATAGGATTCAAGGTCTGGGTTTACCTTCTTTCCACCCGATAATACATTCAGTTTATTATATGCTTTAGCCACATTCTCCCAATATTTTGTAACCTGAACCTTTGATATTGCCTCTTTCACAATAGGTTTAAAAGCAACTTTGAGTTTTTCTCCCGTTTTATCCTTTAAATACAAGGTAGCTGCATTGTTTGAACCTTTTAAAATGCTCATTGCATCGGAAAAGCTAATTCCCTTGATTGCATCTATTAGAATTGGAAGTGCCTTTTTAGATGCTTCTTCGGCAGCACGGTTAAGCGAGAGTTCAAACTCGGCTATCTGTTTTTTCATTCCTGCCTTCTCAAGAGTAGTCTTTACCTTTATGGCATCTTGTGGAAAAGGGATAAAAATTTCAGCATTCTTATAGAAACCATCAACTTTTGAGGCCTTTTCTGCTGAGTTCTTTGCGCCAACCTGAAGGGCTTCAATTAATCCCTTGGCAACCTCATCTGATTTAACTATTTGATATTTAATAGTATTATTCGAGGTCGCTTGACTTGCAAATGTAAAACTTGAAGTAATTATCACAACTACTCCAAGTAGAAATCCATTATACTTTTTCATTTTTAATAATTTTTCCGTTTAAAATCACAGTATCTATAATTCTAGAGGTATATGAATAGGGTATAAACTCGTATGATGGAATTGGTTTTGTTATAAAAACGTTTGCAACTTTGCCTTTGGCAATGCTACCATGCGTATCGCTAATGCCCATGGCGTAGGCGCTGTTTATGGTTACTGCATTTATTACCTCTTCTGGAAGCATTTTCATCTTAATACAACCAAGCGACATCACAAATTTCATATCTCCTGATGGGGAAGAGCCCGGATTGTAATCCGATGCCATAGCCACAGGCAACCCCGCTTGAATCATCTTACGAACGGGAGGATCTACCATTCCTAAAAAAAATGCGGCTCCTGGTAAAAGCGTAGGCATGGTCTCAGATTTCAGTAAACATTCTATTTCATCATCTCCAGTATATTCCAAGTGATCAACCGATTGCGCTCCATACTTAACTCCCACCTGAATGCCTCCCGAATAATCAAGTTCATTAGCATGAATTTTTGCCTTTAACCCATATTTCATTCCAGCCATTAACATCCGCTCTGTTTCCTCAACAGTAAAGAAACCTTTATCGCAAAATACATCAATAAAATCGGCAAGATCCGCTGAGGCGACTAAAGGAATCATCTCGTTAATAATCATATCAACATATTCACCTTGTCTACCCTTATATTCTAAAGGCACTGCATGTGCTCCTAAAAAAGTAGCCCGAATAGTAATTGGAGTTGATTCTTTCAATCGTTTTATTACTCTGAGCATTTTTAGCTCATTATCAGTAGTTAAGCCATAACCACTCTTAATCTCTACTGCACCAGTACCTAAAGAAATAATCTCATTTATTCTTGTAAGCGATTGATTGTATAATTCATCCTCGGATGTATTGTGCAGAAGTTTTGCCGAGTTTAGGATTCCTCCACCCCTCTTGGCAATCTCCTCATAGGATAAACCTTTTATCTTGTCGATATACTCAATTTCACGACTTCCTGCATAAACCAAATGGGTATGGGAATCGCAAAATGAGGGGAACACCATTTTACCAGTTGCATCAATTATTGTTAAATCTTTCTCCTTACTAAATTTATTGGATGCTTCTCCCATTTTTCCAAATTCCTCGATTATACCTTCTTTTATATAGAGGAAGGCATCGTCTATAGCTCCTATTTTTGACATTTCAGAACCAGCAACCCACGCACGAGGTGTATTTTCTACCTGAATTAACTTCTTTATATTGATAATGAGTATTGACATAGTTTCTTTTGGATTTTAAGTTGGCTAATTAGTATAAAATCATAAAATTGCTAGTCTAAAACGCAAAAAAAAGAAACAATTAATAATAAATCTAGATCTATTAAATACCTTACTTAAACAAACTTAGACTTTTGAGGCTATTGTTATGTGATTTCTATTTAAATGATTTCCGTTTGAGAATAACAACTTTTTTTCTAAAACGCCTGTGCTATTCATCTTAATAACTATTCTAAATACTTCCGCAATTCAACAGTCTAGTTAAAGTAAAATATTTGCAACAATATATTCAATTAATTCAAAATAGAATTCTACTTAATAAGATTTAAATGAATAACTTAAGATACAATTTACACTTTGAACTGAAATGAAAGCATTTTTATTTCCATAATAAACATTGGACTTCTCTAGAATATTTTGATTTTTTGAATATCGAATCTCAAAATCTAATCTTTTAAAAGCAATTCCAACACCTGCAAATACTCCTTTTGAAAAAGCACTAAGTGGTACACCCAATAAATTGTTACGTGTAGAAATAATATTATTGTTATTTATAATTAACTTAGAATTATCCTGAAAATTCAACACCAGAAATAAGCCTAGATTTACATATGGTGTAAATTTACTATGAAAGAAGTTGAACCTCAAAGATGGATTGTATTCAATATTTTTAAGTTTTAATTCAGCAGTCTCAACGTAATTATTCAATTTATAATAACTTTTAGTGTCATATGAAATATATTGTAACTCATTATTAAAAAATAACCTTTGAAATCTTGGTAATTGAAATTTCAAATAAAGACCCAAAATAGGTGTATTTGAATTTGAAAAAGTATATACTGAAGCATTATAAATTGAACTCGATAATCCAATTTGAATACCAGATATTAATTTGATTTCTTCTTTTCTTATTGAATATACTTTATCGTTTGTTGTTGAAGTGACATTATAATCAGAAATCAATTCTTCTATACTTGATAATTTAAATTTTGTTTTGTTAATTGTAGTTTGAATGTCTTTAACATCACTCATCAAAAAAGAAAGAATCCCTAAATATTTATTATCACCTGCTAAACCAGTACCTCCCGAACTTGATTCTTTAATTCTCATTCTATTTGTTAATTCATATATTGTAGTATCTCCTTCTTTTTGAGCAAAATAATGATTTCTTTCATCAATTCCATAATGAACTAACAAAGATACCCTTCCTTGAACTTGTTTTTTTAAGAAAATTGTTTTCGTACTAGTTTTTTGTTCAGGGTTACTTTTAATTTCATCGTAATCACTTGGACTTACATCAATTGTTAACTTCTTACTAACAAAAATATTGTTTGCAAACTTAAACTCTAAAATGTCTTCCGGTTTAAATCTAATTTCATCATTACTGCTTTCGCTGTTTTTAAATCTTACAAATTCGGGGGTTACCTCAATGTAGCCAAAAAAAATAAATCCTTTAAGTGTGTCATCATTATTAGTAATAACCCAACCTTTTTCAAAAAAGGTTCTTCTAAAAGAATTGTCCTCTGTTAAGATATTTTTTTGTCCAAAACCTAATTCAGAAAACATTAAAACACATGTAATTAGAAAGATATATCTTATTTTCATGATCAATATGTTATTTAGCATTTACTACACAAAAATAATACTTAAAGTTACATTTACAAGGACTAGATGCTAGTTGCTAATTTCGTGTTATTTAATTGCTTGTATGATTGGTTCAAAATCTTAGTTCTTGTAATTAAAGTCAAATAAAAAAATGATATGATGCAGTAAATCAGAAATCGAAAAACTTTAAACTGTTACTAGCAACTTAATTAAAGTCCGTTCAATGTAAGATGTCCTCCTTTGCGAAGTGAAGGATATAATTATCTATAAGACAGATATTTAATTTCGTTCTGTATGATAAAGTAACAATCTAACACTATTCTGATAATCAATATGTTATATTTACATCGAATTCAAGTTAAGCAGTGATTGAAATAAATAAAATATGACAAAAAAAAAGCCTAATTGCATTTTTGGAATCATTAATTGGAAGATAAATTACTAAATTGGCAAACTAAATTTAAAAAAGTTGCTACCAATGGATAATCAAAAAAAGAAAAAAGAGTTTCCACATACATATGTAATAATTTTTGCGATCATTATTATTGCTGCCGTTTTAACTTGGATTGTACCCGGTGGAGAATTTGCAAGGGTTAGCAAAGATGTTAATGGAATTAGCCGGGAAGTTATAGTTCCAGGGTCTTTTGTAAAGGTCGATAATCAGCCTCAATCCTGGCAAGTTTTCACATCCATCTTCCAAGGAATGAAAAGAACTTATGATATTGTTTTTTATATTCTCATGATTGGCGGTTCTTTTTGGCTCATGAATGAAAGCAAGGCTCTTGATGTGGCTATATATTCATTCCTGAATTTTACAAAAAGGATTGAACGATTTAAATTTTTAAAAATAGTTGGGGTAAATAATCTTGTAATTGCCTTAATTATGATATGCTTTAGCTTCTTTGGGGCAGTTATTGGAATGAGCGAGGAGACAATTGCCTTTGTAGTCATATTTGTTCCACTTTCAATAAGTATGGGTTATGACTCTATAGTTGGTGTTTGTATGTGTTTTTTAGGAGCAGGCTTGGGTTTTGCTAGTGCACTATTAAACCCATTCACTATTGGTATTGCACAGGGATTATCGGGAATTCAACTTTTTTCAGGTATTGAATATCGATTTATTATTTGGATTGTTATAAATTCTATTGGAATTGGTTATGTTATATGGTATGCAAATAGGATTAAAAAGAATCCTAAACTTTCACCTGTTTATGAAATTGATGAATACTGGCGTCATAAAAACACAACTGAAGGTAATGGGTCTAAAACAAAACCAACAAATGCTGCTTGGATAATTTTTTCTATTGTATCTTTTGTATTCGCAATTTCTTCATACTTCTATCCTATTACTCATCTGACAATTGGCAATAGTACAGTTTCAGCACCAATTATACCCATTGCAACTATTATTTGGGTTGTTGCTGGCATATTAGCATTGCGCCATTCTGTGCAACTGTTTATAGTAAACATTCTGTTCTTTACCATACTATTCCTAATTGTGGGAGTTATGGGCTATGGGTGGTATATTAAGGAAATCTCTTCGCTATTCCTTGTGATGGGACTTTGCTCAGGCATAGCATTTGGTAAGAATGCAAATCAGATAGCCCGATTGTTCATTGAGGGGGCAAAGGATATCATGTCTGCTGCGTTGGTCGTTGGACTGGCAAGTGGCATTGTTGTTATTCTTGAGCAGGGTAAAATAATTGATTCTTTGCTTTTCTTTTCGGCAAGTGCTATGGAAGGTTATGGGAAACTAGTATCTATCGCCATAATGTTTATATTCTACAATCTATTAAACTTCATTATAGCCTCTGGTTCAGCAAAGGCTGCACTTACAATTCCTTTGATGTCACAATTTTCTGATCTGATTGGAATTAGCCGTCAAACAACCGTAACTATTTATCAATTGGGTGGAGGATTTACTAATCTTATATCACCCACTTCAGGTGTAACTGTAGGGGTTTTAAGTATTGCAAAAATACCTTTCAACAAATGGTTTAGGTGGTTTTTGCCATTAATGCTAATTTTAATAGTAGTAGCATTTTTACTCCTTATTCCAACTATTTATATTAAACTAAACGGATTTTAAAATATAAGAATTCAATAATTGAAAGTAAAAAAGGGAGCATTTATTAGCACTCCCTTTTTTGTTCTCACAATAAAAATTATATTTGTTCAACTAACCTTCCTTAAAATATGAATAAACATCTTTTACTTTCATTCGCCTTTTTTGGGGCAATTTTAGTTTGTTCAGCACAAACTGACACTTTAAAAAAACAATTAAAACAGGAAAAGATTAAAACTGGGTGGAATGTTGGTGGGCTTCCTGTCATTGCTTTCGACACTGATCTTGGGCTTGAGTACGGGGCACTTGTTCAACTATTTAACTACGGGGATGGTACAACCTATCCACAGTACAAGCATATGGTATATGCAGAAATATCGAGATATACAAAAGGGAGCGGGATAAATAGACTTTATTACGACTCTAAATATCTTATTCCCGGTTTGAGGGTTACTTCAGATTTGGCTTATCTTACCGATAAAACGTATGATTTTTATGGGTTTAACGGTTATGAATCTATCTATAACCAAAAATGGACTGACGACTCAGAGCCACCCTCAATATACAGGAGCAGAGCCTTCTATAAATATGATAGAAAATTAACCCGATTCACAACCGATTTACAAGGAAAACTAACCGATAAACGATTTGGTTGGGTTGCTGGAATTGGTTTGTACAATTATGCAATTGACACTGTTGACGTGAATGCATTGAACAAAGGTAAAAGCGATAGTAAAAAACTTCCATACGTTGATGGTGGGTTATTCCAAAAATACGTTGACTGGGGATTAATTGATGAAAAAGAAAGGGATGGTGGTTTTACAACATACCTAAAAACAGGTTTTGTTATTGATACCCGTGATAATGAGCCTAATCCGATGAAGGGTATTTGGACTGAAGCCATTTTAACTTATGCCCCTTCTTTTATGGGAATAGGGAAAAAATATGAACATGTAAAACTTTCATTAACTCATAGACAGTACTTTACTTTAATAAAAGATAAGTTATCGTTTGTTTATAGGCTAGGCTATCAAACAACTATTCTTGGTAAATGTCCTTATTATTTAGAGCCAAACATGACTACTCTATTCTTAAGAGGGGCAACAAGTGAGGGTCTTGGTGGTGGTAAAACGTTAAGGGGAATTTTGAGAAATAGAGTTATTGGAGATGGAATAGCATATGGAAACCTTGAATTTAGGTGGAAATTTGCTAAATTCTATTTTATAAAGCAGAATTTTTATTTAGCTCTTAATACTTTTGTCGATGGAGGAAAAGTTATTAAATCCATTCCTATCGACCCAATTATTAGGAGAGATAATAGTGAATATTTCACACCCAATGGTGAAGAGATACATCTTAGTTATGGTGCTGGCTTAAGGATAGTAATGAACCAGAATTTCATAATAGCCATAGATCATGGTCAAGTATTTGATAAAAAGGATGGTGATGCAGGTACTTATATTGGGCTTAACTTTTTATTTTAACGATTTTTCATTTTGAATATTGAACAAGGATTAACGGTTTCTAATCTGTTAATCCCTGTTCTTATTTACTATCACTATTCAGTAAAATTTCTATACGCTTTTTCCTCTCCCGTCTTTCACTTTCTGTAATGCTAGCATTTCATCTCTAAATCGTGCTGCTTCAATAAAATCGAGTTCTTTTGCTGCTTTTTCCATTGATTTTTTAGCATTTTCTATTGCTTTTAACAAAGCACCTTCACTCATATATTGAACCACGGGATCAGCAGCATAATCAATATTCAAGGGCTCTGTGTAAGGATTTATTGTCTTTGCTTTACCAGCTGCTCCCTTACCTAGAACAGATACTCTAGCTTTTATAATCTGTTTAGGTGTTATCCCATATTTTTCGTTATATAAAAGCTGTTTCTCCCTCCTCCTATTTGTCTCATCAATGGTTATCTTCATTGAATTGGTTATCTTATCGGCATACATAATTACCTTACCGTTGATATTTCTTGCTGCACGACCAGCGGTTTGTGTTAGCGAACGTGCTGAACGTAAAAACCCTTCCTTATCAGCATCAAGAATAGCAACCAAAGAAACCTCAGGCAAATCCAATCCCTCACGAAGAAGGTTTACTCCAACCAAAACATCAAATAGCCCGCTCCTTAGGTTATCCATTATTTCAACTCTCTCTAGAGTATCTACATCAGAATGAATGTACCTACATCGAATATCAAACTTAACTAAATATTTAACCAGCTCCTCTGCCATTCGTTTTGTAAGGGTTGTAACAAGCACACGCTCCTCTAATTCAACACATTGATTAATCTCTCCTATCAAATCATCAACCTGATTTAAACTAGGTTTTACAATAATGACAGGATCTAAAAGGCCTGTTGGCCTTATCAACTGCTCAACAATAACACCCTGACATTGCTGAAGTTCATAATCGGCAGGAGTAGCACTTGCAAAAATAACTTGACTAATAAGGCTTTCAAACTCATCGAATTTTAGGGGTCGATTATCAACAGCTGCTGGTAAACGGAAACCATACTCAACCAAGGTATGCTTCCGAGAGTTATCGCCTCCTTGCATTGCCCTAATTTGAGGGATTGTAGCATGACTTTCGTCAATTATTGAGATGAAATCTTTAGGAAAATAATCAATCAAACAGAAAGGTCGCATCCCAGCAGGACGTCCATCAAAATACCGAGAGTAGTTCTCAATTCCTGGGCAGTAACCTAATTCGCGGATCATCTCCAGATCGTACTCAACCCTTTGCTGAATCCTTTTTGCCTCAGCCGCCTTACCATTCTCTCTGAAAAAGTTTATTTGCTTGACTAAATCATCCTGAATCTCATAAATAGCAGAGTTCATGCGTTCCTTTGCTGCTATAAAAATATTTGCTGGATATATCACCGTTTCAGGTAAAGTCTCTAAACGGGATCCACTTATGGGATCAAAAACCACTATTTCCTCTATATCATCTCCGAAATAAACAACTCGAATCCCTTTATCACCATACGCTAAAAAGATATCGACACTATCACCTTTTACTCTAAATGTACCACGCTTAAAATCAACCTCATTACGTGAATATAGACTATCCACTAGCTGACGTAAAAACTGATTTCGACTCAACTTCTGCCCAACTTTAATTCTTATTGTACTATTGTAAAAATCTTGTGGATTTCCAATACCATAAAGACATGAAACTGATGATACTACAATAACATCTCTACGACCAGAAAGCAAAGAGGATGTTGCGCTAAGCCTCAACTTTTCAATCTCATCATTTATTGAAAGATCTTTTTCTATATAGGTGTCCGTAACTGGTAAATATGCCTCTGGTTGATAGTAATCGTAGTAAGAAACAAAGTATTCCACAGCATTTTCAGGAAAAAACTGCTTAAACTCACCATACAACTGAGCCGCTAATGTTTTATTATGGCTAAGAATTAGGGTTGGTCTATTAAGGTTTGCAATAACATTGGCAATTGTAAAAGTCTTTCCTGATCCTGTAACCCCGAGTAGTGTTTGAAATTTATCTCCACGAATAAAACCTTCAACTAGCTGCTTAATCGCATCGGGCTGATCGCCAGTTGGCTGAAATTCAGCTGTAAGTTTAAAATCCATTCGCTTATATCTGATTACGTATCTTTATAACTCAGTAAAATACTATTTGCTTTATACTAACAGAGTACACATTAATTTAGCTAAAAAACGAGGAGGTTCTCTATACATTCCAAATCCAAATAATAACAAATGAATAAATATTGTTATTTAAACAAAAGGTCTGTACAATAATAGTAAGGTGAACTTTATAAATCAATTTGAATAGAGCTGATCTTTTGTAACTTCTTTTGTAGTAACCTTATTTAGGTGATTATTGATTGTTTCTAAAAGCACCTCGTAATTTATTGGTTTAGGAATATACCCAGAACAACCCGATTCAAAACAACGCTCCTTGTCCCCATAAACAACACAGGCTGTTTGAGCAATAATTGGTATATCTGGGGCAATCTGCTTAATAAAAGTGGTAGCCTGAAATCCACTAATACCTTTCATTTTAATATCCATTAAGATGATATCAATACCTCTGGTCATCTTTACTATTTCTATTGACATCTCGCCACTTTCTGCGAAAAGTAACTTTGCACCAGTTTTGGAAAGTATAATCTCTAAAAGCATTGAACTTGCAGGATCATCCTCAACAATTAAAAAAAGTTTGTCCTTCCAGTTATAATTATTATTACCCGACATAATGATAATATATAGGCACTGAAATTAGAATAAAAAAATCAATTGGCAATCAATATCCTATTGATTTTATATTTTACTACTCAAAATAAATTTAAATTTGACTTCCGCTTTAATTTGATATAAATTACTTAACGTTTCATGTCACTGATTTCTAAAACTTAGCAAAGCGAATATATTACGAATTGTTTAACTTTTATCACGTTAAAAACAAAAGTCATATAGATATGTTTATTTATAAAATAATAATACAACACCATGAACGTTAAAAGTGAATGGCTTAGCATTTCATCAATTAAAGAGTATTTCTTTATAGCTTTACTATTTATTTTTGCATCGATTATTAGTACTCTTGCAGTTAATAAATCATCATTACCTTTTTACTGTGCCCTTACAACAGGTTTAATGGCAGGAGTGATGATTACTAGGGGAGTAAAATCGATAGTTGGTTTCTTTTTAGGTGCAGTTTTCTGGCAATTCATTAGCATTTTTTCAACAATTCCTGTATTACATCTTACACCGGGTTACTCAATTCTTTACATTTTATCTGAGTGCTTAACCTTGCTGATATTTTATAAATCTCTAAATACTAATAACGGTGCTGCTTTTTTAATTGAGAAGAATAACGGACTAAAACGATTTTTCACCTTTGCCCTTTTATCTTCATTACCGCAAGCAATAATACTTTCATTTATACTCTATAATTCGAGTGCTATAAATTCAACCATAACTTATATCAAATTATTACATCTGACTTGGTTAAGTATTACATTGTCCATATTATCGTTAACACCCTTTTTTATTTCATTTCTCAACAAAAACAAAAAGATTACACTTAAAAATCTCCAATTTTCATGGGAGTTTTTGTTATTCCTTATTGTTTTAATTGGTCCTAGTATTCTTGAAGTACTTAAGGTGATCAATCCACCTTACTCATTTCCAATTTATTTTCTAGTATTTCCATCAATATTCATTGTTGCTTTTCGAAAAAATATTAGTGACTTAACATTAAGTTTACTCATCTTCTACCTATTCACAATCTATAATGCAAGTAAAAATAGTGGTATATTTTTTTCACCAGATCCCTACTTGAATGCTTCAAATATTCATTACTTTATACTATTCTTTTTTTTTATTTCTCTCGTTTTAGGGGTTGTTGTTAACGAAAAACGTTTAGCTTTTGAATCGCTAAAAAAAACCTATCATGGTATTGAGGAGGAAATACAATTACAAACAAATAGTTTCCGAGAATTAAATCTTAAGCTTTTCCAAGAAATTGACCATCGAGGAATTATTGAAAAAGAACTAACTGAAAGTCGCAATTTACTTGAAGAATCACAAGAAATAGCCAATATTACAAGTTGGGAACTTAATACTGAAACTGAAGAAATAAAGTGGTCGAAATCAGGTTATAGAGTAATTGGGTACAATCCTAGTTCACCTCCTAGCACCCTAAGTGAGTATAAAAAATATATCTTCTCAGATGATCTTAATTCTTTCAATTTGCTTTTTAATAAATTAAAAAATACTCCATTAAATTTTGAAATAGAATTAAGGCATAATATGCCAAATGGCTTAATAAATTATGTCCTAGTACACGGGAGATCTTTCGAGGAAAAAGGGGAAATTTGTAAAGTTATAGGATTATCTTTAGACATAACAAAACGTAAAGAGGCTGAAAATCAAAGCCATGAAAGAGAACAAAAATACAAGGCACTTTTTGAGTCAAATATTGATGCCGTTAGCGTAATAAACCCTGATAATAAAACATTTATTGATGTTAATAAAGCCTTTGAAAACAGGTATGGTTATACACGGGATGAAATAATAGGACAACCATATTCTTTGATCACAGCTGAGGTTGAAGATACCTATTCTGCTATTGAGAATGCTTTTAGAAAAGGTTCTCACAGAGTTCAAACAAGAATTCATAAAAATAAAAAAGGAGAAGAATTCTTTGCAGAAGGAATTTTTGTAAAATTCTTTGCCTCCAACAAACCACTCATATTTATTATATCACAAGACATTACCAAAAGAAAGATTGCAGAAAGAAGTTTAGCAGAACGAGAATTACAGTATAGGTTATTCTTTGAATCAGATCTTATCGGGATGGCAGAGATCAACCAAAAAAAAGAATGGAAATCATTTAATAATAAACTGTGTATTATACTTGGATACTCTGCCGAAGAGCTAAAACAAAAAACTTGGGATGAAATTACCCATCCCGATGATTTTTTAACAGAATTGAAACTATACAACGATGTAATTGTTCACAAAACAGATGGTTATAGCATTGAAAAAAGATTTATCCGAAAAGATAATTCAACCATCTTTTGCAAGGTTGCTGTTAAAGCAATTTTTAACCCACAAGGTAATATTACCCATTTCATAAAACTTATTGAGGATATCTCATCCCGAAAACAAATAGAGAAAGAACTCCTAGAAAATAGAGCAACACTTCGGAGGGCACAACAAATTGCAAATCTTGGGAGTTTAAGTTGGAAACTTGCCTATAATTACATTACCTTAAACGAAGTAGCCTACCCATTGCTTGGCTGGAAGAAAACTCAAGGACCATTCAATATTAAAAATTTCATGGAATTAATTTCTAATGAAAAAAGAGCGTTCATTGAAAAAACCATTGAAGATTCCAAAAAAGGGATTAAACATGATGAAAGTATCGAAGTTCCCATTCTAATCAATTCAGGGGAAAATCGATATCTACTTTTAAATGTTGGTTTTAATGCTGATAACTCAATTGAAGTATCTGAAATTGTTATTACGATTGCTGATATCACTGATGTTAAAAAGGCTGAAGTAGCATTTCAGGAAGCCAATTCTTTAAAAGATCAACTTTTCTCAATTATAGCTCACGACTTAAGAGGCCCCATCGGTTCATTGAATCAAATGATAACATTTATTGCTGAGAATAATGATAGTTTGGATAATCATAGCCGCAATGATCTAATTTTATCACTAAAAGACTCTACACAGGAAACATATAATTTGCTCGAAAATTTGCTTGAATGGGCGAAAAGTCAAAGACAAATATCCTTTAAGCCTGAAGTAATTCATCTAAAACCTATAGCTGATTATTCGTTGGTTTTACTTTCGGGAATGTCATCATTAAAAAAAATTACTATTAAAAATGATATTGAAGACGAATTATCTGCATACGCAGATTCTTATATGATCCAGACAATATTCAGAAATTTGATTTCTAATGCTATTAAGTTTACGCCTAACGAGGGTAAAATTCAAATCCTCGGATTCCGTGATGGGGCAAATGCTGTTCTTAAATTTATTGATTCTGGCATGGGTATCCCCAAAGATATAATTGGTAGGCTTCTTGACGGTAGTCAAAATTTTACTACTTTAGGAACAAATAATGAACAGGGGACCGGTCTTGGCTTAAAACTAGTTAAAAGATTAATTGAGAAGAATGGCGGAAAAATACTTATTGAATCGAAACCTGACAAGGGTTCCACCTTTACTATTTTTTTACCATTAACTCAACATGCCTAACTGCGATTAGTTATTAAGTTTATATTATTTTTGAAAAAAATAATTATGGACTTAATCACACTGTTTCTCCTTGCAATTGGTCTTTGTTTTGATACTTTCGCAGTATCTGTTTCAAGTGGTCTTATTCGAAAAGAAATTGTATTCTGGCAAGCTGTTCGTATTGCTTTTTTTCTAGCAATTTTTCAAGCAATAATGCCGGTTTTTGGTTGGCTAGGTGGAATTACTATTAGAAATTGGATAGAGCCCTTCGACCACTGGGTGGCTCTTGGCATTCTTACCATACTAGGAGTTAAAATGCTTCTGGAAAGCCAGAAAAATAGCGATGATAAAAACATTGATCCTTTAGACATAAAGGTAATAATCAGTATGGCTCTGGCTACAAGTATTGATGCTTTGGCTGTAGGCATTAGCTTTGCGATTATTGAAGTAAATATGTTTCTGGCTGTTATAATTATTGGTTCAGTTACATTTATTGCATCTATGTTGGGTATACTTTTCGGTAAAAGAACGGGTTCTCACTTTGGGCAAAAAATGGAAATAATTGGGGGAATAATTCTTATAGCAATTGGAATAAAGATAGTTATTGAACATTACTATCTATAGAGGATCTATGCAGATTATACCCACTGTATTAATTAACGTCAGCTCGATGTAAGGTGTCATTGGCTCCGCCGAACTCGCAAGCTCGGTTCTGAGCGAAGCAAAGGATCTAATTATCTAAAGACTAGACACTTCGCTTCGTTCAGCATGACAAAGCAACAATCTATTGTTGTGCTGAAAATCAAATAATTTTAGTAAAGCCTATCCAACTCCTTCTTAATAAATCCTATAAGTTCACCTAGATATTCCTTTGAAAAAGAAAATTCAATACCCGCTTCTTTGTAGATTTCTTGAATAGTTAAAGAGTAACCCTTTTTCATAAAGTTCTTGTATTGATTTAAGGTTAAATCTGGGTTTTCCTTATAGTGCTTCCAAATTGCAATTGCACCAAGCTGTGCAAACGCATATTCAATATAATAGAATGGCATCTCAAAAATATGCAACTGTCGTTGCCAAGAAAAAACAAACGCTTCCTCTACTCCTTCCCAATCGATTATAGGGCTCGAAAATTCTTTGTAAATTCTTGTCCATGCAAGATTACGTTCATGATGAGTATGTTCAGGGTTTGTATAAAGCCAATGCTGAAATTTATCAACGGCAGCAATCCATGGAAGGATTATAATTGCTCCCTCCAAAAGCATACGCTTAGCACGTTTAAGTTCAGATGTATCTTTAAGTACTTGCTCCCAATGCTCCATCGAAATCAGTTCCATCGACATAGATGCTAATTCTGCTACTTCCGCAGGTGTATTCTTGTAATCGATTAAAGGCCAATGTTTACAGTAAAGCGCATGGAATGCATGACCACCCTCATGCATCAATGTTTCAAAATCATCCATACTGCCTGTTGCATTCATGAAAATAAACGAGCGATTGCTCTTATGTAATGGGTAGTTAAATCCTCCAGGTGCTTTACCAATTCTTGAATCAAGATCCAAAAGATTTTCCTTGTCTAGTAGACTAAAAATATCTCCAAAATCGCTACTTATAGAACTAAAGCACTCCTTAGCGTTCTCTTTAAGGATTGTTGTTGTTGTAAAGGGTCGTAAAGGTGCTTTCCCTTCGATATCAACCTGCAAATCCCATGGTTTTAGCCTATCAACGTCAAGTTTACGTTTACGATGTTGCATGATATCATCTACAAGTGGGTTAACCTCAAGTATAATGGCTTGGTGGAAGTCCTGTATATCTTCCACTGTATAATCAAAACGACCAAGATTGTAATGCTGATAATCTCTATAGTTCTTATAGCCAGCATTAACAGCTATCTTATAACGTTTGCGAAGCATGCTCGAAAGGAGTTCATTAAAACTCTCTGATTTCTCCACCCTTTTTGCAAGGATATTTTTGTACACCTGCTCTCTAAAACTCCTATCATTTTCTTGAAGCAACTCAGTAGCTTGCTTTAAAGTATAAACCTTCTCATTAATGATTACGGTCATCTCCGAGATATTTGAGCCATATTCTTGCTCCTCTTTCTGAAGTTCAGCAAAAATCGAAAGGTTTTCCTCACGAAAGATTTCGATATTCTTTTTAAGTGATCGAGCAGGTATAATATGCTTCTTCTCAAAAACTTTCATAGCAGCAGAAACTGCAAGTTTTTTATCAATTTTGTTAAACCAACTTTCAACCTTAGGTTCAATCTCATCAATAAAAAATTCGAAAGCCTTTTTAGCTCCCTCATCCCTAGTGTCAATATTTACATGAATATATCGCCAAGCTTGATCTTCATCAATAGCCGTTTCCAGTTCAGATTTATACAAAAGAAATTTATTTAACTCATCTTCTGTAGTCAAAGGCATTTCATTAAGATGATTGAAATAGGATTCTATGGAGTTCCAATCAGTGATACTAAAATTTGAAGAAAGAAAGGTCATATTTTTTGAGCTGTTCATAATGGCTATTTTAATATGCTAAAAAAAAAGCCGAACCGATGGGTTCGACTTTACAAATTTGTTTGGCAAATTATTTTATTTCTTCTTCAGTAGAAGGTGAATTTTCTTCTGCAGGTTTTTCTTCTTTTTCAAGAATATCAAGCAAGTTAAGTGCTTGAAGTTGATTATACCATGTAATCACTTTTTTAATATCGCTGGTATAAACCCTTTCGCGATCGTACTCGGGTAAAATCTTCTCAAAATATTTCTTTAACTCCTTATCATCCGATTTTTGGCTAATTGCCTGAGCACCATTTTCTGTATCCTTAATCTTCTTAAGTACTTCTTTAAAAGGTACTTCAGTATCGTTAGTAAATATTGCTATATCGCTAAGCGAACTTACTTTAGCAGAAGCAGAGATGTTTGTTCGTTTTCCATCGGATAACGATTCTACAATAATACCATGGCGTCCTTGAGAGATAAACTTGAAGAGGCCTGAATGCCCCGAAATTGCCATTATGTCTTTTAGTTCCATACAAATTGATTTCTTCGATTATTGTTACAAAGTTAATAAAATCCTATTAACATTATTCAAAATTCAAATTCCAAGTAATAAATTACTGTTTTACGGTATGACTGATCTGCAATGTCGTTGCTTTTTAACTTTTGCCTTCTGATTTCCGTCTTCTAACTTCCAACTTCAACTAATTAAATCCTCTCTCCTTTTTTATCTTTTCGTAAGCTTCATTAATCTTTTTAAATTTTTGTTCGGCATTCTTCCTAAGATCTTCTCCTAAATAACCAACCTTATCTGGATGGTGTTTTATAGCCATACTACGATAGGCTTTCTTTATTTCCTCGTTTGTAGAAGTGGGCTCAACTTCAAGAATTGTATAGTAGCTATTAATGTTAACAACAAACATCGCTTTAATGGATTCAAAATCTTGTGACGAAATGCCCAAGAATCCAGAAATATCGCTAATTACATCCTGCTCTGCTTTACTTACAATTCCATCGGCATAAGCTACACCAAAAAGAAGATGAATTAACTGAAGTCTTGATGAATAGTCAACATTATCACGAATCTGTGTACAAACATCTTTTAAAGGTACCTGTTGTTTAAGGATATCGCGTAGAAGTATCATTGCTTCACGAGCCGCATCAGCACCAAAATTATCGTAAAAGTATTTTTTAACAAAATCGAGTTCTGACTTGAATACTTTACCATCAGCCTTCATTACCGCTGATACCAATACCAAAAGACTAACAATAAATCCATTTCGGCTTGATTCACCAGTATAAACTTTTGTTGAAATCTCTGCGCTGTCGAAAATAGAACCGATTGCAAAACCCAGAATACCGCCTATTGGACCAAATATTGCCCAACCTAATCCGCCAGTAATCCATTTTCCATACTTTCCCATCTTACTATGAATCTTTTAATAAATCATTTATAATAACTACAATTTGGGGCAAAATTAATTGAACCCCATCATTTTCTATAATATAATCACCTCTTTTTATTAATTCGTCTTGAGAAAATTGACTGTTAATCCTATTTAAAATAGCCTCTCTACTCACACCATCTCGTTCTTTCACCCTATTAATTCTTAGTTCAAGAGGTGCAGTAACAACTACTATTTTATCCAAATTTTTATAAGTACCACTCTCAAATAGGATAGCTGCTTCTTCTACTACTAATGATCTTGATTGATAATTTAATACCCAACTATTAAAATACTCTTTAACCGCAGGATGAACAATAGAATTGAGCGTTTCAAGTAAATTAGGGTTAGAAAAAACGAGTTCAGCAACTCTTCTTCTATTTAGTAAGTTATTCACATAGATATCATCACCAAAAACTTCCTTTATGCACAAAATGATTTTTGAATCCTCTTCAACAATCCGTCTTGCCACTGAATCAGCATTAAAAACTGGGTAACCCATTGCTGAAATGATAGAACAAACCAGTGTCTTACCACTTCCAATTCCACCGGTAATACCTAATTTAAGCATCAACGATTCTCGATTATAAACTCTACATACTTTGGATCAAAATCCACCAGATTGACATACTCTGGAATTGTGATTAACTTAACTTTCAATTTTTTGTTTATTGACTTACTTATTAAGTTATAATCTACAACCGCTTTGAACATCCTTGGTTTAAGTGTGAAATACTTACTAAGAGCAACATTACACTTTACACTGATGCTTTTGGGTATGAACATCATTTTAACACTATCTGGTTGATTTTCAACCTCAATTGGTACTTGAACTAAAAGTTCAGTATATTTCTCAACAGGGATATTAACTATAACGCTTCTAGATGAAAAACTAACCTGATGAATGGGAAGGATGGAAATCTTTTTAGAAACCTTTTGATTAAGTTTTGTTAGCTTTAATAATTTCGTCTGAACTTTTGAGATTGTATCCAAAATTGACTTTGGTCCACTTAGCACTATGCTTTCAGGATCATAAGTAATACTACCACTTTGCATGTATTGCCGTTCGTAATCCGTTTCAATTAAAGGCTGAACTGGAACTTTTTTTTCAACCATCTCCGCAAGTTCTACAAAAAGTGTATCGGGTTCAATTCCTTCCAAAAGAATATCACTTCCCAGCTGTTTTGCCACACTATTACGTATTCTGTATGTTAGTATAAAATACTTTGGTTTTGAACCTTCATAGGACTGGCTTAAATGCTTATTGAGATCGAGTTCAATTGGAGAAAGTGCTGCGCTCATTTTACATTTTAAAAGCGTATACCCAAAGGCTTTCACTTTCAATTGCATCTTCCTTAAAGGTTCGCCTACTAAAACCTTACCATGGGGTAAACTTTCGTAGCGAATTGGATAAGAAAGATTTGTAGAATACTCGTGGCTTAATTTACTTAAATACCAGATTATTGTGGATACAATCAAGAAAAAAAGGAAGATTACAAGACGCTGATTGAACTTTGCCCTGCTCTTTCCAAACATCTGCCCAAATTGACGTAATAATGACGAATCCAATTTTTTGAATTTGATAATAAACAAAACAGAGTTCCAGCAATTTAAACATTGCACAGAACTCTGTAAAGATATGAATTATTTATTATTTCTGTGGCTGTAAATCGGAGGAATCACGAACAACAGCGCTCTTAATAACCTTTACCTTTGCATTTTCGTCGATTTCTACAACAACGTATTCTTCCTTAACTTCGGTAATTTTACCATATATTCCTCCAGCAATAATCACTTTATCACCTTTTGAAAGTGATTCTTGGAATTTTCGCAACTCTTTTTGGCGTTTCATCTGTGGGCGAATCATGAAGAAATAGAAGACTACTATGATCAGTACCAAAGGTAAAAAAGTAGTCAATGGATTAGCCTGCTGTTGTAATGTTACAAAAAGTAAATTGTTCATTTTTAAATTGTTTTTATGGTTAATACTTATTTTGGTCGTTCATTCTATATTAAAATTCGTTAAATTCTCCAATCAATTCTGAGGAACTACATTTGCTTTAATTGTAACTGACTTCTCTCTAATTATTGAATTAGTTCTAAGCGTAACCGATTTGTATTGGGATCCTTGCCAGCCTTTACTATCAAAGATTACCTCAACAACTCCTTCCTCGCCAGGTTTAAGAACTTTTTTATCAATTTTAGGTTGTGTACATCCACAGTCTGGTATTAATTCTTTAATAATTAGATCCTCTGTGCCTATGTTACGAAAGTAAAAGGTATGTGTAACAACTTCACCTTGAATAATTGAACCAAAATCGAAAAAATCTTCAGTATACTGAAGTTCAGCATATTTTTCTTTATTCGTTTGAGTCGAAACATTGTGATTTGCATTTTCTCTAGGTGAATTTGCACAACCAGTAAAAATTGAAAGAATAATTATAGAAACAAAGGTGAATAAAACACGATGCATACAATTCTATTTAAAGCAACAAAATTAAACATAATTAATAAAAGTTGCTAGTAACTGATAATGGTTTCTATTTCAATGCTTAGATGACTCTACACACCTTTAATATTAAACTTTTAACAAAAATAGGTTACAATAAACTTCCTTAATTGCATAAGTACTAGCATATTACAATTAGGGTTTTACTCTATTTCGTCATCAGATAAAACTAAACGATCATCTTCTTCCCCGATTAAACCTCGCCCCTGTTTTACAAATAGATTTTTTTTGCGAAGCGATATAATAATTTTATCCAAAACTCCGTTAATAAATGTACTACTTTGATCGGTACTATAATACTTAGCAATTTCGATATACTCATTAAAACTAACCTTAACTGGTATTGAAGGAAATTCTTTTATTTCAGTTAATGCAAGTTCCATGATTAGAATATCCATACTTGCAATACGATCCACCTCCCAATTTTGTGTATACTCTTCAATCAGGTTAACATTTTCCTCATGGTTGGAAATCACCTTTTTGAGCAACCTCTTTATATAATCCTCGTCATCATCACTTCTATACATTGGGAAAAGAGATGTTGAGGCGGGTTGACCTTCACTAAACTTCTTTAATGTTTTAATAACCATGCTCAGCATGAACTCTAAATCATCGTTCCAATAAATACTCTGCTCTTCCAGAAATTGATAAAACTCATCAGAATCCTCAAGTTCTTTTGATAAAATATTTATTACTAGTTGCTTATCTTCATTGAACGTAGAATTTTCTCCATCCATATAGGCCTGAAAATATTCAGTTGCCGAAAGTTGCTGATAAAGATTACGAATCAACTCAGGGTAATTCCCCCATCCAATTTTATGCTTTGTTACATGCTCGTTCAAAGCTTCATTTTCGCGAATAAGTTTTACTAAACCATTTTCGACAAATCTTGTATTGGGATTCAAATCCTCATGAGAAGCAATATGTTTTTGCTTGGCTAACTGAATTTTACTATCAGCAAAATCAACAAGTTCAATTGGTAAAAGAAGTAGATAATGGTATAAATCAAATGCTTTATTAATACTATGCAGGAGTTCCTTTTCAACATTGTTGAGTGAATCATTTTCGCTTTTGAAATATGCAAAAAGAATCTGCAAAATTTTAACTCGTAGTAGTCGTCTGCTAATCATTGTGTTTAAGAACGGATTCGAACAATTAATTGAAATTAAAGTTTGCAAAGATAAAGTCATTTTTATAAATGAAAAATTAAAAACTCTTAAAAATTAAAGATTTATGAAGTAATGAGTGTTTTTATACAGGCAAAACTTCATGAAGTGATGATTTATATTTGAATATTCAAAAATTACGTCTAAAAACCTTGAATGTTAATATATTTCTCTCCCATAATATTTTCTTAAGCAATCATCAACTTAAAAAACTAATATTTATCCATGCAAGCAGCTTCTTTTTATGTTTATAGATTTTCTCTTATTATGAATTTGTTTAAAAAAATTGATGATTATTAAAATATTTTTCTATTTTTGAATTGCATATAAGTTTCTAACCTAATAATTTTTAGAAATGATGACAGAAGGATTTGATAACCTTGAAGAAGTTGAAAGAGTTGATAAAGAAGATATTTACTCTAAAATAGTAAGAGCAGGCAAAAGAACCTACTTTTTCGATGTTAAAGCTACCCGTCGTAACGATTTTTACCTCACCATCACTGAAAGCAAAAAACGCATTGGTCGTGAAGGAAAATTTTTCTTCGAAAAACATAAAATTTTCCTTTACAAGGAAGATTTTGAAAAATTTGCTGATGGATTAAGTGATGTAGTAGAGTACATCAGATCTCAACAAACTGATTTTGTTAATACCGATGAATTAGTTGAGGAGGGGGTTGGTGCAATACAAAATGAATACACAAGTATAGAGTTTGATGATCTAGAAAAATAAATTTCTACTATTAATAAAAAAATCGGTTAATTACCGGTTTTTTTATTCCTTTAAGAATAAATCCTCTGGGGGTGTATTATTTAATAGGCTTTCGATTTCGAATGAAGTCAAAATTTTAACATTTGTTATCAAAAATCCCTGCTTGATAAAATTACCTAAGTTATTACACTCATCGATTGCGCTTTTAATGGGATCCTTAACAGGAATATTTAATGGAATCAAAGCAACGATTGTTGCATAGTTGGAAAAAAAATCCACCTTTTCGACTTCAGCTTTGAATTTTGGGAAGATGTAATCAAACTCACTCTTAATAAGATTCCGTTGAATATCCGAAAAATTACTATTCGATTCGGAGAAAAGCGCAATAAAATACCTTAATTTTCCCCTTAATCCACCCAAACCAGTTGATATAAACACCTGATTTTCCTCAAGAAGTTTACTTTCTAATAGTAACCGACTTTCCTGTAACGATAGAATTGCCCAATCTTTTAACTCATTAGGGGCAACTTTAACAAATCGTTCAATAATTCTATAGGCTTCAGGCTTATCAATTGATGCTAATGAAACAAGAAGTTCCCTCTTAGATTCTAGGCTAACTTCATCGGTATATAACTCATGCTCCCTTTTAAGTACAAACTCGGGATCAAAATCTCTTCGAATGTTTCTGGAGAAATCAAAGTATTCCATCTGTAATCTGACATCAACCTGATGCTCAAGAATACTGAAGTTCACATTAAAATTACCCAGAATCGACTGAATCTTCTCAAATATGTTTTCCTGATTTTCCAAGTTAACTTAAACTTCAAATTATTATGCAAAGATATTACAAAAGGTAATCATTTCAACTATTAGAATATCAACGTAAACAAATAATTTCAATACGAATAACGGTGTATCAAGCAGATCCGATGTGAATAAAAGTCTAAATTTTATATTTAATTAATCTTAATAAGATTATTTTTGCTCCACCATAAAACAATAATTATTTAATCGGGTTAATGTAGAAAGATAAGGTTAAAGTAGATGAGATTATCAGAACTACAAAACGGCGAATACGGAATTATATCAAAGGTAAGAGGACGTGGAGCTTTTCGTAAGCGTATTACAGAAATGGGCTTTGTTAAAGGGCAAAAAGTTACAGTTATCAAAAACGCACCACTTAAAGACCCCATTGAATATAAGGTTATGGGTTACGAGGTTTCTCTCCGAAGAAAGGAATCATCACTGGTAGAGGTTGTTACACCTAATGAAGCAAAAGAATTACTAAAATCCAACTACAGTGGAGTTTTGCCACCAGAGCCTGAATCAGAAATTCTTGAGACAGGTGCTAAAGCACAAAGTAAAGTAATAAACATCGCGCTGGTTGGGAATCCCAATGCTGGAAAAACAACTCTTTTTAATTATGCATCAGGTTCGCACGAACATGTTGGTAATTATGGTGGTGTTACCGTAGATTCAAAGAATGCCAAATTCACATATAAGGGTTACACTTTTAATATTACAGATTTACCAGGTACATACTCCTTAACAGCATATACTCCTGAGGAGGTTTATGTTCGGCGATATATACACGAAAACACCCCAGATGTAGTTGTAAATGTTGTTGATGCATCTAACCTTGAGCGCAATCTATACCTTACCACTCAGCTAATTGATATGGATATCAAGGTGGTAGTGGCACTCAACATGTATGATGAACTTTTACAACAAGGTGATAGTTTCGATTTTAAGTCGCTAGGCAAAATGATTGGAATTCCTTTTGTACCCACAGTAAGTTCAAAAGGTAAAGGGATAACAAGCGTTTTCGATACTGTAATTAATGTATTTGCCGATAAGGATAAAACCATACGCCATGTCCATATCAACTATGGTGAACATATTGAACGTTCGATACAGGTCATTCAGCAGAGGGTAAAAGAGAATTGCAATATCACCATAGATTATTCAAGTAGATATTTATCCATTAAACTTCTTGAAAAGGATAAGTTGGTTCACAAACTACTAGCGAAATCCGAAAACTATGAGGAAATAAAAAAGTTGACCGAGCAGGAGATCAAAACACTTGAATCAATATTTAATGAGGATTCCGAAACTCTCATCACCGATGCTAAATATGGATTTATTGCTGGTGCTTTGAAGGAGACTCTTCATGAAGGGACAGAAAAAAGGCATAAAACAACTGAGATTGTCGATACCCTTATGACTCATAAGGTCTTCGGGTTTCCAATTTTTATCTTCTTCATGTGGTTTACCTTTTTTACCACTTTTACGCTTGGTGATTACCCTATGCATTGGATCGAAAGTGGTGTACAACTTTTTAGTAATGCACTTAGCAATCTTTTGGCAGATGGCCCTCTAAAGGATCTTTTAATTGGAGGAATAATAAACGGCGTTGGAAGTGTAATCGTATTTCTTCCGAATATTTTGATACTCTTTTTCTTTATCTCAATACTTGAGGATACAGGATACATGGCACGTGCAGCATTTATAATGGATAAACTGATGCACAAAATAGGCTTACACGGAAAATCATTTATTCCACTCGTTATGGGTTTTGGTTGTAATGTACCTGCAATTATGGCAACCCGTACTATAGAGAATAGGAATAATAGGATTCTTACCATGCTCATAACTCCATTCATGAGCTGTAGTGCACGACTACCTGTTTACATCCTAATCATAGGTGCATTTTTCCCTAACCATGCAAGCACCATGCTCTTTGCCATTTATATGACAGGTATTCTGCTAGCCATAGGGACTGCCTTAGTCTTCAAACGCACATATTTTCGCACCGATGATATTCCGTTTGTAATGGAACTCCCACCCTACCGCATACCAACACTTCGTTCAACGATAAGGCATATGTGGAATAAAGGTTCACAATATCTTAGAAAAATGGGAGGTGTTATTCTAATTGCGGTTATTTTCATTTGGGCACTCGGATATTATCCTAGAGATGTTAAGTATTCAAAGGATTATGATGCTCAGATATCAAAAAAAGTATCATTAATTGAAAATACAAAAAATGATTCTGTTGCAACAGCAAAAATAACAGAACAAATTAAAATATTAGCAACCGATAAAGAATCGGAACGACAGGCACAATCGTATCTTGGAAGAGTTGGTAAGTTTATAGAACCAGCCATAGCACCTCTGGGTTTCGATTGGAAAATGGGCGTTAGTCTACTATCGGGTATTGCCGCTAAAGAGATAGTTGTTAGCACTCTTGGCGTTCTCTATCAGGCAGATAAAGATGCGGATGAACACTCATCAACCTTAATAGGAAAACTTAAGAACGAAACCTACAAATCAGGCTCTAAGGTTGGAACGAAAGTGTTCAATCCCTTAAATGCCTTTACTTTCCTTCTATTCATTCTGATATATTTTCCATGCGTTGCAGTGATTGCAGCAATCAAAAAAGAATCGGGAAGCTGGAAATGGGCAGCATTTACAATTATCTCGACCACTCTAATGGCTTGGTTAGTGGCCTTTAGCGTTTACCAGATTGGAAGTTTATTTATATAAATAATTATGATACAGGAAATTATTACATTACTTATAATAGCAGGTGCAGTAGGATACTTTGTTTACTCAATGTATAGGACTTTTGTACCAAAAAAAGGGAAAGTAAAAACAATGGGGTGTCCTGGATGCAGTTCAGAATGTAATCTTCATAAGGGTTAAATGTATTTTGAAAACTAATGAGACAAAAATTCCTCAATATTTTTTGGGCTAATAGTCGCTAACTCCGTTACATTATAAGCATCCCCAAATGTTTTTGACAGTTTAATCTTAACTTTCGGATTAATTTTAAACTCAAATGCTTTTAATATTCCATTATCATCTTCAATAAAATCGATCTCCTGTTGTTGATTTGTACGCCAGAAGTAACAAGCAACATTCCGCTGTAAATACTGGTTTTGCTTCATTCGTTCACTTACCAAAAAATTTTCCCATAGAACTCCTGCATCAGTCCTTGAACTAATGGGATTGTAATTCGAAATCACAGCATTACGTATCCCATTATCCCAAAAATAGATTTTCTTACCCTTCTTTATTTCATTTCGAACATTACGATTCAACGCCGGTAACTTGATGATGATATATGCCTTTTCTAATAAATTGATGTATTTCTCAACAGTCTTGCTATCTGTTCCAACTAGCTGTGCAATTTCGTTATATGAAACTTCACTTCCAATTTGTAAAGCAAGGGCTTTTAAGATTTTTTCTAGGAGTGATGAGCGTTTAATATTTTCGAGTGCTAACAAATCCTTATATAAATAACTATTAGCAATTAATCGTAAGAACTTCTCCTCCTTACCAGAATTAGTGACAACTTCGGGATAATAACCAAACACCAAACGATTTTCAATTAATCGAGTTTCATTGATTAATCCATGGTGGTTAACCATTTCGCCAAATGATAATGGGTAAACATAAAACTCGAATTTTCTTCCAGTTAAAGGCTCATTTAGCCGATTTGCTAGTTCAAACGCCGATGAACCTGTGGCAATAACCTGAATTTGTTTTAGTTTATCGGTAATTAACTTTATAGTTGTACCTATGTTTGGTATTTGTTGTGCTTCATCTATAACAACTACTGTATTATCAACAAAATAGGATTGCAAACGGGTAGATGTTGCATTCGTAAGCATTTCTCGAACATCGGCTTCATCACCTGTTAGGAATAGAGTTTTAACATCTTTAAGGCAGTTCAGGTTTTCGAGTAGAGTTGTTTTACCAACCTGTCGAGCACCAAAGAGCAGAATTGCCTTCTTCTGAAAAAGGTGTTCACAAATAAGTTTTTCTATATTACGACCTATCATAACTCCAAAATTTACATTACAAATATATGTATTTTTTGGATTACAATCCAAAATTAATATGTTTTTTTTGGATTACAATCCAAAATTGATATGTATTTTTTGGATTAGAATGATGGATTATTAAATTTATTATAAATAAAAACCTTCCAAAATCGCTAGAATTCGGAAGGTTTTTTATTTTTTTAACTACTTATATCAACCATAGGGAGAACTAGAATAGATCTTTAGAGATGCATTGACGCCATGAAATCATCAAAATTGTGATTATTCGTTTGTATTTTTAGCCATTCCTCCAATTGCATACCAATCTATTTTTCGTGATAGGTACATTACCGAAGCTAATATTACGAATAAACCTACGCTTCCCATTAGTAATGCAAAATCTTGCAATTGTAATAAAATGTATAGGAAACCATAGAGCAAAACCAGAATGGAAATCAAAATAATTGTAAGTCGATTGCTTTTAAAAATGCCTCTTGAATAACTGGCAATCATTATAACTATTCCAGCACTTGCAATTAAGTAAGCAAGTCCAAAGCCAATCTGCTCCGACAATGATAGAAGTAATAGATAGAACAAGCATAAGCTGAATCCAACTAGTACATATTGAATTGGGTGAACTTTTAACTTCCGCATTATTTCAACAAAAAAGAATACAGTGAAAGTTAGTGCAATAAACAAAATTGCATATTTTATCGACCTTTCTGTTAATTGGTAAGTTTCCCCAGGAAGAAGTAAACTTACACCAAAGGTTGAATCTTCTATTTTGAAATTACTATCAATCCATTTCTGAGGGAAGTTTCGGTTTAATTCCAAAACCTTCCAATCAGCTTTGAAACCATCCGATTTAATTTTACTATCCTCGGGTAGGAATGAACCATCAAAACTAGGGTTTGTCCATGAGGAATTAAGAGTTACGCCGGTTTCCTTCCCTATTGGTACAAAACTTAACCTTTTAGAACCATTCAGCGATAAATTGAATGAGAATTGATACTCTTTGATTGATGAATCAGTTTGCAACGGTTTATTAATTGTTACTCCAGATTCAATCATGTTTTCGATTCTCACTCCTGGTTCGCAAATCATCTCATTGCTATTCCATTTGAATTTGATATCCTCCTTAATACCACGTAAATCGGAAATTCCAATGGTAAGAAAAGCGTCCTGCCAGTTGATTTCGAAATTTTTATCGCTAATGTTAATCTGGGGTGATTTGAAAAATCCGTCGACCTTCAGATTTGTAGTATAAAGTGCAACTTGGAATATCCCTCGCTTTTTTACTTCAGGGTTCATAGTGCCAATGATTTTGAGACTTTCGGGAAGGAAATAGGCCATGTGTCTCGCAATATTTACCCTTTTTGAATCTTTATCTAAATCATAGGTTACAAAGGGAATAGTAAGAATAGGCCCAACTAGTCTCTGCTCAAAGCCCCACTTAGAACTAATCTCAGTCGTGGCTTCCATCTGCCTTGTTTGCCGCTCCATAACCAATGAACGAATCATTGATATTGGGATTAGAAGCATCAATGTTAGAAATGAAATAGCCATAACCTTAATAAGTACAGCATTTCTTTCGGTGAATGATTGGGTTTCTTGTGTCATAATCTTCAATTTTAAGTTTAATTCATTAAAAGTACTTTGTATTTCAAAGTTTATAGATAAAAAAAATTATCGTCCTGCGTTTATTAACTTTTCTAATGCTGATAAATGATCATTAAAGGCTTTTCTCCCGCCAATTGTAGCCCTATAGGTAGTGTTAGGTTTTTTATTTAGAAACTGCTTTTTAATTTCAACATAAACCTCATTTTCAAGTGCTTTCATATGGCTTGCTAAATTACCATCGGTGATATCTAAAGTCTCCTTCAAGGTATTAAAATCTACCCAATCGTTAACCATAAGCATCGACATGATACCTAACCTAATACGGTTCTCGAAATGCCTATTTAGATTTGTTATCAAATCTTTCATACTTCCAGTACATTGTTGAACCGTAAATAATATGTAGAACACCAAACCCAATCGCCCAAAAGATCAAACCGTATCCTATGTATAGCGATGCTATCAAACCAAGAACAATCTCACATATTCCAAGATATCGAATATCATCAATGGTATATTTACTTGCATTGATAAGTGCTAAACCATAAAAAATCAGCGTCACAGGAGCAATTAAATATATCTGCTTGTGATAAAGTAGTACTAAACAAAATAACCCTCCAGCAACTAAGGGAATAAATAGGTTGATGACCATTCTTTTGCCAGAGTTGTCCCAATAAGGTAAACCTTTTCTTTTGGCATTGCGCGCTGTGAAAAATACACCAGCAGATAATGCAAGTAGTAAAGTAATAGAACCGTCCAATAAAATAAAGGTTAGAAACTTCGAAAATTCAACTCCACTGATTAATTCTTCTCGCAGAAAGATACCATGATTGTAGTAACGACCCCAAAAGAAATCCTTCTGATATAAAAAGACAGCCAAAGCAGCCAGTAAAGCAAAGCTACCAGCAAAAACTCCAGAAAGTCCACTAAGCGAAACAAATCGTGACGAACGCTCCATGATAGACCTTATCTCCTGCAGATCTTTTAAATGCTCATCTTTTTGAACCATTTTACTATGTATTAAAGTTCTTTGTGATGCAAAGTTAAATTGTTATTTTTAATTTCAAAATTTTATTTCCTTAAAATTATTTAACAAAACTATAACAACACTTATTTGCTTCATCCAAAAGAACGATATAACTTTGAACTTTCTAAGTTTTAGGTTTAGTTGTAAACAATCGAACTTATTCTCCAAAATTGCGTTATAGTCATTAATGAAAAGGATACTATCCATACTATTCGCTTCGCTTATTCTTGTTTCGGGAATGCATCTTACTATTGCAACACATTTCTGTGGTGGTGTATATGCTGCAACAAAGGCTTCTTTTTCTGGCGAATTGGCTTCTTGCGGTATGGAGCAATCTGATAAGTCAACTCCTTTTTCGAGTAATCATTTTGACACAAAATGCTGCGATGATGAAGTTATAAACTACTCAGTCGACAACAATTTTGCACCATCAAATTCAATCGTTTTAGAATTAATTAAAAACATATCGCATGTTTATTATTTACCTGTAGATATTTCTTGTAAATCACTTTCAACCAATAATTCATTTCTTGCAAATGTCTTTCCTCCTGGGAATTTCATAACTAATGCTGTTAGCATAGTCGACATTTGTGTTTTCCGTATTTGAAATTTACTCTCTTCTCTCTTCTTAATCAAGAGTATAGTTACTTGATTGTTTTATCATTTAACTATCTCATAAGTAGAAACATAAATCTCATAGAAGAGTTAACTTACAGTAATTTTCAAATTCATTCATTATTAAATTTTATACTGATATCATGTTTAACAGACTTGTTAAATACTTTCTCGAAAACAGGTTAGTTACCTTTATCTTTCTAATATCCTTTGTGGTTTTTGGTATTGTATATACACCATTTAACTGGCAAACAGGAGCATTACCACGTGACCCTATTCCTGTTGATGCCATCCCAGATATTGGTGACAATCAGCAAATCGTAGCAACCGAATGGATGGGTCGCTCACCCAAGGATATTCAAGACCAAATAACATACCCATTAACCACGGCATTACTCGGTATTTCAGGTGTAAATACCGTTCGCAGTACCTCAATGTTTGGGATGTCGTTTATATATGTTATCTTCAAGGATAAGGTGGAATTTTATTGGAGTCGCTCTAGAATTTTGGAAAAACTGAACTCCTTGCCAACAGGCACATTACCAGCAGGGGTGACTCCTACCCTTGGTCCTGATGCAACTGCTCTTGGGCAGATTTTCTGGTATACACTGGAAGGTAGAAATCCAAAAACTGGCAAACCGAATGGCGGATGGGATCCACAAGAGTTAAGAACAATTCAGGACTTTTACGTCAAATATGGGCTATCCACCGCCGAAGGTGTTTCGGAAGTAGCATCGGTTGGTGGGTTTATTAAGGAATATCAGGTCGACATTAATCCAGAAGCCCTTAAAGCATTCAATGTTTCAGTTATGGACGTAATGAATGCAGTCCGCAAAAGCAACCTTGATATTGGAGCAGAAACCGTTGAACTTAATAACGTTGAATACATTATAAGAGGTTTAGGCTATGTAAAGAGTTTGGAAGACCTAGAAATTTCTGTGGTTGCTGTACGTAACAATGTACCTGTTCGAATAAAGGATGTTGCTTTCACATCTTATGGCCCAGCAACACGTAGGGGTGGATTAGACAAATCAGGGTCTGAAGCAGTGGGTGCAGTGGTGGTTGCCCGCTATGGTTCAAATCCCATGGAGGTCATCAATAATGTAAAGGATAAAATCAAGGAAATTGATGCTGGATTACCACAAAAAACTTTAGCAGACAGAACTGTTTCAAAAGTTACTGTTGTTCCATTCTACGATAGAACTAGCTTGATAAAAGAGACCATTGGTACTCTTGAGTCGGCCTTATCTCATGAAATTCTAATTAGTATAATTGTAATTATAGTTCTAGTTCTTAACCTGAGAGCATCATTAATTGTAGCAGGTCTTCTGCCAATTGGAGTGCTTATGACCTTTATCCTAATGCACTTTTTTGGGGTTGATGCAAATATTGTAGCATTATCGGGAATTGCCATTGCAATTGGAGTGATGGTAGATATTGGGATTGTAGATGTGGAGAACATTCTGCGACATCTTGAAATGCCTGAAAACCATGGAATAAAAGGTAAAAAGTTGATGTCAGTAATATATCTCGCAACAACCGAGGTAAGAGCCGCAGTGGTTACCTCAATTGCTACCACTATTGTTAGCTTTCTACCTGTGTTTGCAATGCAGGCATCAGAAGGGAAGTTATTCCATCCACTTGCCTTCACCAAAACATTTGCCCTGCTATCAGCATTTATACTAGGGATTGTTGTGTTGCCTACATTGGTGCATATCTTCTTTAATATCCAATTTGATACCAAGAAGATTCGAAAGTTCTTTAACGGATTATTAATTGCTGCAGGAATAATATTCGTAATCTTCTGGCAATCATGGACTGCCCTTGCGCTTATTGCATTAGGAGTTAATAATCTGCTAGAGTATCGTTGGTCGGAAAAACGTAAGGAGTTTCCAAACTATATCAACATCGCCATTACCGTTCTTGTTGCAATTTACTATCTTTCAATTGAGTGGCTACCCTTGGGGGCACATAACAGTGTACTCGTAAACTTCCTTTTTGTATCTGGTATAGTGGGGGTAATCCTAACAGTGCTGATGATAATGGTTCACTTCTACGAACCTATTCTACGCTGGGGTTTACGCAATAAATGGAAATTCTTGCTTCTTCCGGCATTCACTCTTTTCTTCGGATTCCTTGTTTGGCAAGGTTTCGATAAATTATTTGGATTTGCTGCAACTGGTATGGAAAAGATAGGTTGGAATAGCTTTAGGCAAACATCCGTTTGGCAAAGTGCAACAAAAACTTTTCCCGGCACTGGAAAAGAGTTCATGCCATCACTAAATGAGGGTTCATTCCTACTAATGCCCACGAGTATGCCCCACTCAAGTATTGAAAAAAATCTTGAGTACATAGAACTGCTTGATAAAAGGCTTTCTACTATTCCTGAGGTTGAAGTAGCTGTGGGTAAATGGGGGCGTGTCAACTCAGCATTAGACCCTGCTCCTGTTCAGATGTTTGAGAATACCATTAACTATCGTTCGGAGTATATCCTTGATGAAAATGGACATCGAATGCAATTCAAGGTTGATGGTAAGGGTGGTTATCTATTAAAAAATGGTTCAACCTATAATCCGACGAATGAATCATTCAGGGCAATACCTGCTGATAGCCTAATTCCAGATGAGAGTGGCGATTATTTTCGTCAATGGAGGCCACATATTAAAAAACCTAATGATATCTGGAATGAGATTGTTAAGGTTACCAATATTCCTGGGTTGACCTCTGCTCCAAAGCTACAACCTATTGAAACTCGTTTGGTAATGCTTTCTACAGGAATGCGGGCTCCTATGGGGTTAAAGGTATATGGACCTGACTTAGCAACCATCGAGAAGGCCGGAATGATGTTCGAAAACACATTAAAGGATGTACGCTCAGTTAAAACCTCATCCGTGTTCTACGACCGTGCAGTAGGTGCTCCATACATTGAGATTAAGCTGAACCGTGAAGCAATGGCCAGATACGGTATGAGCATTAGTGATGTGCAAGAAATCCTCCAAGTTGCTGTTGGCGGTATGGCTCTAAGCTACTCTGTCGAAGGTCGTGAACGGTTTCCAATGCGAGTTCGTTATGCTAGGGAATTGAGGGATAACCCAGAAGCCCTAAAACGAATACTCGTACCAGCTATGAATGGTGTTCAAATCCCATTAAGTGAGATTGCAGATATTGACTACACCAAAGGCACTCAGATGATTCGAAGTGAGAATACTTTCCTAGTAGGATATGTTATCTTCGATATGATTGAAGGGAAAGCGGAGGTTGATGTGGTTGAAGATGCTGCTAAAATTTTGCAAGCTAAGATTACATCTGGAGAACTATCAATTCCTGCAGGTGTCACTTACAAATTTGCTGGAAACTACGAACATCAAATCAGAGCAACTAAAAGGCTTTCGATAGTAATACCGCTAAGTTTAATTATGATATTCTTGCTTTTATATTTTCAGTTTAAAACGATTACAGCATCTTTCATCCATTTCTCAGGGGTATTCGTTGCATTTGCGGGTGGATTCATTATGCTATGGCTATACGGTCAGGATTGGTTCATGAACTTTGCTGTTGCTGGAATAAATCTTCGAGATATGTTCCAGATGCACCCGATAAATTTGAGTGTGGCGGTCTGGGTCGGGTTCATTGCGCTGTTTGGCATCGCCACGAATGATGGAGTTATAATGGGTACATATATTCATCAGGTGTTTGAAGAGAAACATCCTTCCACCGTTCATGGCGTCCGAGAAGCAGTGGTTCTTGCAGGTAAAAAAAGAGTTCGACCAGCCATGATGACAACAGCAGTTGCGGTTATCGCACTTTTACCAGTTCTTACATCAACAGGAAAAGGTGCTGATATTATGATTCCGATGGCTATTCCTGCTTTTGGTGGAATGATAATTCAAGTGATGACAATTTTTGTAGTGCCTCTATTTCAGGCTATGTGGAGAGAAAATAGAATTAAACGCAAAGACACGAAGACGCCAGTCCAATACCAATAATTCGTTGCGCCTTAGCGGTTTCGCGTTCAAAAAAAGAAAATATGAAAACACTTTATTTATACATTACATTATTTCTGATCAGTTTTTCCTCATTTGCGCAGGATTCATTGCTCAATTACCTCGAAATAGCAGCAAATAATAACCCAGCTTTACTGCAAAAGTTTAACGAGTACCAAGCAGCGTTGCAGAAAGTTCCGCAGGTGGGTAGTTTACCAGACCCTGAACTAAGTATAGGGGTATTTCTTAAACCGATGGAACTTATCGGCGGTAATCAGGTTGCTGATATTCGCTTGATGCAGATGTTTCCTTGGTTTGGTGTACTAAAGAATGCAAAGGATGAAATGAGCCTAATGGCAAAAGCCAAGTTTGAATCGTTCCGGGATGCTAAACTCCAGGTGTTTTACGATATACAACGCACTTGGAATGAACTCCAAAAGGTTGAACAGGATATTCGAATATCAGAGAAGAATGTCGAAATACTTCGTACCATTGAAAGACTCGCCATTGTTAAGTTCAAAGCGATTTCTACTGGAGCAAGTGGCTCATCCTCATTATCCTCTTCAATATCGAGTAACAATTCCCAAGGTGCATCTTCCAACTCATCGGGAATGAATAGTATGGGAGGAGGCTCAGGGAATACTTTAAATTCTAATAGTTTGCAACAACCATCATCTATGCAGAGTAGTTCAATGGGCTCACAGGCTGGAGGTTCGGGGCTGGCAGATTTATACAGAATTCAAATGGAAATTGGAGAACTTGACAATAATATTTCATTGCTTAAAAATCAACAAAGCACTATTGTTGCTAGGTTTAACGCTTACTTGAATCGTCCAGTAAAATCAACAGTTACAATACCTAAAACCCTTATTGCTGATTCGCTAGTCACCTCAATAGAATCAGTATCGGATAGCATGTTGGTTAATAATCCAATGCTGGTTATGCTGAATTTCGAGAAGCAATCGCTAGATGCTCGCCAAAAGATGGTTACGCAAATGGGTTATCCTATGGTTGGCCTGGGTTTGAACTATTCACTTATCAATAAAAATCCAATGTCAACCTCCTCAATGAATGGTAAGGATATGATTATGCCAATGGTAACGGTTACTTTACCTATTTATAGGAAAAAGTACAACGCTATGAAATCTGAGGCAAATTTGCTAAAAACTGCCTCGGAGGAAAACTATCAAGCAACCGTTAATGCTCTGCAAGTTGAGTATTACCAAGCAATCCAACTCTATCAGGATGCAGAACGTAGAATTAAACTATACGAAAATCAAAGCCAACTCGCTCACAAAACGCTTGATATCATGATAAAGAGTTTCTCGGCTTCAGGTTCTGGGCTATCTGATATCTTAAGAATTCGTCAGCTGGTACTCGATTATGAAACTCGGAAGGTTGAAGCCATTACCGATTTTAACACCTCAATTGCTTGGTTGAACCGCTTAATGGCATCATCACAGGGAAAATAAACTCGAAAATTAAAAACAATGAAAAAGATATTCTCAAATAAATACCTAATATACAGCCTGTTTGTCATAGGTGGTCTGTTTTTAGGTTGGCTATTTTTCCACACATCTTCAAAAATTGAAGATAAACATACCCAAACAACCCATGAAACTAAAGCAAGTATTTGGACATGCGCTATGCATCCCCAGATACGAATGGATGCACCCGGTAAATGTCCGATTTGTGGAATGGAATTAATTCCGCTTAACCAGAGTACGGTTAAAGTTGACGAAAATTCAATTCATCTTTCAAAGGAAGCAATAGCACTCGCAAATGTGCAAACATCGGTTGTTACAAAGCAAAAACCAGTGAAAGAGGTTCGTCTTTATGGCAAGGTTCAGGCCGATGAACGATTGCTTCAAAGCCAAGTTGCACATCTTCCCGGTCGTATTGAAAAGTTGATGGTCAATTTTACTGGGGAACGGATTGAGAGAGGTCAAGCGCTTGCTGTGATTTACTCGGCTGAACTGGTTACAGCTCAACAAGAACTTTTAGAATCTGCTAAAACAAAACAATCGCAAAATGAGATATATGAGGCTGCTAAGGAGAAACTACGTCAATGGAAACTAACCGATTCCCAGATAAACAATATTGAAAATTCTGGTATTGTTAAGAATGAATTTGAGATTGTTTCAAACACCACTGGCATTGTAACCTCAAAACGTGTAAATAATGGCGACTATATCTCCCAAGGAGCTATCCTGTTCGAAATATCAGATCTTTCAAAGGTTTGGGTGATGTTTGATGCCTACGAGAGTGATTTATCACTTTTAAATACTGGAGATATTGTATCATTCACGGTACAAGCAATTCCTGGCAAGAATTTTAGTGGCAAGATTATTTTTATCGATCCAGTAATAGATCCAACTACTCGTGTCTCGAAGGTGAGGGTTGAGATTGATAATCAATCTGGAAAACTAAAACCCGAAATGTTTGTAACTGGCTTTGTCAATGCAAATCTTTCAGAATTTAAGGATAAGATGATTATCCCAAGTTCAGCAGTTCTATGGACTGGGAAACGGTCAATCGTTTATGTAAAGCAGCCCAAATCAGATGAACCAATATTTAAGATTCGTGAAATTGAACTTGGTCCAAATTTGGGTAACAGCTATGTTGTTATGAATGGGCTAAATGAGGGCGAAGAAATTGTTACTCAAGGCACTTTCAGCGTAGATGCTGCCGCTCAACTCGAAGGTAAATCTAGCATGATGAATTCCGATGGAGGCAAAACATCAACCATGCCCGAAATGAATATGCCAAATGATTCTCAGTCCAAAAAGGATGAAAGCATGTCGGGGATGGATATGTCAGGTGATACTTCTACAAAATCAATTCAACATTCTTCCTTTATAGTATCAGGTAGTTGTGAGATGTGTAAAGATCGTATCGAGACAGCCGCAAAATCTGTTAATGGCGTGTCAAGGGCGATTTGGGATGATAAAACGAAAAAACTGCAATTAGATTTCGACAATTCGAAGACAAATATTGATGAAATTCAAAAAACTATTGCTAAAATTGGGCACGATACCGAGAAGTATAAAGCAAGTGATGAAACATATGCTGCTTTACCAGAATGTTGTAAATACAGGAACTAGATTAATAATCAATTAAAAATAAAAAACCATGAAAACAGAGCGTTTTATTGTTACCAATATGAAATGTTCGGGGTGTGTTAATACGATTAAAACCGAATTAAGTCTGATGGATGGCATTTCTGAGGTATATATTGACCTTTCGAAAATGGAAGTTACCGTTAACTATTCAACTGAAAAATTAAGTAGTAATGATATTATTAGAAAGTTAACAAACATTGGTTATCCACTAAAATAATCGAATCCAATCTTAGAAATTTAAAAGGTGGCAATTATTTGCCACTTTTTGTTTTTATAAACCGAACAACCGTATATAAAAAACAATGTGATGAAGGGTGATTTTCCATAAAGCATGGCAAAAAACTACTGAAAATAGGTATAGAAAAACGATGAAAGGAAAGCCAAGCATGATTAGCAAACCAATCAAATATCTAATAAAAAATATATGGGTAAGTCTTTAAACTCAAAAACAAATTCAACGCTCTTCATTTATTATATCTGGCAATTGCGAAATGTATAAAAATCGTATTGAGAATACGGCAAAATCTATAAAAGTAGCATCAAATGCTGTTTGGGACGATAAAACCAAGAAGGTGAAAATTGATTTTAAAAATTCAATGACAAATCTTGATGAAATTCAAAAAACAATTACTAAAATTGGGCACAATAATGAGAAGTATAAGGTAGGCAATGAATCATACGCCTCTTTACCAAAATATTGTAATTATAGAATATAGATTAATTCAAAAAAAACTTAAAAATATGACAAACAATATTATTTTAAATACTATTGGTAATACGCCTTTAGTAAAATTGCAGAAAATCAATAAAAATAGTAATGTAGAAATCTACGTTAAGTTAGAATACTTTAATCCCAGCGGAAGCATAAAAGATCGAATCGTAAAGCATATTATTGAACACGCAGAAGCGGAAGGTTTGCTAAAAAAGGGAGGTACAATAGTTGAAAATACTTCGGGGAATACAGGAGCGGCGGTTGCTATGATGGCGGCAATTAAAGGTTACAAAGCAATTTTAACAATGCCGGACAAAGTAAGTGTAGAAAAACAAAACAGCCTTAAGGCTTATGGAGCCGAAATAGTTGTTACTCCAACTTCAGCATCACCCGATTCGCCGGATCATTATGTTAATACGGCCAAAAGAATTGCCAAAGAAACTCCTAATAGTTTTCGTGTTAACCAGTACGATAATCCCAAAAACCCTGAAGCACATTATCTAACAACAGGTCCCGAAATATGGAAACAAACAGATGGTAAGATTACTCACTTTGTTGCTGCCGGAAGTACAGGAGGAACTATAAGCGGTATTGGAAAATTTTTAAAAGAAAAAAATAAAAACATAAAAATTGTAATGCCCGACCCGATTGGTTCAATATACTATGATTACTTTAAGACAGGAAAAATAGAGGCTCATGGAAATTGTAGCTATCAGGTTGAAGGCGTTGGTGAGGATCATCTTGCTCTGGCTATGGACTTTTCTATTGTAGATGATATGTATAGATTTACCGATCAAGATGCTTTCAGTACTGCTCGCTTGCTCGCAAAAGAAGAAGGAATATTCGGGGGAGGAACAGGAGGTGCGAATGTTTGGGCCGCTCTAAAACTTGCAAGTACCCTAACTGAACCATCTGTAATTGTTACAGTTATTCCCGATAATGGGGTAAAATATTTGAGTAAGTTTTATAACGACCGATGGATGAAAGATAATAAGTATTCACTCTAATAAACTAATAGAACATGCATTTTTCAACTAAAGCAATTCATATTGGGCAAAGTCCAGATTTAACTACTGGTGCAGTGACTCCGCCAATTTACATGACTTCAACTTATGTGCAGGAAGCACCAAACCAAACTAAAGGATACGATTATACAAGGGCTGGAAACCCCAATTTCACAAATTTGGAAGAAACACTTGCTGCATTAGAACAGGGAAATTACGCAACCGTTTTTGCATCAGGTTCATCGGCAATAACAGCCCTAATTTCAACTTTAAAAACGGGTAGTAAAGTAATTGGTTCTAATGATTTATATGGGGGTACATATCGTTTATTTAATCAGGTTTTCAATCATTTTGGTGTTGAGTTCATGGCCGTTGACACGCAAGATTTAGATGCTGTAAAAAAGGCTCTTTCTACTAAACCAGATTTTATTTTTCTAGAATCTCCAACAAATCCATTACTAAAAATTTCAGATATATCTGCTATAGCAGCATTAGCAAAACAGGCTGGAGCTATTACAGTTGTTGACAATACTTTTGCATCGCCCTATTTTCAAAATCCTTTATTGTTGGGGGCAGATGTTGTTGTACATAGTTCCACTAAATATCTTGGAGGGCACTCTGATATTATTGGTGGAGTGGTAATTACCAACAATAAAAGTTTAAAAGAGAAAGTTGATTTTGCTAGAAAAGCAATCGGATTAAACCCCAGTCCTTTTGATGTATGGCTAATTAGCCGAGGCTTAAAGACGCTTGCTGTTCGTATGAAGCAGCATGAAAAAAATGCGATTGCTATTGCAAAGTATTTGCAAAAACATCCTTTGGTAAAGAAAGTTTATTACCCTGGTTTAGCAGACCATGCTAATCATGAAATCGCAAAGAAACAAATGAGTGGCTTTAGCGGAATTGTTTCCGTAGAATTTAATTTAAACTTAGAGCAAGCCAAAGAGTTAATTTCTTCTTTTCATCTCTTTTCATTAGCAGAAAGTTTAGGTGGTGTGGAATCTTTGGTTGATCACCCAGCAAGTATGACACATGCATCTATACCTAAGGCAGAAAGAGAAAAAATTGGACTCGATGATGGATTAGTAAGATTTTCTGTAGGAATAGAAGATGAAGATGATTTAATAAATGATATTGAATCAGTTTTAAATAGGTATAAATAAATGATTAACAATATGAATTAATTGTTTTGTAGTTTATTTATATATTACTAATCGCAATTTCGAAATATTATTGGCTGTAGTTTATAATTGGGTTGTAATCTGTTTTAGTGATTCTTTGTGTCTTTGCATCTCAATGGCAAGTTTTATTTAGCCACTAAGGCTCTAAAACACTAATGAATCATTAAAATTTACTCGCTATTCTAAACTACAGCCATACTATTTTTTACCACATTGCCTTTTGTTTTTATAAACCTAACAACCGTGTATACAAAAACAATATGATGAATTGGTAGCAGTAGCAATGTAATAATGGTCGATTTTCCATAAAGCATGGCAAACATCAGCCTAGCAAAAATTATTGAAAATAGGTATAGAAAAACGAGAGGAAAGGGCAAAAGGAATATGGCAAATAAGAATCCAAGTGTAGTAAATATGGTAAATGTTATAAGTCGATTTTTGTTTCTGCCAAAAAAGTTAAAGAAAAACAATGATGGATTTTCTAAGGAATCATTTGAAGGAGTGAAAACAATTTCGTTATTACATAAAAGCGCAGCAATTTTGAGTTGTGATTTTTTCAGATATCTACCAATAACAAAATCAATACCCTGAAATCCTTTATATTTTTCGTGCCATCTCTTGGATTTATAGGATGATGCTTCAAACATCATAAAACGTTTATCATTTATAGATAAAGAACCCTTTTTACTGCTCATTATTATCTTCAAAGGAGTCATTGACAAAAGTGTCCAATACTTGGTGTAATCTAACGCTTTATCCCATTGACTAGCAGACACTTGTTTCGGAAACATCGTTAACAGCGAAAGATCGTTTAACTGCATGTATGATAGGGCATTCGCAACAATCTCTTTTTCAACAACAATATCAGCATCAACAAAAATAATATATTGTCCTTTAAATAATTGCGAAACAAAATCATAAATATAATTCTTGGCAATCCATCCTTCGGGTATTGTTGAGGCCTCAACAAACTTAACCCTACCATCAGCCTTCGAAAAATCTTGTATAATTTCAAATGAGATGCTATTAACTTTATCGCAATAAACCAAGATTTCGAGATTCCGATAGGTTTGGTTACACAAGCCAAGCAGTAAATTTTTTACATTATTATCAGGATTTACCGGAACTACAATTGAAACTAATGGGTTGTCCTTAGGTACTCCAACAGGTAAAAAGGGGCGGGTAAAATAGTTATAAAGTACAATAAACAGCCTGTAAAGCGCAAAAAGTAGAAAGGGCAATGAAATGTAAAAACCAAACATCAACGAATACTTTTCTATTAATAAAATCGATTTACCACCTTTTTGTTAATGGTCGAAGATAAGTAAAATTTGAAATTCTTGGATATCAATTTAAAAGTCAAATGCAAAATACTCAACGTTTGACTTTTTATATATCTGATTCGACGTGAAGTTTCATCAATATAATCCCGAAGGGATTGAAAGTGAATAGCCCCGTATGCAATGCGGGGTGAGGTATAAGAAAAACCAACCATGAAATGGTTGAATGTTATTGGTATAATGAGTCCAGCAAAAGAAAAGCTTAATATTATTTTGAATTAGTGCAGTCAAAGACCTCTATTTACTTACGACGAAGATACGCTTCGCTAACCGAGCATATTTTGCGAGTTCGCTGAAAGCAATCTACGACGAACGGGGGAAGTACTTTATTCGTATTTGTTAATGGTTTAGAGTTCCAAATCAAATTGAATATCGAACAAGGATCAACGAATGTAGATTTTAGAAGATTTTGGGAAACAAGTTGATTACATATACATCAAATATCATAAATCGTTGATCCTTGTTCTTAAATCAAATATAATCACTTTACAGACAGATATTACTATTCGAATGGTGCAAGAATCTCCTAGTTCTCCTTCTCGTAGAACATCTTATAAAACTTCATATTCTTATCCTTGTCGTATCCCGATTCTATTAAAGCCCTATCCCCATGAATGTACACGCTGAAGTTTTTATCGAGCTTAAGGATGCTCTTGAAGAATTTTTGTGCCTGCTTTGTGGCATCCACTGAAATGGTAAATTCGCTGGGTATATTATATCCCAATTCAGTTTCGTAGCTTTTCTTGTACTCCTGAAATGCTTCAATCACCTCGGGTTGTTTAATCACTGTGGCTTCGAACTCATCCTGCTCAAAGGTTTCGTTATTCTTAAAGAAATCACGAGTTTTAGTAAGCATTTCGGCCTGTTGCAGCTTGGGAAAGTTATTCTGAGGATTAATCACATCCTGCACAAAACCCTTACAAAGATCAATTGTTGCTTTGGTTTTGTAAAAATTAACATCGCGCATGGTTACTTGTAAAAATCTATCGACCCAATACTTAGCTTCCTCCTTATTTGTATTGTCAATTACGCAGACCTTATAGCCCAAATCCTTTTCGGTGTTGAAAATTAAACAACCCTTATCGAGATGTTTTGTGTTTGTACCAAACTCACAGCTTAAGTTGATTGAGGAACCGCTTCGGTTAACCTTTAAAAACTTATCTTTTGTTTCCGTTTTAAATATTCCAATGGCATCGGCTAGTTCATCCTCAACCACACACCCACGGAAAGAGACAATGTACAACTCCCCTTCCTTAATATTCGGGCGATTTGTAACATGCTTTAAATGATGGGCAATATCGCATGATGCTTCAAGTAGAGTCTTCTTATCATCAAAGAGATCAGAAACAAAACTAAATATTTCGTTTAAATTCAGCGAACTTTCATGGCTAAATGAATAGAAACTAGGTTTTTTAAAATGAAATGTAAAGTACTCCTTTAATAGGTTTGAGAGCAATTCATTCGATAAATCAATGGGTTTATCGGATAAAATCATCTCGTTGGCATCAACAGATCCAATAAAATGGACAATTGCCTCATCGATTGTTGCATCGCTAAACTCTAGCATAATAAATTTATTTTACTTCAAATATGACAACAATTATCGAATCAGCAATTGAATATGTTTTAAAATAGTAATTAAATAAATGGCTTTTTATCAGAGGTTTTTATCTTTGCTTTTTATTAAGAGGTGTGATAGCGATTTATCGGAACCAAATTTCTTAATATTTTAATAAATTGATAACGGTTCAATAAATTATTAAGTATTTTATAATTAAACGGTTACCAACAATTAGTGAATGGGAAAATTATTCGATAGGCTAAATAGCGATGTTCGATTTATTGAAGGAATAAAAGCCTGTATTAATTGCGGAACTTGTACCGCAATCTGCCCTGCCGCAGAGGTTTATGATTATCATCCTCGAAATCTTGTTGATCAGGTTCAATCACGCGATGATGAAGTTATAGAAGAACTTCTAAAAGGTGATACTATTTGGTACTGCGGTGAATGCATGAGTTGCAAAACTCGATGCCCTCGACAAAATGCCCCCGGTTTGGTGATTCAAGCCTTACGAAAACTTTCGATGGAAACTGGTTTATTCGTTGAATCAGAAAAAGGGAGGCAACAACTTATAGTGAAAAGGATTATTGGTGAAACTATTCTTGAAACAGGATATTGCGTACATTTCGATCACATGAATTTAGATGTATTTCCTGAGCAGGGTCCTGTATGGCAATGGGTAAGAGATAACCGTAATGAAGTTTTAGCAAAGGTTGGAGCGAATTATAAAGGAAATGGACCAGGTGCATTACGAACTATGCCTAAAGAAGATCTTGACGAACTTCACCGTATTTTTGAGGTAACTGGTGGAAATAAGTGGTTCGATAAGATAGAAGAGTATTCTGCAAAAAAAGCTAAAGAGATGGGTCTTGGTTATGAGGATGGCAATCAAAGTCCATATTTTAAGGAAGTTTTCACCATAAACAACCAGGAAAAACATACACGATCATGAAGTTTGATGGAAAGCGAAAGGTATGGAGCGATTACCAAAAGGAAATTGCTGATGATAAGTTCTACTACGTTCGAAGTTGTATTCGTCAAAATATATGGCCTGGTAGTGAAAATACTTACTTAAGGGTTATGCGTGATGTTCTTGGAAAAGATGTATATGAAAGCGAACATCATACAACCTGCACAGGTATTGGATATCATACTGAGGTTGTTCCTCTTGATACCCTACAAACCGTTGTGGCTCGTAATTTCTCGTTGATGAAAGATTCGGGCTACGAAAATTACAACCCTTCCTGCGTTACATCTTTTGGGATTTATACCGAGATATTTGATACTTGGCATCATTTTCCAGAGGAAAAGGAGAAGGCTCGTAAGTTTCTTAAGGAAGCAACAGGAAGAGAGTTCGAAGAGCCTAAAAATCTTGCTCATACTAGCGATGTAATCTATAAATTCCGACATGAGATTGCTGCAAAAGCAAAGTATAAACTTATTAATAAAGCAACTGGTAAGCCCTTGAAGGTAGTTGACCATATTGGGTGTCACTATGCCAAGATGTTCCCTGCAAAGGGCATTGGTGGTGCTGAATACCCTTATGTTCTTGCTGGTTTAGTTGATGCATGGGGTGGTGAGGTAATTGATTACCCTGAGCGTAGGCATTGCTGCGGTTTTGGTTTTAGACAATATCTCGTTAAGGCAAATAGAGGATACTCAATTGCCGCTTCAAAAAAGAAGTTCGAGTCGATGGAGCCATTCAAACCCGATTTTATTATTACAAATTGCCCTGGATGCAACTATTTTCTTGACAGATGGCAGTATGCAATTGCCGAGATGGAAAATAAAACATACGGTGGCGAAGGTTATGGAATTCCCGTTTTAACATATGAAGAGGCTGCTGGTCTTGTTTCGGGCTTTGATCCTTGGGAAATGGGCATGCAAATGCATCAGGTTTCAGTTGAACCCTTGCTAGATAAGATTGGTGTTGAGTATGATAAATCAAAGAAATTTAAAGGCAAGAATGGTGAAGATTTAGGAAAACCAGAGTTGCCAAAAAATTTGAAGTTTTGTGAGTAGGGAAAAGACGGAAGACAGAATCGTAACAAAATAATTAAATAGCAATAAAGCATCTCAGTATAAAAACATCTTATGAGTAAAACAGTTGCAATTATTGGAGGTGGAATAGCAGGACTTGAAGCATCTATTCAACTTGAAAACCTCGGCTACAATGTACATCTTTACGAAAAGGACTCACAATTGGGTGGTCATGCAGGAAAATGGGATAGATTATTTCCAAATAAAAGACATGCTTCAGAAGTTATAGATTCTTTAAAGAATAGGATTAATAATAATGTTCAAGTCAATCTTGCAACTCAAGTAAGCGAAATCAAACGTGAGAATGGTGCTTTCCTTGTTGCGTCCAATGGAAAAAGTCAAAAGGTTGATGCTATAGTGCTTACTACAGGGTTTGAACTATTTCCTGCCAATAAAAAGGAGGAGTACGGTTACGGCATTTTCGAGAATGTAATCACATCGGCAGAACTCGAAAACATGTTTTCATCCAATGGTAAGCCTCAAATGGTTGATGGGAAAACTCCTGCTAAAGTTGCTTTTATACACTGTGTTGGTAGCCGCGATGAGAAAGTAAATCGCCCATACTGCTCAAAAGTTTGCTGTGTTACAGCAGTAAAGCAAGCTATTGAGGTAAAAGAGGCACTCCCCACATCTGAGGTATACTGTTTATACATGGATTTAAGAATGTTTGGACCAGGATACGAAGATCTTTACAAGGAGGCTCAAGTTAAAGGTGTGACCTTTATTCGGGGACGTTTATCAGAAACTAGCGAGCTTGAAGGGGGTCGTGTTCTAATCAAAGCAGAGGATACTCTTTCTTCTAAACCCTTAAAAATATCTGTGGATATGGTAGTTCTGATGGTAGGCATGTCTCCTCTACCATCAACCGAAAAACTTCTTAAGAATTTAGAATTAACGCCAAATAACGACGGTTTTGTTCAGGTAAAAGACTATCATCTTGAGCCCACTCACACTAAGGCCGAAGGGGTTTTTGTAGCAGGTGCCTGTACTGGACCAAACAACATCACCGATTCAGTAAATGCTGCGTATTCAGCTGCACTTGAAGTGCATAAATACTTAACATCTAAGTAGGCTATGGTAAACTTCGGATACACTATATTACCTGTACATATCCTCGAACTTGATAAGGCAGACCTCAAACTAGCTAATAGTATTACATTTGATGAGCCTAGTTTCAAACTTTGCATTGCATGTGGAAGCTGCACCGCAACATGTACTGCTGGTACATTTACAAATTTTAGCTTTAGGCAAATGTGTCATCAAATTAAACTTGGAGAAAGCACCCAAGCTATTGAAGAATCTGAAAAGTGCATGTTATGTGGAAAATGTACGCTTACATGTCCCAGGAATGTTAATACACGAAATATAATTCGTCTTGTTCGCAAGGCAAAACAAACCCTTTAAGTCATATGGATTTACACGCAATGCACTTTCCATACCATCCATTTGTTCTCCCTTTCACCATTGGGCTAGTGTTTGTGTTTTTTTATATCGTAGGAAAATGGATCTACTGGATTTCTAGGCTTGGCAAAGACGATAGATTTAAAATACTTAAAAATATCTTCACTCTAAAAACGCCTCAAGCAATCTATGAAGTATTTATGGAGTGCCTTCTTCATAGAAAGGTTTTTAAAAAGAATGCTCTTTTGGGTTACATGCACATGAGCTTAGCACTAGGATGGTTTTTGTTGATTATTCTAGGAAACCTCGAAACACGCTACTTCACTCATGGAAGGATTAACCCTCCATATTTCCCTATTTTTTTCGAATTTTTCGAACATGATTTAATATCTCTTAACTACGGTAGGTTTTTCACAGTTGCTATGGATTTTCTCCTCCTTTTTATTCTGACAGGAGTAGGATTAGCATATTTTAAACGTTTTAAAAGTAAACCATTGGGCATGCAAAGAACAACCAAGCATGTACCAATCGATCGATGGGCATTAACAGCGCTCTGGCTCATCTTCCCATTAAGGTTATTCGCTCAAGGTGTAACCGCTGGTCTTTACGATGCGGGTAGCTTTTTAACCAATCCTGTAGGTAATTTACTAGCATCATTTCTACCAATCCATTACCTATACTATCCAAGTTGGTGGGCATATTCTTTTGCTTTAGGGTCATTCTTTGTTCTGCTCCCCTTCAGCAGATATATGCACATTCCAACAGAAATATTGCTGATATTCCTTCGTAAATACGGAGTTGCCGAGAAGAATATTCACTCAACTTACACAAAAGTAGAACTTAGCTCATGCTCAAGGTGTGGGATTTGTATTGATGCATGTCAACTCGGTTCAGATCTTGGAATTGTAAGTACCCAATCCACCTATTTCATCAAATCTCTTAGGTACGATAAGCCTTCTGATTTGCTTATTGACTCATGTATGGTTTGCAAAAGATGCGATCAGGTCTGCCCCGTTGGAATTGATATCGCATCCATTAGGGCTAATGAGCGAAAAGAACTTCATCTATTCGATGAAAACAGCTACAAATACATCAATGGATACCGTTATAAGTCTGCTAAAATCGCCTATTTTGCAGGATGTATGGGACATTTAACCCCATCAGTATATAAGGCAACCCTTGCATTATTTGATAAGGCTGGTGTTGATTACAATTTCATAGATAAGGATGGAAGTATATGCTGCGGTAGACCACTACAACTTACTGGTCAGGAAGATGCAGCCATGCAATTGATTGAAAAAAATATCAAATTGATTGAGAATTGTGGAGCAACCGTTTTAGTTACCTCCTGCCCTATTTGTGCAAAGGTATTTAACGATAGCTACAATCTTAAAATTCCAATCTATCATCACAGCCAATATTTACTCAAACTGGCAAAAGAACAGAAACTCACTTTCAATAAAACCGATATTAAAATTACATATCATGATCCGTGCGAACTTGGACGAGGATTGGGAGTATATGAAGAACCTAGGGAATTACTAAAACTTGCAGGAAATCTTATTGAATCAAGTAATAGTAGGGAAAATTCGCTATGCTGTGGGGGTAGTTTAGGAATAACAAATATATCGCAGGAACAACGTCATACAATTGCAACGATCACCCTAGATGAACTTTCGGCCAATAAGGCTGACATTGTTGCAACAGCCTGTCCTTTGTGTAAAAAAACATTTAAATCTGCATCTGAAAATACAATGATTGCAGATATTTCGGAGATAATGCTTGATTCGATTAATGATAGGGGAATCAAACATAACCCGAAAACTGTTAGTAAAGAAGTAGTAAAATCAATTAATATAAATCGATAATAATGGAACATAACGAAAATTTAGGTTTTAATAGCCTTTTAATTCATGGTGGAATGGGTGTTGATCCAATGGGAAGTGCCACCGTACCCATTTACCAAACATCAACCTTTGCTTTCGAGAATGTAGATGAAGGTGCACGTTGCTTTGCTGGCGAGAGCAAGGGATATATGTATACAAGGATTGGAAATCCAACCATATCTGCGCTTGAGCGCCAAATTGCACTACTTGAAAAAGGGTTCGGTGCAGTTGCCGTTTCATCAGGGATGGCCGCAGTTTCAACCATTTACATGTCTTTCCTAAAATCAGGCGATCATATTGTTAGTACCGATGCGGTTTATGGTCCATCAAGGGGTATAATGGAAACCTACTTCAAGAAATTTGGTGTTGAAAGTACCTATATCAACACTGGAAATCTTGATGCTGTTCGTCAGGCTATTAAACCAAACACAAAAATGCTTTTCATTGAGACTCCAACCAATCCAACAATGGAGATTTCCGATATTAAAGCATGTTGCGATATCGCCCATCAGCATAATTTAATTGTAGTTGTTGACAATACTTTTTGCAGTCCTTACCTTCAACGTCCAATTGAATTTGGAGCTGATGTGGTATTTCACTCAATGACAAAGTTCATCAATGGACATGCTGATATCGTTGCAGGTATCATTATTACCAAGAATGAAGAGCTTTACAAAATAGTTCGCCCAACAATGGTTGGAATGGGTTGCAACATGGATCCACATCAAGCATACATGGTACTTAGAGGAGTTAAGACCCTTTCAATCAGAATGGATAGAGCCCAAGAGAATGCAATTAAGATTGCAGAATATCTTGAGAAACACCCAAAGGTTGAGTGGATTAAATTCCCCGGATTAAAATCGCATCCACAATACGAATTGGCAAAGAAACAGATGGCTGGACCTGGCGCAATGATTAGCTTTGGTCTTAAGGGTGGATTAGACGCTGGTAAGATATTGATGAATAACGTGAAACTGGCTCTACTAGCAGTATCATTGGGTGGTATCGAAACCCTTATTCAACACCCAGCCTCAATGACTCACTCCAAAATGTCTAAAGAGAATCGTGAGAAGGCTGGTATTACCGATGGACTTGTACGCTTCTCAGTTGGTATTGAAGATTTAAAGGATATCATTGCTGATCTTGACCAAGCACTGGCTAAGATCTAATTCAATATTGAACATCTTCTAAAAATCTCAACTCTATAAAAAGTTGAGATTTTTTAGTTTAGTTGCAATGATTGTAAATTCAAATGAGATAAGTAGTTATTGCATTTGATAATCTGACAATTTAGACTATTTTTGGTATAGATATATTAAACCATAAATGGTACATATTGGTTTCTATATAACATAGAATGTTACATAGAAACGAGTTAGCCTTCATTCAAAAACGAAGATGATGTTGAAATTAATAGAATAACATTAAGAAGTAGAAATAATGAAGATATAAACTATGCAGGTTATAATAGTGATTTATAACCTGATTGAGTTATAATTATTGATTATTATTGACATAGTAATTTAAGAAATGAATCAAATAGAAATAATGCATAAAATGAACTACATGTTGCCAATATAACTTATGCAAGTTATATTTGTGCTTTATAACCTAAAGAGGTTATAGTTTTTTATGACAATAATAATGATAATAGTATGGATAAAGTTGCAGTACTTACAGGAGATCTTGTTAAATCTAGAACTATAAAAGATGGAGATATTGAAACAGTAATTAATTCTCTAAAAGAAACTTTTGATGAACTTAATAAGAAGATTTTATCCAATAGAGCTTCATTTCAGATTTTTAGAGGAGATAGTTTTCAAGCAATAATACCAAATCTTGAATTAGCTCTAGTAACAGCTATAATAATAAGAGCTCGCTTACGTACTTTTGAGTCAGGATATAGAGTAATAGGCACAAAAAAATCAGATAAACCAATAAATTACGCATATACTGATGCACGAATTGCAATAGGAATAGGTGAAGTAAGTTATTTTGGTAGTAAAATATCCGAATCACAAGGCGAAGCTTTTCAAAAATCAGGTCATTTACTTGATAAATTAAAAAAAGAAAATGAAAGATTAGGAGTGGATACCCCATGGGAAAAGATAAATAAAGAATTTCATGTGGAATCTAAACTTGCTGATGCTGTTATCAGTCGTTGGACAGCTAATACTGCCATGTCTGTTTTTCTACATCTATTAAACAAAAAAAATCAAAGTGAATTAGCAAGTGTATTAAATATTACTCAACCAGCTTTACATAAAAGATTAGTTACTTATGGAAATATCGGATGCATAAATGCTTTTATAGAAAGATATTTCGAATTAATTACTACAGCTCAATAATTTATGGATGCATTAAACGCAGACTTATTACTAAGAATTCTAGTCGCACATTTTTTATCTGATTTTATTTTTCAACCTACTAAATGGGCAACAGATAAAGATGAGAATGGTTTTAAATCAAGGCATTTATACATACATATAATAATAACTGCAGCCACTTTATTCATTTTCTTATGGAATCTAAAATTATGGAATCTTATATTAATAATTACTTTACTTCATTTCATAATAGATTCAACTAAAAGTGTTATTAAAAAAACACATATCTGGGTGTTTATTGCTGACCAGATTTTACATCTTTTTGTGATTATTATCACTTGGTTGATGTATACAGGCCAATATAATGAATTCCTTAAGTTATTTTATTCCATTACGAATAGTTCTAAATTTTGGTGGTTGCTATTAGCCTACATAATATTAACAATTCCGACATCCATATTAATTGGTAAAATAACAAATAAGTGGAGCAATGAATTAAATGGCTCAACTCAAACGAAAGGTTTAGAAAATGCAGGAAAGTGGATTGGTATTATAGAACGGATACTCATATTCACATTCATGGTTATAAATCAATTGAGTGTGATTGGTTTTTTACTTGCTGCAAAATCGGTTTTCCGTTTTGGAGACTTAAAAGATTCAACTGATCAAAAGAAAACAGAATATATTATTATAGGAACATTTATAAGCTTTTCATTAGCAATTTTAATGGGATTAGTCACACAATTAGTTCTAAAATAATTCTTGACTTGAAAAAGGTTCATTAAGTTGATTTTGCATAAATGCAAAATTAAGGCAATGTGGTAAAGATTTTATAGAATTCGGGTTAACTAGGACTCACAACCCATCTTTATAAAGATTTTAGTTTTGTTAACACAATTATCCAACAACCTAATTCAAAAAACCTTATTTTAGCCTTTCTATAAAAGGTAGATGTCAATAATAAACCGAAAACAAAAACCAATCACGGAGTACACCAAAAAATCATTGATTTTCAATGGAATAACTCTATTCATTTTTTCTTTTATTTTTACAAGCATATTTGGAGTTCTTATATACCGATGGGCTAACCCCAACATCACAATGCTTATGGTTAAAAGGCATTATGAATCTTTATTTGATGGTAAGAGTTCAAGTATCCAAAAAGATTGGGTAAGTATTGACAATATTTCACGAAATATGGTTTTAGCCGCTGTTTCCGCCGAGGATAGCAAATTCCTCACCCACTGGGGTTTTGATTTTGAACTGATTAAAGAGGCTATGAAACACAACCAACGGAGTAGGAGAATTAAAGGAGCAAGCACAATATCGCAGCAAACAGCAAAGAATATCTTCCTTTGGCCTAAAAGATCGTGGGTACGTAAAGGGTTTGAGGCCTACTTTACATTATTAATGGAGGGTATGTGGCCAAAAAAACGAATTATGGAGGTTTATCTCAACATTGTTGAATTTGGCAAAGGGGTGTATGGGGTTGAAGAAGCAGCCCAAAAATTCTATAAGAAACCAGCATCCAAGCTTAATCGATTCGAGGCTTCGATGCTAACCACTGTACTACCGAGCCCCTCAAAACGTAACCCTTCAAATCCAAGCGGTTATATGTATCGGTATCAGGAAAGGGTACTTTGGAGCATGAGCAGCATAGTTTCGGTTGACTTTGATTCGCCTAGCAACGAAAGTAACAATTCAAGAAAGAAAAAATAAATCTAATCGTTAATAACTTGAAAAATATAACTAGAGTTATTTTCGTGGTTGTTTTAATGATATTCTCAATATCAGCAACTGCGCAGCTTAATAAAGCATATTTCTACTATCAGGGACAAAAACTAATTTCACAAAATAAATTTACCGAAGCAATTAGCTATCTAAACACCCTAATTGAGGTAGATTCAACTATTGCCGAGGGTTGGTTTCTTCGTGGTGTAGCAAAATACTACCTAAACGATTTGCAGGGATCTATTGTGGATTTCAGCAAATCAATCTCAAAAAATCAGCTATTTACTCAAGCCTATCACTATAGAGCAATTGTTGAAAATCGATTAAAGAATTATAACAGAGCACTAAAAGATCTTGAGTTTGCTTTAGAATTAAGACCCGAAGATGCAGAGATCCTATTCACCAGAGGAGGAACATACATTGAAACATCTCAGTTTAGCAAAGCAATACAAGATTATAATCGGGTAATTCGTTACACCCCAAACAATACCGAATCGTGGATAAATAGAGGTTTAGCGCGGCTTTTCTCTAACGATACCCTCGGAGCAATTAATGATTTAAGCCAAGCTATCAAGCTAAACCCATTCTATTCAGATTCCTATGCCAGACGAGGCAGGATTTATCTCGATAAAAAGGAACTTGATGTGGCACTTAGCGATATGAATCAAGCTGTATACTTAGATTCAACATCAACAATGAACTACTTTTTAAGAGGATTAATTAAGAATGCAATGAAGAGCTATAAAGGCGCATTAGAAGATTTTGATAAAGTTATATCTATCGATCCTTCAAACTCCCTTTCACTATACAATAGAGCACTTATAAAATCACAAACAGGAGCATTAAATTCTGCTCTGGATGATTATGATAGGCTAGTTAAGCTAAATCCTAAGAATGTATTGGTTTTTTACAATAGAGCATCCGTAAACTTTGAATTAGGCAAGTTCAATGATGCTATTAATGATTACACATCGGCAATAACCCTGTTCCCAGATTTTGCAAACGCATACATCAACCGATCTGTTGCCAAATCGAGAATTGGTAATTTAAAGGAAGCCGAGCAGGATTACAGAATTGCCACCGAAAAGATTCAAAAATACAAAGCCACATCACAGGAAGCCTACATTGCAATGGCTGATACAAGCAAAAAATTTAATAGTCTTCTTTCATTCAATGCTGACTTTAGCGAAGGTTTTTCAAAAATCAACTTAAAGAATGATATTAGCTTACCAACAGGTTTTCTGCCATTCTTTAAGCTTCAACTAGTTGATGAGAAATCAAAATCATCGTTTAATGATTATAAAAAACCATTCATCGAAAAACTAAATAGTTTAACCTCAAATGGCTATCATTTTACATTTACCCAATCGAATAATCAAAATGATCCAACAGAAGGAATAGCACATTGCATTGATACAATATCAGCATTGGATAACGTTAAGCACTTCTATAAAGCGCTTCAATACTCATCGATGAATAAATATAATCAGGCCGTTCGTGAGTATCAAAATGCCCTGAAAAGTGATCCAAATAATTTGATAATTGCTTTGAACTTAGCCGTTGAACAAATAGAAATGGTTAAGTTCATCAATCAATTCGAGAACGAAGTTGGTACTATTTCATTTAAAATGGGAAACCCAGCTAACTCTCAAAAAGAAAAAATCATATCAGCAAATAACTCCTACAATGAGTCCATTTCAAACCTTAAAACTCTAGAAAATAATCTACCTGATTTAGCAATAATTCCCTATAACATTGGGAACACCTATCTCCTAACCGATGAGCTAAGTTCAGCAATTGATGAGTATAACAAAGCCATTTTTATTGAACCTCGTTTTTCCGAAGCCTGGTTTAATCGTGGTTTGGTAAAACTAATTAAAGGCGAGAAACAGAATGGTTGTTTGGATATCAGTAAAGCTGGTGAACTCGGACTAAATCAAGCCTACTCAATCATCCAAAGATTCTGTAAGTAATTTTGGTTTTTCATTTTTCATTTTTCACTTTTCATTTTTCATTTTTCATTTTTTATATCTCCTTCCCCACCCAATGATTAGATTTAAGGTATATAAATGAGATAAGTGATAACATGACCCCATAAAGCAATTCAATAGTCCATACAATCGTTAGCGATTGTTTAAGAACAATGGCAAAAACAAAAGTTAATAAAACATAAATTACTAGAATACAAATCTCAAGGATTAATGAGATATTTGTTTTCCCCGTTCCAGAAACCCCATTAAACAACACCAAAGCTATGGCTAAAATAATTGATGCGATAGAAATTATATGCATAATGGGTAATGCCATGCGTACTATCAACAAATCTGTAGTATAAGCTTGCAGGATAAGATTTGGAAACAAAGTACATATTAATGATAGAACTGCGGAGAAACCTCCTGCAACAATTGCTATGCGCCAAGTCAAAGAAAGAACCTCTTTTGATCTTCCCTGTCCAATAATAAAGCTAACAAGACTATTTGCAGCCGTTGAAAAACCCATTATTGGTATTAGTAGCACAACATAAATACTCCTAATAATATTGGATACGGCTAGTTCAAGTTCTCCCATCTTTTCAATGATAAGGAAGAAAACAAACCAGATTGAAAATGAGAAGAAGTTTTGAAGCATCAATGGGAGTGATATTTTAAATAATCTCGACATCAACTCCGGGTCATATTTTGCAAAACGAAATAGATTATACGATTTAACTTTCTTATTAAGCAGAGTATAAACAACAAAAGCACTAGCTCCTGAGAATTCGGCTATAACCGATGCAAGTCCTGCTCCACTCACCCCCATTTTTGGGAAACCAAAATGCCCGAAGATAAGCGAATACCCAAAGAAAACATTTACTATAACCATAGTAAGCGTTGTATAGGTTATCACCTTCGTTTTGCCTATACCAACATAAAATGCCCGGAAGGAAAAGTATGTGAATGCAAAGAACAAACCCCAAATTCTATATCGTAGGAAAGCGAAACTTGCATTTAAAATGCTTTCCGATTGCACTACATGGTTTAGTATTGTTTTCCCGAAAAGTTCGAATAGGATAACAAGAAGAATAGCCAAAACAAATAAAAAGTACTGAGTATGCGCAATAATGCTACCTATCTGCTTATGTTCACCCTCGCCATATCTTCGGGCAACCATTATTTGAGCACCAATTCCTACCCCCCACCCTAGCATTATTATAGATAAATAAAAAAGCCCTCCAATGGCACCGCTACCCAGAGCTACATCACTAAGCCTTCCAAGGAAAGCGGTATCAGTAACGTTTATCACATTCTGTGCAACGCTACCAATCATTATTGGGAAAGCAATATCCCAAACACGTTTATATGAAATTGATGTTTTCAGTCTTTTCTAATAAAAATGAGGGCACAAATGTAGCGCAAAAAAACGAACCACGAGAATTGCTCCTAAGGATAACTTGGTAAATCAATTGTTGCGATCAAATAGAATCGATATAACTGTTTATGAATCTACTAGAGACAACAAATAATAACTCTGAAATCCTTCATATATGCCTAAAGGCATCCAGAATGCTCAATATAGATCTTTATTGTGCAAAAAGATATAATTCCAACACATTTTTCTCTTTTTTATAGGTATTTGCTATACTTTTATAGGCATATTTTATTTTGTTGTTAGAAAAGAAAAAGCCATTAGATTTATTTGCTATTTGCTATAAATTAAAACGCGAAAACGCCAGATAGTATATTTAGCACAATTAGCGTGTTTCTATAAATTAGTAACTTTACATGCTTGTTAAATGATTTTAATCTAACCTATTAATTTGTTTGAAAAATGGAAAATGTATTAATCACTGTTGACACCGAAAAGCTAATAAACTTTTTTAAAAAAGATAATGGTTATGGTTTGCGAGATAAACCTCTGAATGCTGATTGCTTTTGCCTGATTGAAAGCCCTAAAACTACTTCATTTCCCTATATATTAAATCTAAAAAAAAGCACCAAATATAAATTTATTATTAAATGCGATTCTAAATCAGATTCATCCTATATAATCGATCCTAATTCCGCAACCCTTATTTTTTCAATGATTCAAACCGATATACCTACTCTGAGCGATTGGGAAAAGATATTCAAACTAAACCCTGATTATAGTATAATTACTGATGGTAGGCTTCTTTACCCACGTAAGAACCTTAGCATCTGTAGCTTTGAGTTTGAAACCGTCGAAAAAATCAGTCTACACCATAACCTTCAATATCATTTTGCATTCAAAATAGTGAATGTTAACACTAAAAAGGTTCTGCTAACCGTGGTTGATCCTTTAATTGCCAACACATCCGATGACTGATTGTAACAGTTGATTTAGCATTATTTCGCTGTAATAAACAATATATTAACCTATATATCAATCAATTTAATTTATTCATACTAATGGAATATTGGAATGATGGAGAAATGGAAGATACAAGCAAGAATCTAACCTCTTGTTTTCCATTATTCCAATATTCCACCATTCCATCCACAATTATTGTGTTTATAAGTATTTGATTATTAAATTTTTAATAAAATTATTGTATCGAACTCACGTTAATTTATGAAGCTCCGTATTGTTACAATCTTATTGATAGTTTGTAATTTAAACTATGCACTTTGGGCTCAGAATAGGCCCAAGGCTGATAGTCTTAAAAAACTTTTAGTTATTTCGCAGTGCGATAGCGACAGGTTTAATCTGCTTCTTAATTTATCAAAGTTTGATGAGCCTCTTGAGGGTTTAACGTATGCAAAAGAGGCGCTAGAAATAGCCACAGGAGAAAATCTCAAAAAAAAGCAGGCTTTAGCTTTCGAACATTTGAGTATTTGTCAGCGAAAACTAGGCAATTATCCAGAAGCAATAAAAGCCTCCTTTGAGGCTCTGCGAATATATGATGGGTTAGGTCTCGAAAAAAAAACAGCGTCCCTACTTTTACAGATCGGTTCACATTTTACTAACGATAAAAACTATACAAGCGCAACTCAATATATAAAACAAGCGTTAACCATTTTCCGAAAAAGACACGACATTGCAAACACCACATTTGCATTGATTAATCTAGGAGAAACCTATCGTTTGCTGGAAAAATACGATAGCGCTTCTTATTGTTTGAATGAATGCTTGCAATTGAATCAACATTTAAAACATTCAAAAAAAGAATTAATACAAGGGTATGCTTTAGGTAATCTGGGTCTGGTACATATAAAATTAAACCAGATAGATATGGCAAAGCAGGAACTCATAAATTCAATTAGTATACTGGACAAATTAGGAGATTTGTATTCCATTTCGGTATATCAAAGTCAACTGGCTAAAATATATATTGATGAGGGAAGGACTGTATCGGGCGAGCAGTTATTGTTAGCAAGTCTGAATATGGCAGAAAAGGGTACGCTCAAAGAACAAATTCGCGACATCAGCAATGATTTATCTCTTTTTTATGAAAAACAGCATCGGTTTGATAAGTCGCTTTTCTATCGTAAAAAATATGAAGTATATCATGATAGTCTGGTTAATATCAATAATGTAAGAAAGGTAGAACAATTACATAGCCAGTATTGGTTAGATAAGAAGGAGGCCAGTATTCAATTCCTCAAAAAGGAGGACAATAACAAGCGTAAACTGCTGCTTATTCTTTCTTCGGGAACAATTCTGCTTATTACTCTTTTAATCTTCCTACAACTTGCTTATCGACAGCGTAAAAAGGCATTTAAGAGAGTGTCAGAGCAAAATGTAATTATCGAAAAAAGGGAAAGGGAAAAGGCTGTATTGCTAAGAGAGCTTAACCATAGGGTGAAAAACAATTTACAAATGGTGGCCAGCCTTATCAACATACAGGCAAGGCAATCAACAGAACCAGCCTTGTCAAGCGCCTTGGAAGCAACACGACATCGTATCGATACGCTTATACTGATCCATCAGAAGCTTTATAGGGATAATGAGGATATGCAGGTGAATCTCAAGAGTTATATCGGGGAGCTGGTCGATAATCTGATATATAGCTTTGGCGAAAAAGTTAGCATCTCCATGAATCTTGCTCCGGTTTACCTTCATATTGATTGGGTAATCCCTCTTGGGCTAATTATCAATGAATTAATCACAAATACATTAAAATATGCAAAACCCGAGGATAAGCCCCTTGAGCTGATTGTTGAATTATCCGAAGAAAATAAAAAAGTATATTTAAATATAGCCGATAATGGAAATGGGCTGCCAGAAGGGTTTGAAAAATCTAACGGTTTTGGTCTAAAATTAGTTCACTCGCTTACTAAACAGCTAAAAGGAGAAATTTCATACTCCTATAATCAAGGATGCCTTTGGAGGATTACGTTAAACCTTGAAAACTATCAAAAAAACTAGCATGAGCAAGGTGAAAATACTCATTGTTGAAGATGAAATAATAATTGCCGAGGATATTGCTTTCCGCTTGCAGAAAATGGGGTATGCAGTGGTAAAGGTTGTTGATAATGTTGATATGGCAATCGAGTGTCTTAACGGTAATGAGGTTGATATTGTATTAATTGATATTGCTTTATATGGTAGTAAAACTGGTATCGATTTGGCTCAGGAGATCAACAAAAAATTTCACCTACCATTTATATTCCTAACCTCTTTGAGCGATGAAAGTACTATCGAAAAGGTTAGCAAAACTAAGCCTTCAGCATACCTATTGAAGCCTTTCAACGATAATCAGGTTCGTATTTCAATTGAGATGGCACTGTTTAATTTTTATGAGAATGAGAGGGAGATATCAAAAGAACAGACCGAGAATTTAGAATTGCCTGTAAAAACACCTAGCGCACTTTTCTTAAAGAAGGATACTCATTATAATAAGGTTGAATTACAAGATATCCTTTGGCTTGAGGCGGATAGCAACTATACATTTATACATACAAAAACAGATAAATATATTTACTCCAGTGTCCTGAGAAATTTCGAAGACAAACTCCCCCATGATATGTTTATAAGGGTTCATCGCTCCTACATTGTAAATATATCATGTGTTACAGGTTTTATGGGTAACATGCTCATTATTGGCAACAAACAAATTCCTGTAAACAAAGAGAACCGCGATGAAATCTTTAAAAGATTTAATGTGATATAAAGCGAGTTCAACGTAAGAAACAGTGGAATACTGGAATAATGGATAACAAGAGGTAAGATTCTTGCTTATATCTTCCAGTATTCCAGTACTCTATTATTCCACCGCTCCATCACTCCATCATCATGCCAAATAGCTATACATATTACTACATTTCCTATAACAAACTTAAACTACTTACTTCTGCTATAAGCCCATAATGATCCGAGGCATAAATATTATCTTTATTTGGAACAGTACCAACGAGATCTATTGATTTAAAACCATCAAAGTTTGCCCATATATAATCGATCCTTTGAGGTGCGGTTCGGTCTGTAAAGCCATCCTCACCTGGTCTAAGTTTTTTCCAAACATCGTAAAACCTATTGTTCCTTAATAGGTCAAATGCATCTTTCTCATCGGTTTGGTTCATATCACCCATGAGCATGCATGGATATTGCATAAAAGGCTTCATATATTCAACCGTTTCTTCCATGTTCTTATTAAAACTTTTAAGGTCGTATGAAAAATGGCAGTTGAAAATGTACAACGTTTCTCCCGATGAGGTTGTTAGTGTAATATACTTAACGCTTCTTTTGTTAGGATCGCTTTTATTCACAATGGAAAGGAAGCGGGTGCCAGTTATTATAGGAGTGGCTTTGGAAACTATGGAAAGCCCTTCCCAATCGCATATCGGTGTGGAACCTGGATTGGGAGATTTTACAGGGTATGAATAATAGGTACCCTCGGGGTAGAACATCACGGGCTGACTTAGAATACTGCTTCCCATATAAATTCCTCGTTGGTTCAGTTCATAAAGAATTTGTTCGCCCATATTCTGATATGACTTTTGGGTAGTCTCATTGTTTGGGTTGAATCTCACCTCCTGAAAAGAGCTGATATCAGGTTGATTCTCGGCAATAATGTCTGCAAACATTTTTAAGCGAGTGGGCCAATCACCATGATTATCGTAATTAGCCAGATTGAATGTCATTACTTTTAGTGTCATTGTTTGAAGTATTTATTTTCCCTACTCTTAAGGCTTTTCGGTTTGCTCCTCCCGTTATTGAATGAACGGGAACAACTTGATATTTTTTTATTTTGAAGGTTATTCCTTTAAATTCTATCTATCAAATTTGCATCTACATACTGCCATTTCATAATTAAATGAGTGGGCTGCATTAAAAACCGAGTTAGCAAACCGATAAATTGAGTGAATGGAAAAATTGGAGAGTAGTGAGAAAAATACCCCAAAGTTTGAACTAAGGCAACCAAAGCAATTAGATGGATAGAAGTTCTTTGGGTAATTTGTAAAAATGATTAACTTTGAATATAGGAAATACTAAAAGGTGTACATATCCATTAAAATTTAATGTGTATATATACTTTTGGTATATGTATAAATAAGTTAGGGGCAAGTGTACTTTGAACTTAACTTTATGAATAGTGTATTTAATGATAAGAAAACAAAAAAGACATTTTTACTGCGATACGATGAAAAATATAACATTGATTCTTTTGATTTCTTGGTTTCTTTATTCTTGTATGAACGACAAGAATACTTCAAATGTAATTGTAAAGACAAGTAAAGACACAGTATCATTGAATGAAGACATAAGAATAAGTCTTTATTTAAAAAACTATGATGAATCTAGATTCCCAGATTTCTTTTTTATAGACAAGAATGACACTCTTTGGATAAACTTTGACAAAGACTTGAAATGTGGGATAATTGATGTTGCTTGCAGAAAAAGAGGTAAGATTCAATATAATTGGAATGTAAGTTATTTAGATAAAACAAAAAAAATGAAAGAAGAGAAATTCACATTTTCTTTCTTTGTGAAATAGTTTTGAAGATAACAATTATTATAGATGAAATATAAACACCAGTCCCTAACAGCCGCTAAACCCAATCAGGGCTTGATTTGCAGATACGAAAGTTATTCCTAACTTAGCATAACCGTTAACGATGGATAAGGAATCGGTTTTTAACTCCCTGTCTGTGCTTAGCGGCAAACGTTACCGCCAATGTACCCAGATTGCCAAATCTGAAGATATCTACAAAATATCTACAACAAAAACCACATCAAGTTTGTTTTGTATCTTTAAAGTATGTATTTTTACATAATAATTGAACCAAGTAAAACTTAAAGGTATGATTTTAGAATTTTCAATCTCGAATTTTCGTTCAATTCGTAAAAAGCAATTATTTACAATGATTGCAAGTAGTGCACGAAGCAAGTCTACTAATATATTCAATGTTAATCTAGCAAACGGTAGTTCAATAAAACTCATAAAGTCTGTTGGAATTTATGGAGCAAATGCTTCAGGAAAATCAAATATTATTCATGCACTTTTTGAATTAAGAAAACTCATAATAGATACAAAAGAAATCTCAATTGATAAACCTATTCCTGCTTATGACCCATATTTGTTTAATATAAATTCATCAAATAAACCTGTTGAATTCGAAGTCATATTCTTAACCAAAGAGAAACATAAATACCAATATAGGATTGTATTCAACCAAAATGAGATAATTGAAGAGTCTTTGCATCATTTCCCCTTTAAAAAACCACAAGAAATCTTCAAAAGAGGGAAAGAAAAATCTGAAAAAGACGAAAACATTCACATAATTAAATTAGGAAAGAACTTCAATTACAAAAAGTATGAAATTTATAAAAAAATACCTCTGCTTTCAATTTTTGGGAAAGCAGAAAATTATCATACTACTATTTCTCCAGTATATACTTATTTCAATGAGTTAGAAATCTGGAATGTTACTGAAAGTAGTTGGGTTAGACGTTTATCTGATTACATTAAAGAGGAATTACAAAATCCCGAAAACAAACTTTTAGTAAAACAAATAGAAAAGCTAATTTATGAAGCAGATACTCAAATTCAATCTCTAATTATTGACCCGAACAAAAAAATAAACGAAACGGAGACTATTTTAATTGATGACAAAAAATCAATTAATAGAGTACGAAGGAATGAAGTACTATTTGGTGAACATAATGTTTATGAGAATCAAAATATTGTAACTACACATGCTTTGCCATTTATTCACGAATCATTCGGAACTAATAAGTTATTTGCTCTAGGTGGGTTAATTGTAAAAGTGCTTAATAAAGGAGGCGTAATATTTTTTGATGAACTAGATAGTAGTTTACATCCATTATTATCAAGTTTATTAATTCGATTTTTTCAAATTAATCATCAAAGTAATGCACAACTTATATTCACTACTCATGAAACTTATTTATTAAATAAAGAATTTCGCTCAGACCAAATCTGGTTTACTCAAAAAAATACATTTGGTGAAACTGAGTTATTTTCAGCTCAAGATTTTGATGGTGTCAGAGAAGATATTCCTTTTGAAAAATGGTATTTAGGAGGTAAATTTGGTGCTATTCCTTATGTCAATAATTTAAACTCAATAGTTAAAAATGGCAAAAAGGAAATTGGGTAGGAGCATTCTCATTGTTTGCGAAGGCACCAAAACAGAACATGATTACTTTCAATATAATGCCTTAAATATTTCTTATAGTAAAGGTATTTGGGATAGAATAGATATTTCAGACAATGAAACAATTCCTAATGACATTTCACTTCCATCTTCCACTGAATTAGGAAAAAGAAAAAAGCGGCCATTCATCAATCCCAATAAACGTAAAATTAGGGAGCAAAATGTGCTAATGGAGTTATGTAAATATCTATATGGCGATGAATCTGGATTTGAAAAATATCAAACAATAAAGGCAGTTCCTTTAAGGTATGTTGCACAAGCTCAACTTATAGAAAAAGAACAAGAACTTTATGAGGAGCTTTGGGCTGTATTTGACAAAAATGGTCACTCTCATCATAAAGAGGCATATGTAAAAGCAAATGAATTAGTAAATAATAAAAAAGTTCAAATCGGGTTCACAAGTCGTTCATTTGAGCACTGGATTTTATTGCACTTCGAGAAAAATAAGTCCCCTTTTAAATCAAGTGAATGTAAGAATAATAAAGGAATTCCCTTAGATTGTAATTCCGAAAATGGATGCAAAGGTCTTGATTGTTTATCAGGCTATATTAGAGTTAATACTCCTTTAAAAAACTACAAGAAAAGTAACAGCAGTGAAGACCTATTAAGCATGATGAATATTTTATTAAAACCAGAGAACCTAAAGAGAGCATTTGAAAACGCCAAATGGCTTCGTGAAGAAATAAAGAATGACCCAAATCTAAAAAGTAAAAAATGCTATGAATTGAATCCATATACTGATGTTGATATATTAGTTAAAAAGTTGATAGAATAAAGATTACCAAATAAATACACTGGCGGTAACACACGCTAAATTTCAGTTGGGCAGATATGCGGATATCAATGTTTTTAGTATCTTAGGTTGCTTTTTATCGAGGGACAAAGAAGCGGTTCTTTGCTCCCAACCGAAACTTAGCGTGGAAACGTTTCATCTCTTTTTTAAAAAAAACATTAGATTTTTTTGTAGGTTACTATTTAAGTACTTATATTTGTACTTAATGAATAACTTAAAGACGATTGATTATGATGGCAGCTAATTTTACAGAGTTCAGAACAGATCTCAAGAAATTTCTGGACAATGTGGAGAATAATAATGAAACACTCATTATCAAGAGGGGAACAGGAAAAGGTGCGGTTATGATGTCGTTGGATGAATACAACTCCATCATGGAAACACTTCATTTGTTGAGTTCAAAAGCAAATGCGGATAGGCTTTATGATTCAATAAAACAAATGAAAAATGGAAAAATAGTTCGAGAAAAACTCATTAAAGAATGATGCGAATTGTATTTTCTAAGAACGCTTGGGAGGAATATACATCATGGCAAAGCGAGGACAAACAAATGCTCAAAAAGATAAATGAGCTAATCAAAGACATTCAAAGACACCCTAATGAAGGTATAGGGAAGCCAGAACCTTTAAAGTATGATTTGGCAGGTTTTTGGTCAAGACATATCGACCGAGAACATCGACTAGTATACCAAGTCATTGATCAAGAAATTTTAATTTATAGCTGTAGATACCATTACAATAAATAAAAATACTAAGCATAGCTGCTAAATTCAAACTGGGTTGAAACGAAGATTAGAAAGTAATTCCAATCTTCGTTTTTGTGGTAGTATAAAAAATCAAGTAAATAAGGGGGAACTTCACCCCCTTACTTCCAAGTTACTCTTCCATTTGTGAAATACTATATTCATCGGTTATTCATACCACGATCTACGGTATAAATTCATTTACTCACGTTAATTATAATAACTTAAATCACCGTCTTCGCAAAAGCTTATGCTATAGCCGTTAGGGATATCATAGCTCGATGAATCTGGCCAAGGCGACATCATGTAGCAGGTAACCGATTCCACAGGCATTCCAGCAGTTATATTATTGGCTTTGATATCCGAACCTGAAAGGGATGCATACCAACTCCTATAGCTTCCAGTCCACCACTTAGTTGGGCTTACCTCTAATGGTACATTAAGGCCTGCAGACATATAACTGTTGATTGCTGCATTAACATCGCTATAGCCCAATGCGGTTAGCGTTATCCATAGGTTGAAAAGAAACCATGTGGCGGCTGTAGCACTATCTCCACCTATAGATAATGCCTGATTGATGTTTGCAGTAAACTCACCTTCGAGAATTGCTTTGTTTAGTGCTGTGCATGCGGCTGCAAGGTCATTAGCCGCGATTATTGCATTAAGCGCGTTGCTAGTTGGTGAGTAGCCCGATTCAAAAACAACAAGAAAACTTGCTGATAAGGATGGCATAAGCAAATTATTGTAATTGGAAAGGTCTGTTGTTACTTTAGAATTATTAATATCTACATCTACCTTAGGTGTATTCCGAATTGCATCTGTGAGAAGAGCCACGGCATATTTGTTCCAATTCTCTGTTACAAATTGCGGATTAGTTGTTCCAAACCACTGCTTAAGGCTCAATGCCATACTGATTAGCGAAATACTGCCATAAAAAACATCCCTGTATTTTTTGTACTTTCCTTGGTACTGGTAGGTGGTAACATACCCAAAACCCTTGTCGGGTGAAGGTGCGGCAACTGACTTATCGGGAAGGTAGTATTCAAAGAAATTTACAAGTGGTGCTCGATGAGCCGTTTTCCAGTCCGGGTTTCCATAGTAAGGTAAGGAATCTATCAACGCCACTAGCTCGTTGATAACCTTATCGGGTATTGATTTATCCTTTGCCTCAACATTTGAGTTCTTTACTGAATTTTTAAGGCTTTGGGCAAAATTAGCTTGATATTGTTGGTACGTTGTCATAAGTTTATCTTCTAAGTAATTTATGAATTAATGTGAGTTCGATATAAGTATAACATATTGATCCTAAACATAGTATTAGATTATTGCTTTGTCATGCTGAACGAAGTGAAGTATCTGCTTTATAGACCGTTAGATCCTTCGCTTTGCTCAGAACCGAGCTTGCGAACCGAACGTAGTGAGCTCAGCGCAGCTAATTCGGCGTAGCCAATAACATCTTACATCGAACTAACGTGAATTAATAAAGTTGAATTTTCCCCGGTAGAAGCATGTGCATTTACCGGGGAAACATATATCATCAACTCTGCTGAATAGTTTTTGCAATTACGATATTGAAATCAACGGATTCGTTACCTAGTGTATTCTTTGCACTTATCGTGTTTTTAGTTGTCCCTTCGGGAGTTGCCTTATCATGACCATTTGGGGTGTAGCACCCTGTTTGGGTTGAAAAGGTTAGGAACGCTGGAAGGGGATCGCCGCTGTTGGCATAGGTCATAGGTGTGCTTGGCATAACTCCAAACATAGGCCCATAAGTCTCCTGTGCAGATGGAATTGTTCCCGTAATAAAGTTTACACTGTGCATAGTCATAAAATTTGGGGCAATTCCAGACATCGAGAGACAAAACAGAGTGCTATTATCTGTTGTTTTAGATACCCATTGTACCCCATTGCCATTGAAACTCATATATCCGAATGCGTTTTTGGGATCGTAAACTCCGTTTGCATCTGGTTTAACTGGCTGGAGAGTGATGTTGAGAGAGGCAAGATAGTTTTTATCGCTTGTAAGGTCTGCATCGTCCTTGGGTGTGGATAACCATGTTTGGCTTACAATGATAGGTGCATCCTGTGATTGTGTATCGGATGTTGACATCTTAGCCTGAAAGCTGATTGAGTTATCGCTCATAAAGCTTAGGTATAGCGGAACTGGCATAGTGTCACCCTCAGGCATTGCAACCGTTTGTATCTGGCTCATTCCAAGGCCATCTGTGGTAACCTGCCATACACACTCGGGTAGGTCAGTAGCACTTTTGCCTCCAATGCTTCCACTGGGATTACAGCATAGGCTGAGTGCTTCTTTGAGACATGTGGTAATTTTAATTCCCATCATCATCAGGTTGGATTTATCCGGGTTGGCATAGTGAAAAGCATAATCAATGGCGCTGCATTTTGATTTCACAGCAAACCCTGCGGGGTCAGCATACTCATCCACAAACTCCTCAACGGGATCTGGTTTTTTAATAAACATTGTTGCTATCATAAGAGCAACACCAGCCAAAGCCGCAATTATGGCTAAAGGTCCCGCTGCCGCAATAAAGTAGGACATAATCCCTTCAGCAGCAATAATACCGCCTGAAATAGCCCACTGACCAACCATAGCAAAAAGCATCAAAGCACCTGCAATAATATTGGCTATATCGGAGAAAAGGGATATTACTGAATCGGCTTGAGTGGCAAAGTAGATGCTCAACCCAATAGATGCAAGTATCAGAACAGGTCCGATTCTGGTAGAAACAAACTCATCCAAGTTTTTCCCGAAAATCTTTTCGGTCCAACTCACTCTCCTAACATCGTTTGCACCAATATTCATCAATAGCGATATTTCTTCGCCCATTTCAGTGGCTCCAGCAGTATCTCCAAGCCAACGAGCAGTGCTGTTGGAAATATTCATAAGACCTTCGTTCAACACTTCGGTTTCGCCCTTGAAAGCTATCTTGGAAATTGCTCCAATCCTTTGCATAGCCGTCATACCGTCGATTGTGAAAATAGAACAGATACGGACACTCCTTTTTACTATGGCGGAAACTACTTGTAGCCCCAATTGAACCGTTGCATAGACTATTTCAGACTTCTCCTCATCTGAAAGATCATCCCAATTCTTATAGGATTTAATTAGGTTGAACATCGCAAGACCGCCTAATGCGCTTATGAAAAGCCCCGAAAAAACCTTTCCTGTTTTATAAAACTTAGGATAGCTTGTTTCAAACCAAGTAAAGAATTTTTCCGATACGTATGGCAGCGACATTGTTTCTTGGATTGTAGCGGCAATTGCATCAATTGTTTCAATTGAGGCTTGAAGCATTTCTTCGAATTCCTCATCCTGCATCATCTGGTTTATTTCAGCGGCAGCTTTGGCTATGGCTTCATCAGCGTTGTCAAGGTTATTATCAACAAAAACCTTGAAATAGTCATAGATAATATCGAAGTTTTCGGCATCGCCAGTAAACCCGTACATACTCGGAAGAATATTTGTAGCAAGGAATGTATTTAACGTGCTATTATATTGTCTTGCAAAAAATCCCGAAGGATCAAGGGCTGTAAGCAAAGTAATATTAGTTTGCAAAAGCCTTGACAATGCCGTTCCATCCGTTGAACCTGTAGTAATATTGAGCTGAATAGCGATATTAGCCAGAATAGCTGGTGAGGTATTGTATACATAAAATGCAAACGCCCAATAGAGGTTGTTGTTTAGCGCATAATCGGCGGCATCGTTTACCTCATCAATCAAACCTTGCTTTAGATCCTGTGGCGAATTATTATCAGCTATAACGTTTTCATTGATATCCTCAATTGCATCGTTCCTTTTGTCGTTAATCTGAGGCCGATAGCTAGCTGCGTTTATGATTTGGTCGTTCAAGAAATCATTTGTTTCTGAGTACAGTTCGCCCCATTCATACTGGAATAGTTCCTGCCCATGCGTATGGTAAACAGGTGAATTTGCTACCTCCTGTTTCAGCCACGCAACTGCCCTTGGGCCATTGAGTTTTTGGCAGTTTTTATCAGTACCACTGGCAATTTGCTGAGTAAGAACTGCCGTTCCAAGCGATTGATACCATGCCGTTGGATCATCAACTCCGGGAACGGGTGAGTTTGCTACCTCTGAAAGTTCATTGGTTAAAACCGGCTTTGGAGTATTAGGGAAAACAAGATCCCACTGGTCATCAGGAATCAAACTACTCATGATTGTGTAAAAATCCTTCATTACACTGGCTTGTACAACATCTTCCCAATTCCCTTCCGAATCTTTCCGGTATGGAGTCATGCTTGTAAGCGTGGTTATGCTCAGGGAGTTTGTAGCCAGATATTGAGACAAAGATTCTGATTTTGTGTAGATATCCTCATGCAATTCACGGTTAGTGCTAATCGCTTCTATTGATGAGTGGGCTGATAGACGGTTTATTCTAAGTTTATTTTTACTGTCTACAGCAACGTTACCATCTCTCCTAAACACTAAGCACCCTTTTGCAGGCAATCCCGTTTTTTCCTGATGTGCAGGGTCGAGTTTATCCCAGCATAGTTTCTTACCATGCATAAATGAGTTAGCCACACGGTTCCCGTTTATTACCATCTGCCCATCAAATATTCCAAAAGGAGCAGATTGAGCGGAAGCCCTATAATAACCAGTAGCCTGAGACATAGCACGCAAACCATCTATTCCAACCAATGTACCATTGGGAGCAGGGTCATCGATTTCCATAACTCCGTTTATGGAATATGCCGCGCTATCTTCTACTGCCTGCAACCAATACGGGTAAACCGAATCAGGTCCTGTTGGCTTATGCAGTCCTTTATCGGGCATCGGAATTGCTGCGGATTTGAAAACCAGATCCCACACCATAAGATCATCCTGCTCGCCGAGGGCAAGAGAAGCATTAAAACTCCCTTCGGATGGATCCCATGCCTTTGCACCAGTTTCTTGATCATCGAATTCAAACGTAAACGAAGGAGGCAGCATTGGATCGCTTTGAGTTACAGTATAGGTAAGTAGTAGACGATCTTTTACCCATTCGGCATTTACCCATTCTGGGGAGTTTGTATCCCATGCAAGACCCGTTGCTACTCCACCCGAGTATATGTACTCTGCCCCGCAATCGAGGGCAACCGAGCATAGAAACTGAGCCCTTGATCCCCCAGTAACAGCAACTGGTTTGGTTGGAGAGCCGATGTTGCCGATTGCTCCGGGTTTACCTCGGAATATGTGTAATTGTCCTCCGCCGAACAACCCTTTCCAGCGCAAGATACGGTCGTGCTTATCATAGCTCCATGCTTCGTCTGGGATAGGCATGCGATCGATAAATAAAAGATTGTTCGAGAAATCATTCCCTGCAAAATGGACAAAAGTGATGCGTTCGGGAATCGGATCCTGAGAGTTCCCGTAAATCTTCATCCGATTTATTTTAAAATCGTAGACTTCAGGACGTGAATACTTCGCTTGTTTTTTAGGAGTTTTTTTGTGCCGTTTCTGAGTACGGTTCTGTTGACTTGATTTCATACTAATCTATTTTAGGTTTAACAATAAGAGTCGAATGCTTAATAGGCGAATGGCTAAGCTCAGGTGATGATATTTTTTGGAACGTTTGATATTTATATTTTGCTCTGAGTAATCCATGCTCAATTAATTTATGGAGCAAAAATGTCGACCCTTTACACTATTTCATAATTAAATGAGTAGGCTGCATTAAAAACCTAGTTAGCGAACTGAAAAATTGAGTGAATGGAAAATTGGATAATAGAAAGGAACTATACTGATTAATTAGCGTGAGTTCAACACAATAATCTTGTTAGAAATTTAATAAACAGATATTTGGGTTATTTATTCTTCGCTAAGCATTATTCTAGACAGTCATATAACTCTTTTATAAATCATCCTATGTATATCTCATTTTCAGCATGGTATGTATCGTAACATGCGTAAATATTTTTGTCGTTTTACATTGAAATTAAAGTTTAAAAAAGAGCATAATTAAATTAAAAATATCTTTTACTGCTTTAAAAGAAATCATATATTTGGGAAATAAATTATATTTTATATATAATGTTCATAAATTCATAGTATTTAGATAATAATCTTCATACACAACATTATATAATTATAAATTAACATATACTTTAATAATTACAAAAACTATAACCACATAAATCATAATAAGTACAATTTTTAAAGCTAAACAATTATGAGCGCATTTGTAACCATTTATCTTACAACAACCTTAATTGCTTTTATAAGTTTAATTTGGGGTGCAATAATTTACGATTGGCTTAATTGGCCTTTTGCTAAAAGAAAAAAGAATAGTGGGTATTACCTATCAGCATGTGAATATGAGGATGAAATAACATCTCAGAAAAAACAAATTGTTGATATACTCTTTCTGGAAATAAAAGGAACGCACATAAAAGGTCGTGTATTTCATTCAAATGATAAAAATAGAATATACACCATATACGGCAATGAAAAGCAAAATAATATATATACTGGAATATGGAAAAATATATCAATACCCTCCGAAGGTCATTTCATAGCAAAATATATTGCTGCTTTGGGAAAATTTGAAGGTTACTGGATGAGCACAAATAATAACTCAAATATTCATGATGAACATTGGGTTTGGGAACAAAAAAAGACTCAAAACTCTTTCCCCGTTGAAAGGCAAATAAACTTTAATAAACTACAACATAAAAAAACCATCAAAACATTTGTCAAAACGCTAAATAATCCAGAACACTATAACATAGACTATTTTGGTTACCTATCCCTAACCGTTAGCAAAGGTATTTTTAACCCAAGCCTTGGACATGTTACAAAAACATTCTTTAATAAAATAGTAAAAGATAAAATAGAAGAAGGCCCAGTACTCGATCTATTCACCGGATGTGGGGTTTACGCCCTATATCTGGCAAAAAAAGGAGTTTCAAATGTTGTAGGAATCGACATATCCCCAGCAGCCATTGAGGCCGCTCAAGCTAACGCAGTAAATAACAACATTAATAATATCGACTTTAGAACTGGTGATTTATATACCCCATTAAAGCCCAACGAAAAATTCCGATACATTATAGGCAACCCCCCATTTTCCGATCCTAAGTACTGCAAATCGGTTAAAAAATCGGACTACTACGATAGCGTTTGTTTACCAACCAACACCCTCAAAGAGTTTATCCTAAACTCTTCAAATCACCTAATGGAAAACGGGGAGCTAATATTTACCTTCGGCTCATCTGGCGACATCCAATATCTCGAATTCTTAATCCAGCTAAGCCCATACGAATCGAGCATTGCGTATAAAATGGATGAATGCCAAAACCTTGGCGAAACGTTTTACATCTATCATTTAAAACTAAAGAAAGAAACATTTGTTAACCAACCTACTAGGTGTTCCGAACTGGTATGTTAATTTTGATATATTTATTAATACTATTTCCCATACACATTTTGAGCTCTTTTAATAAGGTAATAAGGTTCAAGTTTGATGTAAACAATAATTTTCTACTAAGGTTATGTATCTGAAAATAAGGTTTTAAACCTTAGTAGGAAATGGAACAACCAAGGGAATAAACCTTATTATCTTATTTTATTAACACAAATATTGTGAAACACAGTTCTGTGAACATTACCTGAACATTCTCTTTTTGAAGACAGAATGAATGTGCAATAATCACACCTCCTAACACAGTTCATTGAATAAAGCCCGATTTGGGGTTGGGATTATTTCGATTTATTTTTTTAACATTATATAGAAAGGACGAGGCTAGAGTCTCGTCCTTTCTATATTTTACCTACCATTTGCAGGCGCAGCCTGCTATTAATAGACCGACACAGGTGCGCTCCGCTAACCTTTGCCGAACCGAGTGATTTTTGTTTTAGCTACTTATAGTCTCTGGCAAACGGGGCAAGAAAAGCAGTTTGAGATTGACATATAATATTAAATAATTTGATATTTGTTATGACTCATTAATGTTTATTATTTCTGGTTATATCAAAAGGAATTCTTAAACTTAATGAAATATTTCTGCCCTGATTATACAGGTTAACCTCTTTTAAAGTGGATAAATGGTCGATGTATTTCTTATCAAGTACATTGTTTGCACTCAGGCTTAAAGTGAAAAATTGATTTTTCACTTTAATATTACCCCCAACGCTTAAATCCAAAAGAGTATAGCCTTTTGTTGGAGTTTCATCTGGAGCTGCATTGTTCTGATTGAAGGCGGTAGTTGTATTAACAGAAATAAATGCATTATGCAGAAACAATAATTTCTCTTTTTCCGTTTGCAGCTCGAACTTCAATTTATGTGCAGGAACAAAGGGTAAATAGTCACCGTTTTCTTGTTTCCCAATTACCGATGAAAATGTGGCTTTAAAGTGCAGCCATTTAATTGGCTTTGGATGTATATGCAAACCTGCTTCGCCACCAAATAAGACCGAATTAGCCTGCTTGTATCTGAAAATATCAATTCCCGACACTGTTGTATCACCTGTTGGTGAGATAAAAATATAATTATCGACAATATTGTAAAACCCCGCAATGTCTAAGGTATAATTATCTTTATGGTAATGAATGCTTAAATCAGCTTCATAGGCATTTTCAGGAACAAGGTTTTGGTCGCCAATTTCATATCGCAGCTCATGTTGTCCGTTCGATGTCAGCTCTGCTAGATTAGGCGTACGGTAAGCCGCTGCAAAATTCACTCTAAATAAAAGTTCCTCGGAGAAGTTATACGTTGAACCCAATGAACCGCTAAAACTTCCGTATGACTTATCGATCGCTGGTCGATAAGTCAACGGGTCGACAGGTAAACCGATTGCTTGTGTTGATATAGATTTAGTATCATAGCGAACACCCGTTTGTACTTTAAGTTTCTTAAAGAATGTATATTGGAGCAAACCGAATGCGGAATAATTATTTGTAGAAGCATCAGGTAAGAGCTTCGTTTCCCTGTTATTCAGATTTGCATTAGTTTGATTGAAACCCTGAAAGCCAATGATGTACTCTGAATTTTCTTTGGATGGTAAGTGTAGTTTGGCTTCATAGGTTAGGGTTGAAAGTTTCATTTGAATTTCATATACGTTCAAATCACCAAAATGAATCAATTCGGTATTTTGATAGGCTGAATTTATATCGAGCTTAAATTTACTCAAATACAGCTTGTTTTGTGAGGAAAGTAAGTGAGTATTCAGCTTCTGATACCATATTTTGTTTTCTCTTCCTCTCTCTGTAATTGCATTAATGGCTTCATCTTCCACCAATCCAAGCTTTTCATTATTGAAGTCGTAAAACAGTTTAAAAGTTCCTATTTTATCGGTAAAGCCAATATTGGTTTTAACTGACATTTCGTTAAAACGTGAGTTTGGGACAAATGCTCCTCCGCCTTGCAGAAAATCGGCATTGGTTTTTTGCCCAACCCTAATACCACCAAAAAACCTCTTCGACGCTCCTTTTATTCCTAAATTATTGGTTAAGCCTAACGTGTTCGAAAAAAGTTGCATGTTGTAGTCTCCCACAATAGAGCCAACTGGGGCAGGTCGTTCTTTTATAAAATTAATTACTCCACCTATGGCATCAGAACCATAGAGTAAAGAAGCAGGACCTTTTATGATTTCAACATCTTCGATTCCGAATTCATCAATTCCGAGTGGATGATGGCTAGAATACTGATAGTTCTCAAACCGAACGCCATTATTTAAAACTAAGATGTCGTTCATGGAAAGTCCACGAATAACGGGCTTTGAAACACCACTTCCCTTAGAAATCATGTCAACACCTGCAACCTGTGTAAGTGTTTCGGTAAAATTTGGTGTGTTCTTAATGGTTAGAGGGCTAAGCTTTAGAACATCAATTTTCACAGCGTTTTCATGCTGCGTTGAGTTGTAACCACCCGTAATAACTATCTCTTCCGCATCGATTATGGTCTGTTTTAGGGTTACATTTAATTCTAGGCTCTCTCCATTCAGCGAAAATATTTCTATTCGGTTGGTGTATCCTACAAAGGAAAATTGGATTTTAATATTGCCATTGGGCAAATTTGATAATTCGTAGCCTCCATTAGCATTTGATACTGTACCTTTATTCAGGTCTGGGACGAATACGGTCGCTCCAATCAAAGGTAAATTGTCTTGGTCAAGTATTTTTCCTGATATTTTATTTTGTGCATTCGTGATATGATACGACAATATCATAACGCAAATGATAAATACATTTTTCATTCTATTACGTTTTACGTTTTAAACAAATTCTAAATTAACCTCGAAGATTGTGTATCAGCTTAAATATGCCTATAAGGAGGAGCGCGTAATAAGAATGTGTGAATTGAGTGGTTTGAATAATTAAACGATGAGTAATTATTGCAGTAATTATCTAAATGTTTCTCTTTTAGTAATTTAATAGTTTCAAAATCCGTAGAGAAAACTGAAAACTGAAAATCACAGATATAACAATTCTCGCGAATCTCAGGGTATTGCTTATTATCTTTTGAATTATGAATATAATGCTTGTGATGATGCTCAAGTTTTTCAATTGAAGGCAAAAGGAATACCAACAAGAGTAGTAAAGAAGCAATATATTTTAGTTTTCTTATCATTAAATGCTTGTTCTATAAAGTCTCTGCATTTTAAAAACTAATTAAAACACAAATTAAGATATGTTTTTCTACATAACAATCGTTTCTGAGATTTGTTTTTCAAACGTAATAAAATTAACTGGTCTAAACTTTCCCTCATTCACCCAAGGCAATGAGTAAAAAACAAAAGTGATTAATACAATCAATAGCTCCGCCTTATTAATTCAACCCTTATTTCCGTTGTTAATTATTGTTCATAAAATATTTTACTTTCTATAAACAATACTTATATATATTTTCCAAAAGAAATTATCTTTGAATCAAGGTATGGTTTTATCATACAATACAATCAAAAAAGGGTATTAAAGTATTATTTTACCATATATAAACAAGTTGGTACCAATTTTATTATGGATACTATTGAACAAATAAGGAAACAAGTTGGATTGATTGCTGAAGCAGAGCAATCTATTTATTTAGATGCAGTTAGATTGCATCTCGAAAGAGCAGAATACTATTATCTTCAAGGAGATAATGATTCCTATTTTTTTAATGATGTGATATACAGAACCAATCAAGCTTTTGAAGGTGCTCTAAAAGAGGCGTATAAAGTGTTGGCAAATAAAACAGAAGTTGAAGTTGACAGAGAAACTCCATTTAAGATTGAAAAGTTCTTTGAAGATAATAGTATTTTCAAGGAAAGGGTTTTAGAACTTTTTAGGAACTATAGAAGTGAATGGAGAAATAAATCAACACACGATTACAAGTTGTTCTTTGACGAAAGTGAAGCTTTCATTGCTCTGACAAGCGTTTCTTCGTTCGTATTCTTACTATTAAAACAAATAATGGAGAAACTCGCATTTAACAAAGAGCAAGAAAATATTAAGAAATCTAAATTGAGAAAAGAAAAAATAGCATTTCTTTTAAAAACTAAACCAAAATCTCTTGAATTAATTACATCATTACTTTCAGAGTTCATCACGACTCATAAACTTAATAACGGCACAGATAAATATGAAACTGAAATAATAGGAATGCTAAATGCGTATTTAAGTGCATTTGAAAATATAAAATTTCAGGTTCAACCAAATATTTCAAAAGGTTTAAGACCAGATTATATTTTAGAAGTGGAAAATGAAAAATCTATTATTGAAGTTAAGAGATATTTAACGGTAATAAATATAGAACCTGCAATCAATCAACTATTAACATATTTAAAACACTCAAACATTGAACAAGGTATTTTATTGGCCATATCAACGAAAACTGATAATAAAGGCATTAAGATAGTAGATAAAGTTTTAAAACTAGATGAAACCACTTATAGCATTAAAATAATACAAAATTAAAAAGCTGGTGCCAATATGTGGTTAAAATATTGGGGGCAGATGATGCAACAGCAAGGTTTTCAATCACCACAAAGTTCATTAATGGTGGATAAGGAAGCAGCCGCTAACTCCTCAATATTTCCAATCACAGGAACGTTGTAGCCAATACAGATAAAGCCCACTAAATATAGAGAAATATGGAATTAAAAGACCAATTACTTTTAACACTTTTAGAGAATTTAAAAGGTGAATCAGTTGATGTTTTTAAAGAAAATTTAAATAAGTATAGAATAAAAGAAACTCCTGATGTAATTGAGCTTACTCCTCTTTCTGGAAAAAAAAATAAGGTTTCTGATTTAATGGTTCAAATTTCTATAAAAAAGGATAGGGAAGATGAATATTATGCAAAGTCCACCCTTGGTTGTTGGGCAGATATCTCTGTGCTGATTATAATATTATTGATTGGTTTATTGATTGGTATACTGTTGTTAGGTGGTGCTTCTTTCTTATTCTACTTAGGTGGGATATTTATTAGTAATGAATTCAACCTTAAACTATACATATCAATTATAATAGAGTTTGGAATAATATTAGCCATATTCGTTTTTTATTTTTTTGTCAAGTACTTAATAAAATATACGTATCATAGTTTTGAGAGAAAATTAGAATCAATAATACCAGAAAAAGCAGAAACAAAGAAAGAATTTGATGATGATATATATTTTATTATTTCAAATACCTATGAAACGCTTAGTGTTTTTAGACAAGAGAGAGAAAGACAAGCAAAAAATACTTTCAATGCAGCATTAGGATTAATTATAGCAGGGATTTTAATTGTATTTATTGGTGTTTATCTACTTTTCAAAAAAAATGTAACGGAAGGTGCAGTAACTTCCAGTGTTGGTGCAATTTCTAATATTCTGGGAGGAACAATAATTAAATTCTATCGAGACACTAACAATAGAATGGACAGACTTAATAATGATTTGTTTGTTTTAAATACTGCTAAGGTACAATATGCTATGATTCTAAAGATTGGAGATTCAAAGAAAAGAGATTCTGAACTTAGCGAATTAATTAAATCAATTGGAAAAATCAAAAGTACTGGCTACAACACGCAATAATAACCATAAGGCGAAAAGTGTCCCCATTCACCCAAGTCCCTAAATAAAAAACAAAAACAATTAGATTCGGCATAGGTTAGCAAAGCATACCTGCGTCATTCTATTGCAACAGGCTACGCCTGAGATCAAAACCAGCAAGACTACTATCAATCAGTTCCAGCTCCAGATTAATCTTTAACCGCCAAGGTCGCAAAGAAAAAAACGCAAAGAGAGCAAATGGCTATTATACAACACATTGTTCCTTTGCGAACTTCGCGAATTCTTAAAATACTTTGCGGTTAATTGACTTCTTGGGTATCCTCAGTTACGAAATGGATAAAACACCACCTCATCCCAACTATCGCAAATTGCGATACTCTAATGCAACCCGATGCGAGATGTCATCGTACGAGAAGCGAAGGATCTATAAATGAGATGGTTGCTTTCAGCGAATCCTCCGGATTTCACTCCGTTCAGCATGACAAAGTAACAATCTAACACTATACTTGGGATCAATATGTTATGCTTACATCGAATTCACTAATCTTAGATGAAACAAGGCAGAATAAATATCTTCATCCCATTGCTCCAATCCTTAAATCTTCAAATTTTCAAATCTTCAAATCTTCAAATCTTCAAATTCCCTAATTTTCAAATTTTGCCACACTACAAATGCTCATCAAAATATCTAATAATTTTATCGATAAGGTGAACCCTATCTTTACCAATAACATTATGCTGATGCTGTGGATAGGTAAAGTAATCAACCTGAATACTGTTTTTTATACACTCATTCAAAAAAGTAAAGCTGTTCTGAGGAACAACGGTTTCGTCCATATCATCATGAATTATAAGCAATCTGCCCTTTAGGTTTGTTACAAAATTCTTTAAATCTGCATTCTTGTAACCCTCGGGGTTTTCATCGGGAGTATCCATATAGCGTTCGCCGTACATCACCTCATAAAACTTCCAATCGATTACTGGGCCGCCAGCAACTCCAACCTTAAACTGATCGGCTTGCTTTAGCATCATTGTAACGGTCATAAAACCACCAAAGCTCCAGCCATGAACGCCAATTCTATTCACATCAACGTAAGGAAGCGTTTTAAGATACTCCACTCCTACCATCTGATCGTCCAATTCGTTCACCCCAAGATTCCGATGAATTACGCCCTCGAATTCAAAACCACGGTTTCCAGTACCCCTATTATCGAGCGTGAACAGTATGTAACCTTTATTAGCCATGTAGTACTCCCAAAGCCTAGCACCGCCCAACCAATCATCGGTAACGAGCTGCGAATGTGGCCCACCGTAAACGTAAACTACAGTAGGATATTTTTTACTCGCATCAAAGTTGGCTGGTTTAAGCATACGGGCATTTAAGGCGAATTTACCATCGTGGGTTTTCAGGGTAACCATCTCAAGTTTAGCCATGCTGTAATCCTTGAATGGATTACCGGCCTTTAAGGTATTCTTGATGAACTTCCCGCTGGTACTATACAAATCAATTTGGTTGGGAATCTCGGTGCTTGAGAAAACATCAAGAAAATATCCTAAATCCAATGCTACAACAGGTTTATGCGTACCGTGAATGGTGGTCAACCTCTTTTCAACGCCTTTCTTAATATCCATGCAGTACAGGTGTCTCTCCAGCGGGTTTTGTTGGGTTGATATGTAGTATAGGTTTTTCTCACCCTTATCAAACCCAACCACATCGGTCACTTCCCAATTGCCTTTTGTAATCTGCTTAGCCAGAGTTCCATCAATATTATAGAGGTAAATATGATTCCACCTATCCCTCCTACTCTGCCAGATAAACTGGTTTGGGTTACTCTTCAGGAAGACCATGGGTTCAACGGGTTCAACGTACTTATCGTTTTTCTCCTCGAAAAGGGTTTTAACAAAATCGCCTGTTTGGGCATTGAACTGATTCAATTGTAAATAATTTTGCTCGCGGTTGAGCACGGCGATGTAAATTGATTTTTCATCGGGACTCCATGCAATATTGGTAAGAAACTGCTCCTTGGGTTCACCTGTTTTAAGGAAGATTGTTTGCCCAGTTTGAACATCGTAAACACCAAGCGTTACCTCATGGCTTTTCATTCCTGCCATTGGATATTTTACGTTCTTTACGGTTGCAATTCGGGTTGAGATATCAACCAAAGGGTAATCGGTAACCATTGTTTCATCCATCCTATAGAATGCTAGGTAATTCCCTTTGGGCGACCAGAATGTTCCCTTCTTAATCCCAAACTCATTCCTATGAACCGATTGCCCATTAACAATTCCCAAATTCGAATCGTTGGTAATTTGAATTGATTTATTACTCCGATTGGCTATAAAAAGATTGTTATCAATGGTGTAAGCAACCTTCTCGTTATCATCACATTTATCGATATTTTTGGCGTTGCTTAAATAGCCAATGGTTGATACTATTTTCTTTGCGATAACATCAAATACTACTAAATTAGGTTCAAGGTTAAAACGTATCGCATTTTGCGATACCCATTCGGCTTGTGTGAAGTTTTTAATCTTCGGTAAATTATTTGCAACAAGAATCCCATTAAGGTTATCCATTTTCAGGATTGTATCCTCCTTTTGGGTTTTAATATCAAACTCAATAAGGCAATTATCCTTTATGTATGAAAATGCGTTTGTCCCAGGACGCCAAGAAAGATTTTTAAGCGTTGCAGCCCCAAATTCCTTTCGTTGCCCAAGTACCGCTTGGCTAAGCGTTAATTCTTTGTTTTGCGAATGTGCAGTTAAGAACACATTAACCGAAAGTAAAAAAACAATCAGTAACCTTTGCATAATAAGTATTTTATTTTTTAGTAGATATTGTTTTAGACTTGAATGAAATCAAAAGGTTTTATCATGCAAGTAAATAAATTATGTGAATTAAGGGTTGAATAAAACAGCTAACACAATCAATCATATGCTATCTTAAAAGTCCTCTGTGGAACTTTGTGTTAATCTCTGTGGAACTCTGTGTAATTTTTTAAATATTTTTACACAAAGGAACACAAAGAATTCACAGAGATGCACAAAGAGAAAAAAAGAGTTGTTTTTAGACTTTTGAAAAAGCCTTTTATTGATTCGCATAAAAATATAAAAGATCATAAATAATTTACTTTGAATAGTATTTCCATTTTCTAATGCAATATTTCGGTAAACTTTTTGGTGTATTTTGGTGACTTGGTGATTTTGTGGCTATTATAATATTTTTGCCACAAAAACACAAAAACACAAAATATCACAAAAACAAGATGTTACAAATCAATAATAAAACTTTAACGAACTATTGTAATGAACATCATAAAGAATATACTACTACAATAAACTTGCCTTAATTTATCCATGAAATAACGATAAACACTAAATCCTTTGAATATTCATGTTTTTTTTCTTACTTGCATCAAAGTAAAGTTAAGTATACGTAGATGCATTCGAAGTTGACATTTAAGGTTTTCATAAGAGCAACATTTTTATTTGTTATAGCACTATTTCTGCTCAATGGGTGTGGTAACAAACGAAACAAGGAGCAATCTTCGGAATTAAAGGATATTGATCAACCTGATACTCTTTCGATGTTAGTGAAATTTGAAAATTCACTTTTCCCGCTACCTTCACCCTATCAGGCTGCTACTCTAATAAAAAAGAAGAATATACCATTCGATGAAAGTATTGCAAGCCCAATAGAAAACTATAAGAATTTCAGTACAGCCTTTAAAAAAGCCCTAAACCTTGGGGTTTATGGTACAGATCTTAGCTACTTAAATATTTACGATCGTACTCCAGAATCAATTAGCTACTTAAGCGTTATTAAAAACTTAAGCGATCAGCTGGGTATCTCTTCCTCTTTCGATGCTTCCTTTTTTGCCTCAATTGAGAAGAATATCAATAATAAAGATTCTATCCTTGTACTCCTATCAAAAACGTATCGTAGTACCGATTCATACCTAAGGGTAAATGATCGAAAAAATATGGGTGCGCTAATTCTTGCAGGTGGCTGGGTTGAGAGTTTATATATCCTTACTAGAATTGGAAAAATTAGTACTGACAGAGAGATTATTAATAGAATTGGAGAACAAAAGCATCCGCTCGATAATCTTATTGAAATATTAACACCATATTACTATAAATCTCCAGAATTTTCGACTTTAATAGATGGGCTAATTGATTTAGCTTACGAATTCGATGGTGTTATTTATACATACTCATACAAGGAACCAAAAATTGATATTGATAAAAAGCTAATGATCATCAATAGTGAATCAAGAGTGGTTATGTCGGAATATCATCTTGAAACGGTGAGTAAAAAAATAGAGGCAATTCGCAATCAAATAATTGGTTAAAAGCGTTTAGTAGAACCTATGAGAACAATAAAAATACTTTGTTTCACAATTCTAACCTTCGTTCTATTATTTGCAGCAAAACCTGTTTTATCGCAGGTAGAGCAATTACAGAATATCTGCTCGCTCTATTTCTCCCCAGAATATATATCTGATGGTCAGGAGTACTTTGCTACGCTAAAACCCGATCAAAAAGTTGAATTCAGAACCACCTTCTACGGTGATAATACTTATAGAGTAGTAGCCTGTACAAATCTTAAAAAAGGCGATTTGGTTTTCACAGTTTTCGACACAGAAAAAAATCTCCTTTTCTCTAATGCAAGCTACAAATACTCACAATACTGGGACTTTAAATTCTGTTCAACAATTACCTGTATAATTCAGGTAGATGTGAAAAATATAAAATTTACACCAGGGTATGTAATGCTTTTGATTGGTTACAAACCATAATAGCATTTCATTCCTTAATCTTAACTTAAATCCTCTAAATGAGTGAGTCGATACTAAAGGCTCTGATGCAATTGTTTGCAATTATAGCGCACCCCGAGAATGATGAAACTGAGGGGGAAAGCGATAGGCGTGCAGTTGTGGAAAGTTTCCTTAAAAATCAACTTAACCAGGAATTGGTTAGGGAGTATCTTAGAGTATTTGATTACTACTATAACTTACATCAAGAAAAGCAGAGCGAGAAGAGTAAAACGAAAAAGCGTACATCATCAAGTTCGGTAAGGGTTCTAAAAATATGTGCCCAAATAAATGAGGAGCTAACTCAGGAGCAAAAAATAGTTGTACTTTTCAGATTACTTGAATTCGTTAAAACGTCTGATGGTGGGGTTACTGAACAGGAAATGGCCTTTATATCAACCGTTTCCGAAACATTCCACGTGCCTGAAGATGAATTCTCATTAATATCAGATTACGTTCTATCATCATTCGATAAAATCTCTTTAAATGATAACATACTAGTAATCAACAATGAGAAAGAGTACGTAATTAAAGATATCCGCCATATCTACTCTGAATCATTTCAGGGAGAGCTAAAGGTTATCAATATTAAATCTGCTAATATATTATTCCTAAGATATTTAGGTGACCATGAATTGTACTTGAATGGACACCTATTGCAGAAAGATAAAATTTATGTTCTCAACAATGGCTCCTCTATTCGAAATACTAAAATCAAACCGATATATTACAGTAACATAGTTGGAAGGTTTGCCATTGATAGGATAAAAGAGAAGATATTTTTTGAAGCCAAAAATGTTGAATTCAAATTTAAAGGTGGCAAAATAGGTCTTCATAATATAAGTTTCACACAAGAATCAGGGCATCTTGTTGGTATTATGGGAGCATCGGGGGCAGGAAAATCAACCCTTCTAAATGTTCTCAACGGAACCGAAAAGCCCTCCAACGGGAATGTTTTAATAAATAATTGTGATATTCATTCCCAAAAAGATATAGTTGAAGGATTAATCGGTTTTGTTTCCCAGGATGATTTGCTTATTGAAGAGCTAACCGTTTTTCAGAACCTTTACTATAATGCCAAACTTTGCTTCGATAATTATACCGAAACCCAAATTATTGAAGTTGTAGATAAGATGCTGCTAAGCCTTGGTCTCTTTGAGATTAAAGGTATGAAAGTTGGTTCCCCTTTAAATAAAAAGATTAGCGGTGGTCAGCGGAAACGTTTAAATATTGCACTTGAGCTAATCCGAGAGCCTGCAATACTTTTCCTTGATGAGCCAACATCTGGTCTTAGCTCACGCGATTCAGAAAACATCCTCGATTTACTCAAAGAATTAACCCTTAAGGGTAAACTGGTATTTGTAGTAATTCATCAACCTTCATCGGACATTTTTAAAATGTTCGATAAGCTATTGATCCTTGATACTGGCGGGTATCTTATCTATGATGGCGATCCAATTGAATCGATTATCTATTTTAAATCGAGGGTTCAGCAAGCAAACTGGAATGAAAGTGAGTGTACGCTTTGCGGGAATGTTAACCCTGAACAAATCTTCAATATTGTTGAAGCTAACGTACTCGATGAGTACGGAAATCCAACTCGCTCAAGGAAAACAAGCCCTAATGAGTGGACAGATCATTACAAAAAACATTCAACAAGCAACGAGAAACCTTTATTCATCCCCTCGGAACTTCCTAAAATCCAATTCAAGATACCCAATTGGGTAAAACAACTTCGTGTCTTTGTACAAAGAGATGTACTGTCAAAATTGGCAAATAAGCAGTATATGATTATCAATATACTCGAAGCGCCAATTCTTGCAGCACTACTATCGTATATCATCAAGTTTTATAACGTTGATATAGCGAATGAAGCTGGTTATACTTTATTGGACAATGATAATCTTCCCGTTTACCTGTTCATGTCTGTAATTGTTTCAATATTCATTGGGCTTACCGTAAGTGCCGAGGAGATAATTAAAGATAGAAAAATCCTTAAGCGTGAAAGATTTTTAAACCTCAGCTGGTCCAGCTATTTAATGTCTAAAGTAGCCATACTCTTTGTCCTCTCCGCCATACAAGCATTACTTTTCGTAATAATTGGTAATTCTATTCTTGAAATTAGGGGAATGTATTTTGAATACTGGCTTGTTCTTTTTAGCGCATGGGTCTCATCAAATTTACTTGGGTTGGTTATATCCGATAGCTTTAAAACTGTTGTTACAATATATATACTCATTCCATTTCTGGTTATCCCTCAGATAATTCTTAGCGGTATTATTGTAAAATATGAAAAACTTAACCCTACAATATCATCGCCAAATAGTATTCCAATTTACGGTGAAGTAATTCTTGCCAGATGGGCTTATGAAGCTTTAGCTGTTTACCAGTTTAAGGAGAATAAATACCAAAAACAGTTCTTTAAGTATGATGAGGCGATGAGTAATTCCGATTACAAAAGGAATTACTGGCTAAAAACGTTGAATAATAAAATTGATATCTGTGAAAGGTATCTGAACAACCATGATAAGGAAGCTCAAGTAAACAAGGCTACTCAAGTTATAAGAAACGAGATAAGAAAGGAGATGTTCTCCGTTTCTGGATCAAAATTAAAGTTTGCTAATTACAAACAACTTAATAAAACTAAACTTTCCGCCCCTCTAATAAAGGATATTAAAGATTATTTTGAAACGCTTCGGAAATATTATATAAAGCTTTATAATAAAGCGAGTAACGAAAAGGATCTTTTAATATCTAACCAGCAGAAAACACCAAAAGATCGTGAGGCTTTTCTGAACCTTAAACGTAACTATTTTAACGAAAGCCTATCCGATTTGGTTAGAAACTCTGGGGAGGTTGATAGAATTATAGAATTTAAAGGTACACTTATACAAAAGGTTGATCCTATCTATTTGTATCCCGATTCAAGATTAGTAAGATCACATTTTTATGCTCCGGCAAAACAGTTTTTTGGATTCTTTGTAAATACGTTTTGGATTAATATACTAGTTATCTGGATTTCAACAGTACTGTTATACTTAACTCTTTATTATAGGCTGTTGAAAAGGGCTCTCGACTTTTTGGAAAAATTCTCAGGGAATACAGATTCAGATTAATGTAATCCATTTCATCTGTTTAAAATTTAAAATTCGTTTATTATAAATTCTTTTGAATTCCCTTTTTTCGTTGCATTTATGTACAGATGCAATGTCCATGGTTTAATCATCATTTTTAGTGTGTTTTGCTCATGGGCATTTCATAAAAAAAGGGGCATAAAGCCCCTTTCTAATTATATAGAAGTTTACGATTAATCTACAATTTGTATCATTTTAAAGGGAACCTTAATAATGGACTCATAGTCCTCACCAGCCTCAAGCATATCCTCATCATCCTCTTCATAGTACCAGTTGATTAGAACATCTTTTTGATTCTTTTTAAGATTCTCAAGCTTCTTAAAAACATCAAGGATGCATTTTGAAGAACTAGTATTAAAGTATTCAAGTTGGATATTTACAACTGTTTTTGCTGCTGATCCCTGGTTATATTCCTCAAGCCAATCAACAATTGGCTTATAGAACTCTATTGAGTTCTCAGGAATTGACCTACCCTTAATTTCGATTACGCCTGTTGTAGGGTTCATACTAACGGTTGGCGTTTTAGGAGTACCTTCAATATTTATCAATTCCATATTCTATTAGTCTTTATACTTACTCGTTAATAAATACATTCAAATTGAAAAAATCAAATTCCTTACTATAGTCGTAAAAGGTATAATCTAGTTTATTTCCGGTTTTTCGAGCTATATCAATCAATCCAAGACCTCCACCGCCCTTCTCGGAAAACGATTGATTATTCAGAACAAATTTATAAAAATCTTTTAACTCTTCTTTCGAAAGAGAATTAATCTTATCAATTTTTTCTTTTAAAAGTTTGGACTTATCAGATCTAATAAAGTTCCCTGTTGAAATTCGAAAGCCTTGTTCTTGTTTAGCAAGTACAAAAACCCCATAATTGTTTTCCGAATTATCTACACCATTTATTGCATCAACATGGTGAAACAAGTTCTGTAAACTTTCAACTAGCACATTATACAGCTTTTTCTTGACTCCAGTTTGCTCTGATGATTCCTCAAGCTTTGATTCAACTAAACTCAAAGTATTAGAAATAATATCAGCACTTATAGAGCCCTTATAAGCAACAATCACCTCACCCTGATTCATCCGGGCATAACACTCATTCAAAAAAAAACTCATTGAGGAGTCTGATTTACTCTTGTACAATTATACTGATTTTATTGATACTCAAAGCAAATATATGAAAAAATAGTTTTAAAAGCGTATATTAATAAGCTGGTTTTTATAAAATTAAAATAAAAAAATATATTTCGTGTCTATTACGCAAAAAAAATGAAAAATTAAATTTTTGCTTTTTTAATTTTCACCTTTGGAGAACTCTGAAACATTGAATAACGTTGATATTTATATTCGAGAGTCCCATTTGTTAATGTAATTGCTTTTGAGGGTCTCAATCCAAAATTTTTAAGGGCATCAAGGTTATTACTTATAAGCCAAACATCATATCCATTAAATCTTTGCTTAAAACAATCGCCAAGCTGCTTATAAAATGTCTCTATCTGATCTCTTTTTAATCGTTCTCCATAGGGTGGATTGGTTATAACAATCCCCTTATTCTGTTGAGGTGGATCAAAGTCAAAAACAGATTGGACTTTAATGTCTATTTTTCGATGTAGACCAGCATTACGAATATTTTCAGTAGATATTTCGATGGCTCTTTTTGATATATCCCCTCCTATGATTGAATGGCTAAATTCACGCTCCATACTTTCATCGTTGTACACCTGTTGAAGCAATGATTTATCAAAATCGAACCAATTTTCGAATCCAAAATTCTTCCTGAAAATACCTGGAGGTATACCATGTGCATAAAGACCTGCTTCAATTAAAAGAGTTCCTGATCCGCACATTGGATCTATGAAATCAGATTCGCCCTTCCATCCCGAAAGTAAAATCATCCCTGCGGCAAGCACTTCGTTAATTGGAGAAGCATCTTGTGTTGAGCGATAGCCTCTACGATGCAAAGACTCACCTGATGAATCTAATGAGATTGTGCATTCATCATCTACAATATGCACATGTATTCGTAAATTAGGGTTCTGAGGATCTACAAATGGTCTTTTACCTAATTTTTCGCGAAAATGATCAGCAATTGCATCCTTAAGTTTCAATGCAACATACCTTGAATGGTTAAAAATATCAGAATCAACAACACTATCTACAGCAAATTTGTGAGTAATATCCATGATACTGGGCCAGTCGAATTTTTTGGCTTGACCGTAGAATTCATCCTCAGTTCTTGCTTTAAAAGTATATATTGGTTTTAAAATCCGTAAAGCGGTACGCAGTTGAATATTCGCCTTATACATTAACTCTTTATCGCCGTTAAAGGATACTGTCTTAAGGGTTGGAATAACATTTTCAGCACCCAAAACTTTCAACTCATCAGCTAATACTCCTTCTAACCCTTGCAGGGTTTTGGCTATCATTTCGAACTTATCAGCCATTTTAAACTACTCTTAAAAATGTAAGTATTTTATGTAATTTGTTTTCTTTGTTTTGCATCTATTTAGGCTTTGCCTTTGTTACAAGTGGTTTTCCTCCAGATTTCCGGCTTGAAAATGCGCTTAGTATCAATTCAGCATCAGTAAAGGGCACTGTAATAAACGAAAAATCATCGTGAACGCTAATGTCGTCTATTTTATTATCGGGGATTTTAACCTCCTTACGAATAAAATCAGAAATCTTCCTTGGAGTCATTCCATCTTTACGACCCATTGCCACAAAAAGCCTGGAAGTACCCGTAGAATCAACTCTAATAGTTCGAACTTCAGAATAGTTCTTAATATCTAATTGTGATTTAAATGCAAGTCGAAGTAGAGCAGCTAGAGCAACCTCTGGTCCATTGGTTTCAAGCAAATCCTCAGCCATTCCAAGGTATTCGTTGTAGGATGCTTTCTTAATAATTTCTGCAATTTCGATTTTAATCCTTTCTCTCTTAACAGCAACAATATCTTCAGCCGCAGGTAATATCTCCTTACGAATTTTGGATTTGGTTATTTTCTCAACAAATATGAGTTTTCTGGCCTCTTCCCTAGTAACAAAGGTAATTGCAGTTCCCTGCTTACCAGCCCTTCCAGTACGACCAATTCGATGGATGTATGATTCTGCATCCTGAGGTAAACTCATGTTGATAACATGGGTTAAATCAACGATATCAATACCTCTGGCGGCGACATCTGTAGCAATCAGTATATTAATATGTTTATTTCTGAATTTCAGTAATGTTTTTTCGCGCTGAGCTTGAGAAATATCGCCATGTAGCCCTTCAACTGAATAGCCACGTTCAAGAAGTTTTGATGTAGTAGTATCGACAGCTACTCTGGTTCTACAAAATACAAGGCCATAAAATTCTGGTTCAATATCTATAATACGGGTTAAAGCTTCAAATTTATCGGAATCACGAACTTCAAAATAAATCTGATCGGTTAAGTTTGTGGTTGGTTGTGAACGATCAACCTCAATTTTCTTAATATTAACCATGTACTTTTTAGCCAATTTAGCAATGCGATCGGGCATTGTGGCTGAGAATAGTAAAGTACGTTTCTCTTTAGGAGTGCTTTTAAGAATCTCTTCGATATCATCGATGAAACCCATATTCAACATCTCATCGGCTTCATCAAGAACAAACCATGAAATCTGATCGATTCTTAAATCGCCACGATTAATTAGATCCTGAACTCTGCCAGGTGTACCCACAACAAGATCAACACCTTTTCTCAATCTGCGTTGTTGTTCCGATATTGATTGACCACCGTACACAGTTGAAATTGAGATCCGATTTGCTGCCAATGAGCTGATTTCATCAGAAACCTGCAATGCAAGTTCACGTGTTGGAACTAAAACAATTGCCTGAACAATTCCGCTACCACCTTTGATCTTCTCAATCATGGGTAGTCCAAAAGCCGCTGTTTTTCCAGTTCCCGTTTGCGCCTGAGCTATAATATCACAATCCTCGGTTAAAAGGATTGGGATTGTTGCCCGTTGGATGGGTGAGGGTTGCTCAAAACCCTTTTTTTCGATAGCAGCCAATGATTGATCCGAAAGACCAAGCTGCTTAAACTCTGAAAGATGCTCCATTAATAATAGGTATATATGACCCAATTCTTTGGGTCAATAATTAATTTAAAAAAACCTAATAAGTCATTATTCTTTTACTAGGTACTTATAGTTATCCCAACTATTTAGTATTTCTATTGCTTTTAGAAAAGCATTATTATCCTGATTTACAATTTCGAAATATTGGCTATTTGTAAAAATTGCTTGGGAAATAAGACCTTTAAGCTGCCTCTTTATTTCAATATTTGAGATTGCCAACCCTTTTTCATCGCATTTAATTTTTTGGGTTTCAGCCAAAGCAACCAATTCATCAACCATTTGATCGGTAACAACAAATCGTTTATTGTATTTATCAAATTTAGGGTAATCTTTTACTAACTGTACTCTGTGAGAATCAACCCACTTAAGATAATATTGATTTATTATACCCGCTCTTACAAGCTTACCATAGTAATTTGAATAAGTGCTTGTATCAAGAGGTATAAATATATCTGGCATAATTCCACCACCACCATAAACGGTTCTACCTTTGTTCAACGTTTTATACTTAAGGTTTTCAGGGAGTTTAATGCTATCAGAAGTAAACATTTCACCATTCTTATAACGGTCGTTTAAATCTGAGTAATATTTTTCAATACTCTCATTATTGTAAGGACGCTGAATTGCTCTACCTGTTGGTGTATGGTAACGAGCTATTGTTAGTCTAACCATCGAACCATCAGGTAAAGGCATTTGATTCTGAACTAACCCTTTACCAAATGACCTCCTACCTATAATTATCCCTCTATCCCAATCCTGAATTGCACCGGATAATATCTCGCTTGCTGAAGCAGAACCTTCATCAATCATTATTACCAACCGAGATTGTTCAAGATCCCCTCTTTCTGTTGAAACAAAATCGGTACGAGGGCTTGTTCTTCCTTCGGTGTAAACAACTAATTTTCCTTTGTCTAAAAATTGATCTGCTAGCTCAATAGCAGTGTTTAGCATTCCACCACCATTTCCTCTAAGATCGAGGATAAGGTCTTTCATTTTTTGCTTTTTGAGCTTTGCAATTGCATCGTTAAACTCTTGCTCTGTAGTCACTGCAAATCGACTAAGCTTGATATAACCAATTTTGTTATCTATCATGTATGATGCATCAATACTAAAGATCGGTATCTTATCGCGTGTAACTGTGAAATCGAGTAAATCATTTACATTTTTTCTTTTAACAAGAATATTAACTTTTGTCCCTTTTGTCCCACGCAATAATTTGAATACATCAGAATTTTTAAGTCCAATTCCTGCAATATTTTTACCATCAATGGTAACAAATCTATCTCCAGCAATAATTCCCACTCTTTCAGATGGTCCGCCAACTATTGGATTAACAACCATTAATGTATCATTCATTATATTGAATTCCACACCTACCCCATCGAAATTACCTTCAAGTGGTTCATTCATTGCTTGAACATCTTCTTTTGAAATGTAAACAGAATGAGGATCGAGCTTTTCAAGTGTATTAATAATTGCTTCATCGACCATCCGGTTAGGATTAACAGTATCTACATATTCATTGGATACATACTGTAAAAATCTTACAAATTTGTAGGCGCTAAAACTTGATGATTGCTGTGCTTCTGCATTCAATCCCAAAACTAAAGCAATTAGAGTTATGATAAAATGTCTACGAATCATTTTAGATTTTTTTATCTTTTAAAATATTAATAGTTATCAACGATATAAACGAATTATTAGGCTCATTGTTTACCTACTCCCATTCAATGGTTGCTGGAGGTTTTGAACTAATATCGTATACAACCCTATTTATTCCCTTAACTTTATTAATAATCTCATTTGAAATCTTGGCTAAGAAATCGTAGGGTAATGGGTACCAGTCGGCTGTCATTCCATCTGTAGAAGTTACAGCCCTCAGCGCAACAACAAATTCATATGTACGCTCATCGCCCATAACACCCACTGATTGAACGGGAAGTAAAATTGCTCCAGCTTGCCAAATTTTATCGTACAAGCCTAGTTCATGTAAACCTTGAATATAAATATGATCTGCTTCTTGAAGTAGTTTTACTTTTTCTGGATTCACCTCTCCCAAAACACGAATGCCTAATCCAGGCCCAGGGAATGGGTGTCTTCCAAGGATATTTTGGGGTAACCCCAACTCTTTACCTACTCTACGAACTTCATCCTTAAATAGTAATCGAAGTGGCTCAACAACCTTCAATTTCATCTTTTCGGGTAATCCACCTACGTTATGATGTGATTTTATTGTTGCCGATGGCCCATTGACTGAAACTGATTCTATTACATCAGGGTAAATTGTTCCTTGTCCAAGCCATTTAACATCTTTAATTTTATGAGCTTCCTGATCAAAAACCTCAATGAAATTTTTTCCAATACTTTTACGTTTCTGTTCTGGCTCGGAGATGCCTTTTAGGTCATCATAGAATTGTTGGCTTGCATCAACACCTATTACATTTAGTCCAAGATTTTTATATGAATCGAGTACTTGAGAAAATTCATTCTTTCTCAAAAGTCCATTATCCACAAAAATACAGGTAAGGTTTTTCCCAATCGCTTTGTGCAGTAGCAAGGATGCAACCGAAGAATCAACCCCACCAGATAGTCCAAGAACAACTTTATCGTTCCCAAGCTGTTGCTTAAGCTGGCTAACTGTTTCTTCTACAAATGAAGCAGGAGTCCATGTTTGGGAGCATCCGCAGATATTTACTACAAAGTTCTTAAGTATACCCATCCCTTCCGATGTATGATAAACCTCAGGATGGAACTGGATACCAAATGTTGATTCTCCTAGAATTTCAAACGCTCCCACTTTCACATCATCTGTACTTGCTGTAATTTTAAAATTTGGAGGGATAGCTGTTATGGTATCACCATGGGACATCCAAACTTGCGAAGTATCTGAAATATCTGAAAATAAATTACAAGATCTATCAATAACTTTTAGAGTTGCCCTTCCATACTCACGGGTTTTTGAAGGCTGAACATCTCCCCCATTTGTAATCGAAAGTAGTTGCGCTCCGTAGCAAATTCCTAAAAGGGGGTATTTCCCTTTGATCTCACTTAAATCAGGTTTAGGAGCACTCGTTTCGCGAACAGAAAAAGGACTCCCAGACAATATAACACCTTTAATACCAGAATCTAAAGATGGGTAATGGTTAAATGGGTATATTTCACAATAAACATTTAACTCGCGAATTCTTCGTGCTATAAGTTGGGTATACTGAGATCCAAAATCTAATATAAGAATCCTCTGATGCATTGAATAAAACATTTGTAATGGCAAAGGTAGCAAATAAATTGGTTGAATAAATTTTTGTTAATGATAGAAGTATGTTTTTCGCCTGAGTTAATGCCACCTTAATTTAGGCAAAAAACTAAGGTTTAATTTTTTGTTTAAATAGATTGAATATTTTATCTAACAACTTGTTAATGCTTTATTAGAAAAAAACTATATTTACAGGAAATTCAGAATTAATTTGCTTGTTTTTACAGTAAATTGTTATTTTTATGGCTTAAGAATTAATATATCGTTTTTATAATGTGTTTCTCTCACAAACCCTAATAATCAATCCTTTTTACTAAATTAAATCAAACTATCTATGAAAAAAAGGTCTCTTTTGTTTTTGGCAATGTTTATGCTGTTTAGTGTGACATTGTTTTCTCAAGGTGTAACAACCTCTTCCCTATCGGGTAAGGTAATTGACGACAAAGGTCAAGGGGTGCTGTTAGCCACTGTGCTTGCGGTTCACGTGCCTAGTGGAACTCAGTATGGTACATTTACCTCAGAGAATGGCCAATTCAACATCCGCAATATGAAGGTTGGTGGTCCTTATACAGTAACTGTTACATTTGTTGGGTATGAAAACGCATCAGTAGAAGATATTGATTTGCAGTTGAATAATACCACATTTGTTGAACTGGTTATGAAAAGTACAACTGTACAATTGGGCGAAGTTGTGGTTAAGGCGGGGAAAGAATTCCGTCGTGAGCAAACAGGTGCTATGACCAACTTAGTTGGTAAACAGATGACCTCATTACCAACCATAACAAGAAGTCAACAAGATTTAACAAGACTCACCCCACAAAGTGATGGGAATAGTTTTGGAGGTAGAAACGTTCTTTATAATAACTTTTCATTAGACGGTTCTATTTTCAATAATTCATTTGGACTAGATTATGCTACTCCTGGCGGACAATCAGATGCACAACCAGTTTCATTGGATGCTATTGATCAAGTTCAGGTTTCACTTGCTCCTTTTGATGTAAGAGAGGGCGGTTTTACCGGAGCTGGTATAAATGCAGTTACCAAATCGGGAACAAACCAATTTAAAGCAACCCTCTATAATTTCTACAGGAATGAAAGTATGATTGGGGATAAAGTTAGTGGCGTAGATGCACCAAACTTAAATTTCATGACCAATCAAATGGGTATAAGTGTTGGCGGACCTATCATCAAAGATAAATTATTCTTTTTCGTTAATTTCGAAGCTGAACGTGCTGATCAATTAGCTCATGGATTTGTTGCTAATACTGGTTCAAATACGGGCTCCAATGTTACAAGTGTATTGGCTACGGATATTCAGGCAGTACACGATCATCTATTAAGCGAGTGGGGTTACGAAGCAGGTGCATACCAAGGCTATAATCATCAGAAATCTAACAATAAACTATTGGTAAAATTGAATTACAACATTGTAAAAAATCACAATTTAGTAGTTCGTTACAATATGCTTGATGCTTGGAAAGATATTCTACCTCACCCAGAAGCAATTATTGGTCGTGGCCCTACAAGCTTCCGTTTACCATTCGAAAATTCATCCTATACAATTTATAATAAGATACATTCATTCGTTGGTGAGTTAAACTCTATCTTTTCTTCAAAACTATCAAATAAACTATTGATTGGTTATACTATGTTCGACGATAGTAGAACCCCAAAATCTGCTCAATTCCCTGTTATTGATATTTTCGATAGTAATGGTAATCTAGCAATAACTGCCGGTTCAGAAATGTTCTCAACACACAACTTGTTGAAACAAAATATATTCCAATTTACCGATAACGTTACCTACTTTGCTAATAAGCATACAATTACCGGTGGTGTTAACTTTGAAAAGTTTTATTTTGAGAATTCATTCAACCTTTTCTACTATCCTTGGCATACTTATAATAGCGTAGCTGACTTTTTAGCTACTACAACGGCAGATGTTGATTATAATGCCGAAGTAGCCACAGCAAATCTTAAACCTTATGCTTTGCCAATAATTGATGTTGCTCAATTAGGCGTTTATGCTCAGGATGAGTGGCAAGTTAACAGCAAATTCAAATTGACTGTAGGTTTACGTGTTGATGTTCCTATTTACTTAAAAGATCTTGCAGTAACAGCTGCTTCACAAGAAGCTGCAAATTTTAACGGCTGGGTTGATAAGGATGGTAATTCAGTGAAATTAAATCCTGCAGAATGGCCAAAATCAAAACTAATGTGGTCACCAAGAGTTGGTTTCAACTATGATGTAAAAGGTGATAATTCTCTAATGGTTCGTGGTGGTACAGGTATATTCACAGGCCGTATTCCTTTTGTTTGGTTAGGTAATCAAGCTTCAAATCCAGGTATGTTTCCAGGATATACTTTCCAGATTAACTCAACGGCTAAAGATTTCAAATTCCCACAGGTTTGGAAATCAGACCTAGCAGTTGATTGGAAATTTGGTGCTGGTTGGTTAGCATCAGTTGAAGGTATTTTTGGAAAAGATATCAACGCTATTGTACATCGCAATTACAACATGAAGGCTCCTTCATTAACGTTATCTGGTGCTGATAATCGGGCAATTTTTGCTGGATTTAATGAAGTTAATATATACTCCGCATCTGCAGGATCTGTTGGGTTCCTTGATGCAGGTTATATTGTTCTTGATAACGTAAAAGAGGGTTACCAATTCAGTTTAACTGAGAAGATTGCTAAAAGATGGAACTTTGGATTAAGAGGTGATATTGCTTATACATACCAACAATCAAAAGATTATACTTCCATCCCTGCTGAAATTGCAGCTGATGCTTTCCAACGTAACCCTGTAGTTGGCAATCCTAACACACCTGAACTATCATGGTCAAGATACGGTTTGAAACATCGTATTATCTCCAGCTGGTTATATACTGTTGATTATAAATCAATGGCTTCAACCTTTGGTCTATTCTTTGAACTTGGTCAAGGTAATCGCTATTCGTATACATACGCAGGTGATCTTAACCGTGATGCAATATCTAATAACGATTTATTGTATGTTCCAGCAAATCAATCTGAAATAAACTTTGGAACTGTTGTCGGTGGTGTAGGTGTTCCAGCTGCTGATGCTGCTGCACAATGGGCTGCTCTAAATGCATTTATTGATCAAGATCCTTATTTGAAACATCGTCGTGGTAAATATGCTGAGAGGAATGGTGCTTCTTTGCCATGGTTCTCACAAATAGATTTCAGGTTTATGCAAGATTTCAACATCAATGTAAAAGGAAGGAAAAACACCCTTCAATTATCAGTTGATATTATGAACATGGGTAACATGTTGAATTCAAATTGGGGTGTTCGCCAATTATCTCGTACAACTACTCCAATTTCAGTTAGTGGTATTGATAATGGTAACGTTCCTTACTTCCAATTTAATCCAAATCTTAAGAAATCTTTTGTCGATGATTTCTCGACCCGTTCAAAGTGGCAAATTCAATTTGGAATTCGCTATATCTTATAGTTAATAAGAAGATTTTTTCCGAAAAGGTCATTTATCGAAAGGTAAATGACCTTTTTTTGTGAGCAGTACTTTGGAAAAGAAAAATGCTGGACATATTATCTTTACAATTACTTGGAAAGTATAGTGTGGGCAAAGAATGTGATTCAACTTGATAAGAATTCTCTAAAGAATAAATGTCTAATCAAAAAGAAGTGTATTTCAATATAAGAAACTATACTTTACTGAAATTTTAGATCTTCTATCTAATCAATACCAATAAAAATTTTACAACATATTAGGTGTAGCAAGCAAACATATCACTAGATCGTCTACAAGTCTTCCCTTGCAATTCGAAAAAATCAAATAAAAAATCCGCTCACATGCATCAAGCACATGAGCGGATTGAAGTAGGCAATACGCTATTACTAAGAATTGTTACCGAAAATTTTATTTCTGACGTTCCTTTTCGGCCTTATTAATTATTTCTGTTGCTTCGGTTCTTGAATAAGCAATGTTAAGCACTGTATCAAGTTGGGAAATTGTTATCAACCGCTCAACTGCATCGGTAAGACCCGTAAGCACAAATGTTCCATTTGCATTCTTGCACAAACGGTTTGCTACAAGAATTGCGCTTAAACCTGATGAATCGCAGTAGCGGCAGCTGTTTAGATCCAGCACGATGTTACGCTCACCGTTACCCGAAATCAGTACTAACTCTGATTTAAGACTGGGAGCAATATTCGTATCGAGCTTTTCTTCTAACACTTCTACCAAAGTGCAGTATTCCAGCTTGTCAATTTTGAATTCCATCGCTATCGGGATTAAATTGGTTCAAACTTAATGTACTACTCTTTACTGTTAATCTCGTCTTTCCTTTGTGTTTCCTCAAGTTCAGTTTTCAGAGCAGCTAGTTCACTAATATCACCCAAGGTAGTCTTTTCTAAGTTAGCTTTCAACTTTTTCACAGCTTTTTGTGTAGTGGAAGGCTTAGCTTTTTTATCAACTTTCTCCTCGGTCTTCTTAACGTCCTCATAAACTCTACTATGTGAGAGAATTATGCGTTTAGCAGCTTTGTTGAATTCTATAACTTTAAAGGATAATTTTTCTTCAACTTTGGCATTTGTACCATCCTCTTTAACAAGATGTTTTGGAGTTACAAAGCCTTCAACACCATAAGGAAGGGCAACAACAGCACCTTTATCAAAAATATCGATAATTGTTCCTTCGTGAACTGAATCAACAATGAAAAGGGTTTCGAATACATCCCATGGGTTCTCTTCAAGTTGCTTGTGTCCTAAACTTAAACGACGATTTTCTTTGTCAATTTCAAGTACAACAACATCAATATCGGCACCAACGGTTGTAAATTCTGCAGGATGCTTAATTTTCTTTGTCCAACTTAAATCAGAGATGTGAATTAAACCATCAACACCCTCCTCAATCTCAACAAATACACCAAATGTTGTGAAATTACGAGCTTTAGCGTTATGACGTGAGCCAATAGGATATTTCTCTTCAATCTTTGACCATGGATCAGTTTTGAGCTGTTTCATACCCAATGACATCTTGCGCTCATCGCGATCAAGTGTTAAAATTTGAGCATCAACAATATCACCAACTTTTAGGAATTCCTGTGCGCTACGTAAGTGTTGGCTCCAAGACATTTCAGAAACGTGGATTAGACCTTCAACACCAGGTGCTATTTCAACAAATGCACCATAGTCAGCAAGTACAACTACTTTACCTTTAAGTACATCACCAACCTTTAGATTTGCATCAAGCGAATCCCATGGATGGGAAGTAAGTTGTTTTAGACCTAAAGCAATACGTTTCTTAGCATCATCAAAATCTAAGATTACGACGTTAAGCTTCTGATCTAGTTGAACAATCTCTTCTGGATGAGTAACACGACCCCATGAAAGGTCAGTAATGTGGATTAGACCATCTACGCCACCAAGATCGATGAATACTCCGTAGCTGGTAATATTTTTAACGGTTCCTTCAAGAACCTGTCCTTTTTCAAGCTTAGCAATGATATCTTTCTTCTGTTGTTCAAGTTCAGCCTCAATAAGTGCTTTATGCGAAACAACAACGTTTTTGTATTCTTGGTTGATTTTTACAACCTTGAACTCCATTGTTTTGCCAACATAGATATCATAATCGCGAATTGGTTTAACATCAATCTGTGAGCCTGGTAAAAATGCTTCAATACCAAAAACATCTACAATCATACCACCTTTAGTACGACATTTGATGTAACCTTTAATAATTTCATCTTTCTCAAGAGCAGAGTTAACGCGATCCCATGAACGCATTGCACGTGCCTGTTTGTGAGAAAGAACTAGTTGACCTTTTTTATCCTCCTGAATTTCAACGTAAACCTCTACTTTATCACCAATTTTCATATCAGGATTATAGCGGAATTCGTTAAGGCTTATTACACCTTCTGATTTATAGCCAATGTTAATTACAACTTCACGTTTGTTCATTGCAATAACGGTACCCTCCATAACTTCGCTTTCACCAATAATTGAAAGGGTTTGATCGTACATCGACTCAAATTTCTGTTTATCATCTTGGGAGTATATACTTTCATCAGCATACGATTCCCAATCAAAATCCTCTACACCAGCCTCAGTTGACTTTGAAGCCTGTTTTTTGGAAGTTAATTTTTCTTCTTTTACTTCAATACTTGCTTCATTAGAAGCCATTTCTTCGTGATTAATCATTTAATTTGTTTAAAATTAATTAGTTAGACATTATTAATAATAAAAACATGGACTGCAAAAGTACATAACTTTTTCATTTCTAGGAAAAAAAGTTTAAAATATTGTGTTATTATTCATTTAACAACAGATGATTTGTGGTAAAACTTCTTTAAAAAACATTTATCAATTAAAAACCTTTAATAATATTTCATTTTTTAAACTTATTTTTGACTTTCAAAATTTGATAAAAATAATCTTTTGTTGAACTCATTGTAAATAATGCATTAATATGAAAATTTCAGTTGTTGGTACTGGTTACGTAGGTTTAGTTACGGGTACCTGCTTTGCAGAAACTGGTGTTATTGTTACCTGTGTTGATATTGATAAAAATAAAATTGATAATCTTAAAAAAGGAATCATACCGATATTTGAACCAGGATTGGAAACCATGGTTCGTAAAAATGTTGAAAAGGAACGACTCTTTTTTACAACAAGCCTCAAAGATAGCCTTGATGGGGTTGAAACAGTTTTTATTGCAGTGGGAACTCCTCCAGATGAAGATGGCAGTGCTGATTTAAAACATGTTATTGCTGTAGCAAGGGAGGTTGGTCAACATATGACACAATATTTAGTAGTTACCACAAAAAGTACCGTACCCATTGGCACAGCAAAAAAAGTTAAGGCTGCCGTGCAAGAGGAATTAGATAAGCGTGGAGTCAAAATACCTTTCGATGTTGCATCAAATCCTGAATTCCTTAAAGAGGGTGCTGCTATTGATGATTTCTTAAAACCTGATAGAATTGTTATTGGTACCGAATCCGAGGAAGCAGTAAAATTGATGAAAAAACTTTACAAACCATTCCTGTTAAATGGACATCCAATCATTTTTATGGATATTCCATCCGCTGAACTCACCAAATATACAGCTAATGCTATGTTGGCAACAAGAATTAGCTTTATGAACGACATTGCTAATTTATGCGAAATTGTAGGTGCCGATGTAAATATGGTTCGTAAAGGAATTGGTTCAGACACGAGAATTGGAAACAAATTCATTTACCCTGGGGCAGGTTATGGGGGCAGCTGCTTCCCTAAAGATGTTAAAGCTTTAATTAAAACTGCTGATGAGCATAAGTATAGATTAGAGGTTCTAAAGGCAGTTGAATCGGTAAATGATAGGCAGAAAGAGATTATTTTCGATAAAATAAATTCTCATTTTAAAGGACAGCTAAAGGGGAAACGGATTGCTATTTGGGGTCTTTCGTTCAAACCCAATACTGATGATATGCGCGAAGCGCCATCCTTGGTGGTAATCTCTAAATTACTCGAAGCTGGTGCTACAGTTAAGGCATACGATCCAGTTGCTATGGAAGAGACAAAGCATAAAATTGGAAATTCAATAGTTTATGCAATTGATCCGCATGATGCTGCACTTGATGCTGATGCACTTGTACTAATGACCGAGTGGCAAGAATTCAGGACTCTTGATTATAAGATGCTCGCAAAAATTTTAAAATCTAAAGTAATTTTTGATGGTAGGAATATCTACGAACCAAACGAGATGCTGGAAGAAGGTTTTGTTTACTATAGCATAGGTCGTAGAACAATTAATATATAGGACTTAAAAAATGAAAAGAATTCTAGTAACTGGCGGCGCAGGTTTCTTAGGTTCACATTTATGTGAACGTTTAATAAATGAAGGTAACGAGGTAATTTGCGTTGATAATTTTTTTACAGGAAACAAGCAAAATGTAATACATCTAATTGGCAATCCTTACTTTGAGCTAGTTCGACACGATATTACTTCACCTTTTTTTGCCGAAGTAGATGAAATATATAATCTAGCATGTCCTGCTTCTCCCATCCACTATCAGTATAATGCAATTAAGACGGTAAAAACCTCTGTGATGGGTGCAATAAACATGCTTGGTTTAGCAAAAAGGGTTCACGCAAAAATTCTTCAAGCATCAACTAGTGAAGTTTATGGTGATCCTACAGTACATCCTCAACCAGAATCATATTGGGGAAATGTGAATCCAATTGGACCACGCTCTTGCTATGATGAGGGAAAACGATGTGCAGAAACCCTTTTTGTTAATTACCATGAGCAGAATAAAGTTAAAATCAAGATTGTTCGAATTTTCAACACATATGGCCCTAGAATGAGCGTTAATGATGGTCGGGTTGTTTCAAATTTTGTCATTCAGGCCTTACAAAATCAGGATATTACAATTTTTGGGAATGGTAAACAAACCCGAAGTTTTATGTACGTTGATGATTTGATTGAAGGCTTTATTAGGATGATGAATACTCCTGATACTGTAACTGGCCCTATAAACCTTGGAAACCCTGTGGAATTCACCATGATTGAACTTGCTGAGAAAATCATTGCACTTACAAAAAGTAAATCAAAACTGATTCACAAGCCATTACCACAAGATGATCCAACTCAAAGAAAGCCAGATATTACTCAAGCCAAAAATACACTTAACGGGTGGTACCCAAAAGTTAAGCTAGAGGATGGTCTTGTACCAACCATTGAGTATTTTAGTAAAATTATTAAATCGTAATATTATGAAAGGAATAATACTTGCTGGTGGAGCTGGAACACGGTTGTATCCTATCACTAAAAGCATATCTAAACAGATAATACCCATATACGATAAACCGATGATTTACTACCCATTATCGGTACTTATGCTTGGGGGTATTCGGGAAATATTAATTATATCAACACCCAAAGATATTGGTTTATATAAGGATCTGTTTGGTGACGGATCTCATATAGGTTTAAAAATAGAATATGCTGAGCAACCGTCACCTGACGGGTTAGCTCAAGCATTCATTATTGGCGATAAATTCATTGGCAACGATAGCGTGTGCCTAGTTCTTGGTGATAATATCTTTTATGGTCATGGTTTTGGCGGAACTCTTAAGGAATGCGCAAATCTAAAGGATGGTGCTATAGTTTTTGGTTACTATGTTAACGATCCTCAACGATATGGTGTTGCTGAATTTGATAAGCAAGGAAAAGTTTTAAGCCTTGAGGAGAAGCCCAAAAATCCTAAATCAAACTATGCAGTTACGGGCTTGTATTTCTATAGTAACGATGTTATTGCAAAGGCAAAGGGGTTAAAACCTTCTACTCGGGGTGAACTGGAAATTACGGATTTAAACCGACTTTATCTTAATGAGAACAGACTAAACGTTAAACTTCTTACTCGTGGAATGGCCTGGTTAGATACAGGAACACACGAGAGTATGCTTCAAGCCTCAAATTTTATTCAAACAATTGAGGATAGGCAGGGGCTAAAGATTGCCTGTTTAGAGGAAATTGCATACAAAAGTGGATTTATTACAAAAGAGATGCTGTTAAAACTTGCAGAACCTTTAAAGAACAATCAATACGGAAGTTACCTTTTACGAATTGCAAACGAGGATATATAATGAAGATTATTGAAACCACTTTCCCAGATTTATTCATTCTTGAACCCACAATCTTTGGCGATTCTCGTGGTTATTTCCTTGAGAGTTATAATAAAAAAATCCTTGAAGGAAAAGGAATCAATTATACTTTCATTCAGGATAATGAATCTAAGTCTGTAAAAGGAGTAATACGAGGATTGCATTACCAATTGGCTCCCTACGCACAAACAAAGCTAATTCGTGTTATCGATGGGAGTATCTTGGATGTTGTTGTTGATATCAGAAAAGGCTCTCCTACGTATGGGAAACACTTTTCCATTGAACTCTCCGGAGATAACAAAAAACAACTCTTAATACCAAAAGGGTTTGCTCATGGATTTTCAGTTTTAAGTGAATCTGTGATTGTAAACTATAAGTGTGATGTTTTTTATCAACCTGATGCTGAAAGAGGAATTCTTTATAATGATCCTGAATTAGGGATTGATTGGAAAACAAATCTTAATAATGCGCTGATATCTGCAAAGGATAATGTAAATCCTATTTTTTCAAAAGCAGAAATGAATTTTCTCTATGGAAAAAAGTAGCATAGTGTTGGTTACAGGTTCTAATGGACAGCTTGGGTCTGAGATTAAAGCAATATCTAACCTCTACCCTACTCTAAGTTTTATTTTTACCGATGTTAATGAACTAAATATCACCGATTCCAAGGCTGTTGAAGAGTATATTAAAAATACCAACCCTAGCTTTGTTATAAATTGTGCAGCATACACTGCCGTTGATAAATCGGAAACGGAAATGGCAGCTGCTACTTTGCTGAATTCTGTTGCTCCCAGAATTATCGCCAATGCATGTAAAGCCAATGGGTGCAAGATGATTCATATCTCTACCGATTATGTTTTTGATGGAGATGCATATCAACCTTACAATGAATTATCACCTGTAAATCCTACGTCTCATTATGGTAAAAGTAAACTCAAAGGTGAAGAGAATGTAATAGAATCGGGTGTTGGAATGGTTATAAGGACATCTTGGTTATACTCATCCTTTGGTCATAATTTTGTTAAAACAATTATACGAAACGCAAAGGTCAAACCTGAACTTAGAGTTGTTTTCGATCAGGTTGGATGCCCAACATACGCCAAGGATTTGGCAGATGTAATTCTAAAGATTATATCAAGTAAAAAAGAATCATTTGTACCCTCTGTATTCCATTACTCGAACGAAGGGGTTTGCAGCTGGTACGATTTTGCATTTGAAATAGTGAACCTAACAAAACTCGAATGTAAAATTATCCCCATAGAAACTAAAGATTATCCATTACCAGCAAAACGTCCACACTATAGCGTTTTCAATAAAGAAAAAATACGCAATCAGTATGGTTTAGAGATACCTCACTGGAGCAAAAGTTTATCCAATTGTATTAACATAATTATGAAAGATGGTTTACTAAATCTTTAAGGCTATGAGTGAAAAAGAAATTGAAATGATGGTTCTTGAGAAAGCCAAGAGTTGGACTAAACCGCCATTTGACAAGGAAACCCGTGAAAAGGTAAACTACCTTATTGAGAATGACAGAAAAGAACTTATTGAATCGTTTTATCGGGAATTAGAATTCGGGACAGGCGGTCTACGCGGAATTATGGGTGTTGGTTCTAACCGAATGAACATCTATACTGTTGGCATGGCAACACAGGGTCTTTGCAACTATCTTATAAAGCAATTTCATAGTTTACCAGAAATAAGGATCGCCATAGCCTACGATTCCCGCAACAATAGTAAACTATTTGCCGAAACTGTTTCAAATATCTTCTCCGCTAATAAAATAAAGGTATACCTTTTTGAATCGCTCAGACCTACCCCTGAGTTAAGCTTCACCATTAGAACCTTTAAATGTCAATGCGGGATTGTAATTACAGCATCCCATAACCCAAAGGAATACAATGGATATAAGGTTTACTGGGAGGATGGCGGGCAAATTGTTCCCCCGCACGATAAAAATATAATAGCAGAAGTTCAGAGCATTAAAAACATCTCTGAGGTAAAATCTAAAGGGAATAGCAATCTCATTCAGACTATCGGTAGCGAGATGGACGAGATATACCTGAACACCCTAGCATCACTATCACTTTCACCAGAAATAATCAGGAAGCATAAAAGCCTAAAACTGGTTTATACACCTATTCATGGGTCAGGTGTGGACTTGGTACCAAGAGCGCTAAGAAAATTCGGTTTCGAAAATATAATTAGTATCCCAAAGCAAAATGTAATTGACGGTAATTTTCCAACTGTTGTCTCCCCCAACCCGGAGGAATCTGCAGCATTAAAACTTGCTTTAGAAAAAGCAGCGGAAAAGGATGCCGATCTGATTATGGCAACCGATCCTGATGCCGATAGGGTTGGAATTGGGGTAAAAAACGATGAAGGGAAATTTATCTTACTAAACGGCAATCAAGCTGCTTCTATCCTAATATACTACATCCTAAGAATGTGGAAGGAAAAGGGTAAATTAAGAGGGAAAGAGTTTATTGTTAAAACCATTGTAACAACCGATTTATTGGCTGATATTGCTAATAAATTTGGTGTTGAAAATTTTGAAGTTCTTACTGGTTTTAAATACATAGCTGAGAAGATAAAGAGCCTAGAGGGTGAAAAGTCATTTATTGCAGGAGGCGAAGAAAGCTACGGCTATCTTGTTGGCGATTCAATCCGCGATAAGGATGCAGTTATAAGCTGTGCCATGTTTGCCGAAATTACCGCTTGGGCTAAGGAGAATGGAAAATCGCTATACCAACTTTTACTCGAAATATACAATGAGTTTGGCCTATACAAGGAGCACCTTGTTTCCTTAACCCTTAAAGGGAAAGAGGGTGTAGAAGAGATTAAAGCGATGATGGTAAAATACAGAACCAATCCACCAAAAACCATCGATGGGTCAACAGTTTTGCTATTCCACGACTATTTGAAACAGGAAACAGTAAACCTCCAATCAGGAACAAAAACAAAGCTTAACCTTCCAAAATCTGATGTTGTTCAATTTATATCAGCGGATGGCACCAAAGTATCTGTTCGTCCTTCCGGCACTGAACCTAAAATCAAATTCTACTTTGGCGTTAAGGGAGCAATGAAATCAACAAAAGATTATCCTAATGCCGTAAAGGAACTAGACGATAAAATAAATCGAATTATAAAGGAATTATATATAGGCTAGTCCCAAAGTCATTTTAATTCAACACACAAAAGGCACAATGCGATAAACTTGCATTGTGCCTTTTGGTAATGATGCCAACTATATTTGGAATCATTACCTTTAAGGTTGACTTAATCACAAGATCGAAATGCAACCACCCCTCTCATAAGGAAAAACATAGAAGCATTCTATTTAAAATTCACCACATTATCCGCTATACCATAATTCAAAGGATTCTAAACACATCAAAAAAATTGATCTTAAAAATCCTTTGCATAATTAAACGGTATAGCTATTTTCATACAACAAATTATATCATCGTAATACACAAAAAAGTTATTATAGTTTAGTTTAATATTATATTTAAGTTTACCCATAAAGTGGTATAATATTGATATTAAAAATACCACGGTCGATAAATGTTGGTGAATAAGAAGTGAAAATTAACAATAATAACCTGCCCTATGGAATACTATGAAAATCCAGTTGAAGAATTAATTGTTTTAGACAAACGAATTAATTGCTTAAACGAAAAATGTGTACAAATCGATCAACGTACAAATAGCATTGAAAAAAGAAAACTTAGCTTGTATGATCAATTTGTTAAACTAGAGGATAGCCGCATTAAAATTCCAATTAACTTCGAGTTATTGTTTACTCAACTAATTGAAATTGTAGAAAAACATGATGAGCTCAGTACAAATTGGGATAAACTTGTTCAACAAAGAAATGCCATAAACAATAATGAAGAGTTTATGGAAAAACTTATACTTGAACGCAACAACTCAATCACCACTAATAATCAAAGAGTTAAGATTGAAGTAATGCTTATACAATGTGAACAAATATTAGCAAGACAAAAGAGAACAATATCACAAATAGAAGAAGCTCTTACCGAAGAGGAACGAATATTAGCAGAAATTGAAAAGAAATTCGAAGAGTTGAATATTAAGCCTAACGTGAGTTCGATATAAGAAATGTAATAATATATTCATTTGCTGATATTTATAATTATTTAGTGCGATGATGGAAGGTTGGAATGATGGAATAATGGAGAACAAGGGGTTAGATTTTTGCTTGTACCCTCCATTTTTCCAATTTTCCACTATTCCATTGATTCAAATAAAACAAATTGATTGATATATAGATCAATACATTGTTTCTTACGTCGAGCTGACGTTAAGCCTAACTAAGCACTAATTATATCTACGTTTGCCTATACTGCAATCTCGTACCGCTATTTAAAAATATTGAAGTCAAAAAACTTCAGTTAGTATGAGTTTTTAAAATTTCCGTATTTTTCATAGCTTGCAATTTGAAAAAATAATTCAACTATGAAATCATTCCGCAAAGAACTTTGGTTCGAAACCAGAAATAGAAGAGAACTTATAAATATTACCCGTGATGTTCAAATATGCATTGCCGAAAGCGGCATCAAAGAGGGTTTGGTACTCGTGAATGCAATGCATATAACCTCAAGTATTTTTATTAATGATGATGAGAGTGGATTACACCACGACTTTGAGGTATGGCTTGAGAAGTTAGCCCCAGAGAAACCCCACTCCCAATACAAGCACAATGGTTTTGAGGATAATGCGGATGCTCATCTAAAACGTACTATCATGGGCAGAGAGGTTGTTGTAGCTCTAACCAAAGGAGAATTGGACTTTGGCCCATGGGAACAGATATTCTATGGAGAATTTGATGGTAAACGAAGGAAAAGAGTTTTAGTTAAGATAATTGGGGAGTAGGATAAGTGTTTAGTATAAATATTTAGTGTTTAGTGTTTGAGATAATCTCTATTCTTATCATCAACATTAATAGTATAGAAATACAAATTATTGCCCGAACAGAGTAAACAGTTGCCAATATCCCTTTGCTGGAAATTAATGAGATACACGGAGCAATAAGCATGGCAATCCAAACCGAAAAGGGTTCAGTATTCTCCTTCGATTCAAAGAGCCTTTTTATAACCGGAAAGTAAGCTATAACCAGAATTCCCTGAATGCAGATATTCGTGACTAAATGATTCTGGGTAATAATCCAAAATAGGACTATTATTAGAACCCCAATCAGACATCCTTTATCGAATCGGGTAAACTTGGAACTTTTATCGCCATAAATTGCAATTGCAATGGATACCGTAACGGCAAGAACAATATCAGTAGTATTAAGAATATTATCTAAAAATCCATAATTATCTTTAGCCATATAGGTTATTAAACTCATGGCAACTGCAATGGTGAAGAAAATCCACATTGCCAATGCTGGCTTAATCCTTTTCTTATATAGCAACCAGCAATAAGTTACGGTTATTAGTAAGTTTAAAATGCTAACTGTGTAAATTGAAAAATCTCTCATTCGGGTTGGGTTATTTGGTTATTGAGTTACTTGGTTATTGGTTATTGAGTTGCTGTCTTCGGTCTTCTGTCTTCCCTCTTCCCTCTCCCCTCACTCTCCAAAAAACTTTTTATCAAAATTTACCAGATATACCTTATCGGTCGCACGGGTTAAAGCAGTGTAAAGCCATCGCAGGTATTCGCGGGATATCATATCCTCCTTAAAAAATCCTTGATCGATAAACACGTTGCGCCACTGCCCACCCTGTGCTTTGTGACAGGTAACTGCGTAAGCAAATTTTACTTGAATTGCATTAAAGTATGGATCTTCCTTAATCTTTTTAAGTCTTGCTGGTTTTGTTTTAATGTGATTATAATCCTCCGCTATTTTGGTATACAACTCCTTATTCTGAGCGGACGTTAATGAGGGTCCTTCAATTGTTAGCGTGTCGAGAAGGATTTTAACATCAATCTCCTGATTCTGGTAATCAATAAGCTTTATGGTAACATCAGCATACTTAAAGCCGTAAAGGTCGGAGCGTTTTCCAATGCGGGTAACCTCAACAATATCACCATTTGCTATAAAACCAATATCGGGTTTATCCTCAACCCAGAAGTAGCTATTCCTTACCACCATTAGGAAATCACCAACCGATAGCTCCTCTTCCTTATATAAAATCCTACTCCGAATGCCCTCATTATACTTATTTGCTCGTTTATTGGAGTATGATAGTACAACGTTTCCCTCACGTCCATGCTTATCGTACTCGGAGCTGAGGGTTTCAATTAAATCACCGCCCGATAATCGAAGAATATCGTTAAAACCACGAAGCTTAAAGTTTGGAATATCAATAATATCGGAATCCAACATCTCCCTAATGATTGTAGCGTTATGAAGGATTCCAGAATCTGCCTCCTGGCGAACCACCTCGGTTAAATCGGCTTGAATTACATTTAAATCAAAAGTTTCCAAAACCGATGAATCAAGGGCTGGGCTGATATCCATTCCAACTGGTGGAAGCTGGGCAACATCGCCAACAATTATCAACCTACAAGCGGTTCCACGACCAACAAAATCGATAAGATCGTTTAAAAGTTTACCAGTTCCAAAGATGCTATCCTCATACGATGAGTTCGATAGCATCGAGGCCTCATCAACTATAAAGATGGCATTCTTTAGCATGTTGATATTCAAATCGAACTTCCCTTCCCCATCCTTCATCCCCTTTTGGCGGTATATCCACTTGTGAATGGTGTATGCAGGAAATCCACAGTAGGATGATAAAACCTTTGCCGCACGACCCGTTGGGGCAAGGAGTACGTAAGGAATTTTAAAGCCCGATAATGTTTTAACAAAGCTGGCTATTAATGATGTTTTCCCCGTTCCTGCATATCCTTTAAGCAGGAAGCATTGTTTTGAGTTGGGATTAGTTACAAATTGCGATAACAGCTCAATAGCTTCCTCCTGCCCTTTTGTTGGTTTAAAGCCTATGTTCGAGGTTATTATATTATTTAAACGGTCTTTTAACATTCTGGAATTCTATCGCAATTAAGAGTTAGCAAACTTAATCTAATTCATGTATAGTTATTCATTTTGGGGTTTGATTTCATTAGCCCCAGATAAAAATAATATCAATCCTATCAAAACAATAAAGAACAATGCTTTGAGGTATATTACGCTCCTACGGAGCTTATTTTTTCGATTGCTATCTTTTTCTACAAATATTATCGCGGAGCTACCGCTTGAAAAGCTGCAGAGCAGTGTAATATTTGTAGTAATCAATTTACATATAGAAGTCAGAGCTGCAGAGCAGCGCAATATTAATCTGAATGATTAAAGGCTATTGATTAAAACGGTTTATTAGAGGTGGTTTTGAATATCTAAATCAAGGTCATTGGCTTGACGATTTTAGTACTGACGCTTCCAGTTCTTACGAATCTGGAAGGTCAATCAAACCGCTTAACCTAGCAGAGTCCGAAGGTTCTGCTAGCGTTTAAATAACCTTAGAACAACAACATTGATATCTATACTCTAATTTAAATCTGAATTTAATCATATAATTTTGAACTTTGATTTTATCACTATCTTTGTTAAACTCATTTAATCTATTTAGCATCAAAAAAGTAAATAATGGAAAAGATTGCAATAATTGACGAAACCTTCGATCCCTTTAGATGTGAATCGTATAACCTATCCGTTCAAATTTCGATGATGGGCTATAAGATTTGCGTAATAGATACGGTACGTGATTCTGTAATACTGCTTATTACTTCGCCCTTTGATGTTGCATTATCGGCTGGTGATGATTGGGGTAAAGTTGTTAATAATCTTTTCGTACAAGATGAAGTGCTAACGCACAAGTATAAAAATGTATTCTTCACATTCGAATCGCCTATATTTACAATAGTTCCAACAGAACTATTTGTACCCGAAAAATCAAAAATGTTGCTCGATTTGGTTCATCCTCTCCCAAATCTTTTTGAGATAAGATATAACCATGTGAAAGAGCTGAATGCAACAATAATATATGCGCTACCAACCTCTTTAGCATCTGGTTGGCTTAAAAAACAACCAAAGACAAAATTTATAGGATATTCAACTCCTCTGGTTACCCTTAGCGCATTGGCTAAACTAAGTAAGGACGAGCCTATTAATTACACCTACTTTAGCGAACAATGCTTTATTAATGTTATTGCCAAGAACAAGGAACTTTTATACTGCAACTCCTTTACCCTTTACGATATCAACGATACAGCCTACCATTTAATAAACTCCTGCAAGCTACTTGGCTTTGATCCCAACAAAATGGATATTGCCATAAACGGATCGTATAGCCAATTGGAAGCGTTGGAATCATTCCTAGCACAGTACTTTAGAAAAGTTAGTAGCAATAGCGTACTCGATGCGCATAACTTTGCTTACGCAATTGCTAAGTACAAAAATATCCATTGGAACCTATTTAACCTTACGCTATGCGAATAGTAAGCGGCAGGTTCAAAGGCAAAGTATTTAATCCACCTAAAAACTTTAACGCTAGGCCAACTACCGATTTTGCCAAGGAGGGTTTATTCAATATTATTTTAAATAATTTTGATTTTGAAGATATTGAAGTACTCGATCTCTTTGCGGGTACAGGTAGTATAAGCTTTGAATTTGCATCGAGGGGAACAAATAGGATTGATTTGGTTGAGCTAAACTTTAACCACCTAAAATTTATATCCGGTGTTATCCGGGATCTTGGGCTAAAGCAGATTCATACCATTAAAGGGAATGCTTTTCAGTACATAAAGGCATGCAGCTATAAGTATGATATCATTTTTGCCGATCCACCCTACGAAATGGATGGTATAGATTTAATCCCCGATATGATTTTTGAGAAGAGCCTTTTAAAGGACTATGGCTGGTTAATCCTTGAGCACTCCGCCAAGTATAACTTCGATATGCACCCCCATTTTTATAAGATGAGGAACTACGGAAGCGTACATTTCTCTATTTTTAAGGTAGATGTTAGTGCTGGGGATTAATTATCGCATTGACGCTTCCAGTTCTTACGAATCTGGAAGGTCTTTCAAACTGACAAACCTAGTAGAGTTCAAAGAACCTGCTAGCGTTTAAGAAATCATAAACAAATAATAAAACCAATTTTGATTTTACGCACCCTTCTTCTTTCAACTTTTCTATGCTCAAGTAAAAACATAAAAACCCATTGAATCAAACACTTCGCAAACATTACTATTTTTTTACAATAAAAGTTAAATTTTTTAGGCTTGAGGTGTTGTAATTTCAAAAGGAACGATTACATTTGCATCGCTTTAAAAAATTGGTTCGGTAGTTCAGTTGGTTAGAATGCCGCCCTGTCACGGCGGAGGTCGCGGGTTCGAGTCCCGTCCGGACCGCAAAAAGCCTCAGAAGATTCTGGGGCTTTTTCGTTTTTATCTCCCCATAAACCAATACATTAATATCTCATAAAATCTCTATCGCAATTTGCGATTATGATGATTAATGAACCGTTTGTAGGTAGGATTTCCTCTCTTTTAAGGGAGCACAAGGAAGTAATTTTGGAATAATTCCGTTTTACCTCCCCTACCCCTCCTTAAAAAAAGGAGGGGATTAGCTTCGCTTAAACAGTTCCTTTGCGTTTTTTCTTCTGCATTCTTGGCGGTTAAATAATATCTCTATCGCATTTTGCGATTATGATGATTAATTATGGGTAAGTGCTCGCCGTAGGGATAATCATATTCCAATGCTGTTTGGCTAAATAACAAGTCCGATAGGACTTGAATTTGAATAGCCCCAATGAAATTGGGGTGTTGATTAAAGGGTAACATTCCAACCCAGAATGGGTTGAACGTGGATATATGGCTAAATATTCAACCCATTCGAATACGGTGTTAAAAATTCAAACCTTTTCATTTTTATTATCGTCCATAAAAAAGTTCCGTAGGAACGAAATATTGGTAGAGAATAAATAATGTCAATTTTTAAGCTCCGTAGGAGCGACATATAATACGTTGATTCATATTTCGCTCCTACGGAGCTTAAATACATAATGAGGTTCTTTTCTACAAATATTACGCAACTACGTTGTTAGAAAAGAGCAAATGTTTTTTTAAATATGTTATCATTTTTAACACCCCACATTTCAAGGTTGGTAATCAATGGATTTAAAACCTCTGGTTTTACCGGAGGCTATTCGTATTCAAGCCCTTCTGGCTTAGCTAATCGTTATCGAGTTTTAGTTAACGGTAAGAGTTCCGAACTTTTAAAAAGTTGGGAACTCTAGGATTAGTAATCCCATTCACTACGAAAATGGAAATAAAAAAAGGGATTTCCCCTCATCCCTATTTAATAATATCTTAATTTTTATATGGATTATTGTATGGCTAGGTGTGCTGGTTGTTTGTGCTGGTAGTTGCAACCTTTTTAGATGAGCGTCTATAATCGCTCATGCGGAGACCTCCAACCTTTTCGAACTCCACGCTATCGAAACCATATTTGGCACCAACAACGTTGATAAATCGTTTGGATAGTTCCGCCAGCTCCCTTTCGGCAATATCGAGCTGGGTTGCAACGGCATCGGCTTGGGTAAGCAGAGTGTTGTAGGATTGGGTGAGGGTGTTTACCTCATCTATTTTGGTGGTGTAATCGGCTTCCGTTAGGCCGCGACCAAAGTTAATGGTGGTTTCGAATAGTTTCATCCCGGCTAGGCGGTTCTGCGCCTTTTCCAGTTCAACGGATGTTGCTCTTTTTCTATATGCCATAATTTTAATTTTTAAAGTGAAACATTAAAAAGTTTTTTAAAAAGTTGACGTGGGGAAAATCTCTCTTTTTTAGATGATACTTTTCGTTTTTAGCGTATCACTGCACATATAACTCCAAAATATGTGCAGCTATTGTATGATTAATGTTAAATACTCTAAAAATGTGTTAAAACAATTTATATAAACTAAAAAACAAGAAGGAAAAGTCGTTCGGGAAGGAAGGAAAGTGACTTTTCCTTTTTGTAAAGTCATTCGAGAAGGAAGGTTTTCGACTTTTCTTCCTTGTAAAGTCATTCGGGAAGGAAGGTTTGGGGCTTTCCTTTCTTAAAAAGTCATTCGGGAAGGAAGGTTAATGAATTTTCTTCCTTAAAAAGTGGTTCGGGAATGTAGGAAAGTGACTTTTCCATCCTGTTTTATCGTTCGGGAAGGAAGGTTTGGGGGTTTTCTATCTTGAAAAGTGATTTGGGGAAGGAAATTTATAAGGTCTGTTCAATAACTGTGACTGACAAATGGTGATACTAGGTTGTACCATATAACCCTGACCTCGGAGAGGTTGGATGTTTATAGAAATAGGATGTTAATTACATGTTCGACTCCTATGGAGTCGTATTCCTTCATAGTAAAGCATTACCTATAAACATTTAATCCCTATGGGATTTTGGGATAGGGCAATAGAATTTCCAACAAACTAAATTAGGCTAACTAATTGTTTAACTTTTTGAAACCAAAAGTTGTTTAATTTCCGTATACGTTGATTGAACGACTTTTTTTGATGGTAGATGTATGCTATGATTTGATAAAAGGTTTTGATAATCTGAGGATTTTTGTAAATTTGGTATAGTAAATTGAACTTGAATACTTTAATAAGACTAAAACGAGATCCTCTGATTGGCTGAAGTTATAAATCTATTGGGTTATAAAAGAGAGAATAGATGTGTTAAATTTTTGATGAAGAATAAGTAGGATGATGAATGTCAGAAGACTTTTCCCTATTAGGAGTCTTAAAAATATGATGAATTATAAAATACAATAAAATGGCACATAGAGTTTTTATATCATTTAAAACAGAGGATGAATCATTCAAAAACTATATTCAAAACAATTTAGGAATAGAAATGATTGATAAATCTTTGAATGAACCAATAGATTCAGAGGATGAAGAATATATTATGAGTAAAATCCGCAAGGACAATCTTTCAGATTCAACCGTAACAATCTTATTGATTGGAGAACATAGCGCAGAAACCAGAGGTGCGGACGAACAGTTTTATATAAAAAGAGAATTGCAAGCTTCATTATTTGATGGAAAAGCGAATTCAAAGAATGGAATACTTGGAATAGTTCTACCTAATATGACTGAGAAAATTTATAAGGGAAGTTATTCTTGCGATAGATGTAAAGGAGAACATAATGGTGTAGCAATTAATGATGAAACTGTTATTAAAGAATTTTCATGTAACTATTATATAAAATCTTTAGCAGATGGTAAATGTGGTTGGTCCGAAGAAGATAGATATTGCGTCCTAGTAAAATGGGAGGATTTTAAAGAAGATCCTGAAAAATATATTGACCAAGCATTTGATAAAAGGAGTAGCGAGATTGCAAAAAAAACAAAGGTTAGACCATAATAAAAGATAATGTATGCATAAAATACCTGTATTTGTTTCTTGTCCAACAACATTGAGTAAGGAGCAAGAAGAAAAACGAGATTTAATAATAAAGTTTCTAAAAGAGCTTCAATTGGAGGATAGAGCCTTAGGTAGAAGTGATTATCCAGCTGATTACCCTCTTAAAGAAGTTTATTTCATTGCAAAACATTGTGCAGGAGGCATAATACTTGGTTTTGAGCAAATTTGTGTACAAAAAGGCATAAGAAAGAGAAATACAGAAGAAGAAAAGGAGATACTAGAAGCATCTAATGTGCTGCTACCTACGCCTTGGAATCAATTGGAGGCTGGAATCCTATACGGATTAAAATTGCCTTTGCTTATTTTTAAAGAGAAAGGTATTGAAGGCGGAATATTTGATATTGGGATTTCAGATGTATTTATTCATGAAATGCCATCATCTAATCCAACCGAAGAAAAAACGAATGAACTAAAACATGTTTTCTTAAAATGGTATGGAAAAGTATCACAATTATATAATAACTATTAATTTATGGAAGTTGAAAAATATATTAATGATCGTCTTGATGGTCAAATAAATTGGTATAGCGATAAAAGTAGTATAAATAAAAATTACTACTACTTCTTTAAAACCACAGAGATTGTGTTTGCCGCTATAGTTCCTTTCCTAATAGCTTCATCGGAGGGATTATATATTGTAAAGTTTATTGCTGGAGTATTATCTATAGCAATTGGTATTATTTCTGGTGTTCTTATTGCTTTTAAGTTTCAGGAAAAGTGGATACAGTATAGGGCAACAAGCGAAAGTTTGAAACACGAGAAATATTTGTACGAAACAAAATCGGGAATGTACTTGAAAAATCCTGATTTCAGCGTATTTGTTGAAAGGGTAGAGTTTATAATATCAAAGGAGAATTCGGATTGGACTCAGATAGTAATATCAAAAGAGGTTAAGCCAGAAACTCCAAATTTGAATAGCTAACATAACGTTAGTTCTATATTAAATCCTTTGTTACCCCTTTCGGCTTAAGCTCTGTCTAAATCAAACTTATCAAAACAGGCTTTGCCTGTGAGAAGAGTAACTTACACCCCTCTTGCGCAGCATTGCAACCCTTGCAATAAACTAAAATCGGATAAACTATCGCATTTTGCGATAGGATGTGTAGTGGTAAATATAATGGAATAAGAGGGTGTCTGAAAAATCTAAAAATAACTCTCTTTTCTCTCTGTGCATCTCTGTGGCTTCTTCGTGATCTCTGTGTAACAATATTTAAAAAATTACACAGAGTTCCACAGATGACTTTTAAGACAGCCTTTTTACCAGATACGGTTAAGGTTCTACTTTAATCGAATATCGTAATAGGACAATGGTTTAATATGAAAGGGTTTGATTAGAGTGGCGGTCGAAATTTTTATTTTAATCCTATTAAATCAACTGAAAATGCTCGAAATTCCTCTGCAATTTGGATTGCGGTTTCGAGCTCTTCCTTTGTAAGTTTAATGATTTTATTAGGGTATCTTATTTGAACGCCATAATTATTTAAGGTAAAGGCTTTTCGGAACTTCGCTTCATCAATCTCAATGTTTCGGGAGAGTAATTCCAATAGGTAGACTAGGTCATGTGACCTTAGAAATTCAATTTTATTTAAAACTAAAATCGCTTTAATATATTTTTCTACCGCTTGTTGGCAGTGGAATGCAATGGTGTCGAAATAATCGGGTAGGTGAAGATAAATTATTTTGGCTGAACCTAAATCATGGTCTGCTTTTTCAATCCACTCCTTAATTTCCTCAATCTGCTCGCTCATAGAGTACTTTAGAATTTTTAATTGCGGTGCTTAAAAAAGAAAATCTTCTATTCTTCTCTTGCTCAAATTCAGATTTTGTATAAATCAGTATGTCAAAAGGTATCTCTGCCCCAATTAGTGACATACGAATATCAAATCCTCTTTTTTGTGGGGGCAAATCTGAATCTTGAATTATTAATAAATCTAAATCGCTATCCTCTTTCTGTGTTCCATTTGCATACGATCCAAATAAAATAATCTTATCGGGATTGAATCTTGCGGCAATCCGAATAGCAATCTCATTTATTTTGTTTGAATCGATCATAACATCTAAATTTGATGCAAGTTACTACATAATATTAAATGTATGTACAGGGTGTGTTCGTTTTTTTACCGAATGCTAGCTAGTATCTATATTTAGGCTTTGATAAACAATACCCCGTTCCACTTAGTTTAAATTATCAAAACAGACTTTGCCAGTGAAAACAGTAACTTATACTCTGCTTGCGCAGCATGGCAACCCTTGCAATAAACTAGAATGGGATAAACTATCGCATTTTGCGATAGGATGTGTAGTGCTAACCAATTTTGGTAATATAATGGAATAAGAGGGTGTTAGAAAAGTCTAAAAGCAACTCTCTTTTCTCTTTGTGCATCTCTGTGGCTTCTTCGTGATACTCTGTGTAACAATATTTTAAAAATTACACAGAGTTCCACAGAGATTAACACAAAGTTCCATAGAGGATTTTGGAGACACCCGCTAGCCAAAGTATAAATTTCAGAATCCTGAATGGGTTTAGTTTAGGTGCAATTAAAAAGTTTATTAATATTGTAAGCAAATAATGTAATTCGGAGAGATATGACAGCAAACGAAATTCTCATAGAACTTGAAAAGTACGGTGATAAGCAGACTAAAAGCACGCTAATGAAACATGGTGCAAGAGAGCCGTTCTTTGGTGTTAAGGTAGCCGATCTGAAAAAGATACTTAAGAAGACAAAAAAGAATCACGAGTTGTCTTTAGAACTTTATAAAACAGGGAATTCGGATGCTATGTATCTTGCCTGTTTAATGGCTGATGAGAAAAAAATATCCGAAGCACAATTAAACGATTGGATTGATAAAGCCTATTGGTTCTATTTAAATGAGTTTGCAGTTCCTTGGGTTGCCGCAGAAACAAGTTTTGGTTTTGAACTTGGGCTGAAGTGGATTCAATCGGATCAGGAAAGGATTGCTGCGGCGGGTTGGGTTGTTTTATCCTATTATGCTGGCGTAAATCAGGATGAGGATTTGGATATCAAAACGTATAGCCAGCTGCTCGACAGAGTTGCTAAAGAAATTCACAGCTCACCGAATAGAGTACGCATGACAATGAATGGATTTGTTATTGCCATTGCGACATTCATTAAGGAATTAACCGATAAGTCGAATGCTGTAGCCAGTAAAATTGGAAAAGTAGCAGTTGATATGAACGGAACTGCCTGTAAAGTTCCTTTAGCAACGGAATATATTAATAATAATATTGAAAAGAGGCAAGTTGGTAAAAAGCGTAAAACTGCTAGATGCTAAGACTAAGGGGTTCACGCAAAGAACGCCAAGTTTTCGCAAAGTTCGCAAAGAATATTATTCATTATTATTTCAACACTTTGCGAACTTCGCGTTTTTCTTTTATATGCTTTGCGAGAACTAATTTTGACTTTTCAGATAGATTTTTTAATTATTTTTTCTCCAGAGAATCGGGTCTGAATATTATTTTCTGATCGAGAATCATATCGTAAGCATCGGGCTCAAGAATGGTTGCAATTCTGAATATAGTATCTAAAAAAACAAGATCTTTATGATTAACCACCTCCCCTGCAAAAGTTTTAGTATGATATTTATGAATGATTGTGTATCCCATTAGAAGTCCCTTGTTTTTTTCAAGCAAATTCTTTAGGCTATCGAGTACATGTTTATTTACTGTAGGCTTAGCCTGCTGCTCCTCAATCTTATCGGATAAATAGTGAGTTAGTTCAGTTTTTTCGTACCTAATAGTAAAATCTTCAAATGAAATAGGTTTGTACTTCTTATACTCCTCTGGGTGTTTTCTAACCCAATTATTGATACTCACTTTTGCCTTTTCCTGTAAAGTAGATTTATCAACTTTCTTCTCAACAGGAGCTGAGCAGGATAACAAAATTAATATCATTGATACACCTAACGCTAGGAGGTGAATTTGATTGAGTATCTTCATAACTATAGTTTTAGAAGAAAATACGAATATAATAAAAAGGTGAATTAAATGCTAGTTCAAATAAACAAAAAAGGAGTAAAAAATTACTCCTTTTTATTGATTTACTTCTTGTTAGAATATTCTGCAAAATATTTGAAAAATCGAGGTACAACCTCTATCCCTTTAAGGAATATTTCGACCGAGAAATTTTCATTCGGTGAATGGATTGCATCCGATTCAAGACCAAATCCTAATAGTATTGATTTAATACCCAAGGTGTCTTCAAATGTGCTTATGATTGGAATACTACCTCCGCTTCGGAATGGAATAGGTCGTTTCCCAAATATTTCGAACATAGCTTGGCTTGCAGCCTGATAACCTACTGTGTTGGTTGGGGCAACATAACCTTGACCTCCGTGATGAGCGTTTACCTTTACCTTTACGCTTTTGGGGGCAATAGCATTGAAATGGTCCTGGAATTGCTTAGCAATCTTCTTATGATCCTGATTAGGGACTAAACGCATTGAGATTTTAGCATAAGCCTTTGAAGGGAGAACTGTTTTTGAACCCTCTGCTGTATAACCACCCCAAATTCCATTCACATCGAGTGTAGGTCTAATTCCAGTTCGTTCAATTGTTGAAAAACCTTTCTCGCCATGAATATTATCTATACCAAGGGCTTTCTTATATTGTTCTAAGTCAAATGGTGCTTTAGCCATTTCTGCACGTTCTGCAGGATCTACTTCTTGAACATCATCATAAAAGCCAGGAATGGTGATATGGTTATTTTCATCGTGAAGCGATGCAATTAGCTTAGAGAGAATATTAATAGGATTGGCAACTGCTCCACCAAACAATCCAGAATGTAAATCCTGATTTGGCCCAGTTACCTCAACTTCCATATAGGCTAAACCTCTAAGACCAACTGTAATAGATGGGGTTTCCTTCCCTAACAAAGAGGTATCAGATACTAGTATTACATCCGCTTTAAGCAGATCTTTATGAGTAGCACACCACTTTGTAATGCTTGGTGAACCAATCTCCTCCTCCCCTTCAATCATAAATTTTATATTACAGGGAAGAGTGTTGGTTTTAACCATCAATTCAAAGGCTTTGGCGTGAATAAATGATTGACCTTTATCATCGTTAGCTCCACGAGCCCATATCCTACCATCACGAATTTCTGGTTCAAAAGGTTTTGAATTCCACAATTCTAAAGGATCAACAGGCATTACATCGTAATGAGCGTAAACAAGCACGGTGGGTAATTTAGGATCGATTATTTTTTCCCCATAAACTATTGGATTTCCGTCTGTTGGCATTACCTCGGCTTTGTCGGCTCCAGCATTAAGTATGGTTTTAGCCCAATACTCAGCCGCCTTTACCATATCAGGGTGATTTTCGCTTAATGAGCTGATTGAAGGAATACGTATCAATCCAAAAAGCTCTTCAAGAAATCTATCCTTGTTTTCGTCAACATATTTCTTTATGTAATCCATGGTTTTGATTTTTTAATATTTACGGGTATAATATTATGCAATTTTTATTAAAATAACATAAGTTCGACATATGTTTTAACACAGAGATTTTAAGTTTTGGATTTAACAAAATGGTCGGTTTAATAAGATACAAGCTTACCATAATAATGTTTGTTGATACTGAGAAACACAAAGAACACAGAGGTTTTTTGATTTTGCATAAATGCAAAATCTACAATGTGTAACACCTTAAATTCTCAACTCTTCAATATAATTCCTTATTTCGAACTGACGTTAGAATATTACCTTTTTAAAACCAAGAGTTCCGAACTTTTTAAAAAGTTCGGAACTCTTATCAAACTCAAAACGGTTTAATCTCTAGTTTGATGTAAGATGTCATCCTGAGCGAAGCGAAGGATCTAATTATCTATAAAGCAGATGCTTCACTCCGTTCAGCATGACAAAGCAACAATCTATCTCTATAAGAAAATCAAAGTATTATGTTTAGATCGAACTCATGTTAAAATATCAACCTTTGATATTCTCCTTTTCAATTAGCTTTGCTGCCTCTTCAACCTGTTGATAGAACTCTTTACCAAAAGCACGTGTAATGGCATCCTCTAAACATTTATAAACAGGTAGGTTTTTATTTAAGCCAAGTTTACGTGCAGGTTCGCATATATCCCACTGATCGTAACTAAGTCCAATAAATGATGTGAACCTTTTCACTCTAATTGGGTAAAGATGACACGAAATAGGTTTACGAAAATCAACCTTTTTATCAAGCCAAGCCTGCTCAATTGCGCAAAGGCAAACTCCATTTTTGTTGATACTATAAGCGCACTCCTTCCCATCAATAAGGGGAGTAACTAAATCACCATCGGTATCTATTATTGCAACACCTTGTTTCTGAATGGCCTTTAGCCCTTCGGGTTTAAGGTATGGCTTAATGGTATCAAGAATATCTTCAAGGATTACAATCTCATCCTTATCCAATGGAGCACCGGATTGTCCATAAACGCAGCATGCTCCAAGGCATTTTGCCAAATCACAGCAGAAATGCTTTTGGAGAATATCAATACTTAGTACTTTATCGTCAATTTGAATCATTAGAAGTTCTATGATTTATTTGCACAATACTTTCCCAGTCATTTCTTTGGGTATTGTTAATCCCATTATTGAAAGAATTGTGGGTGCAACATCCGCAAGGATTCCACTATCAACCTTTTTATACTTTTCGGAAACCAGAATAATTGGAACGGGATTTAAAGAGTGAGCGGTATTAGGCGAACCATCAGGGTTAATTGCATAATCTGCATTTCCATGATCGGCAATAATGATAACGGTATAACCATTTGCTTTTGCTGTTTCAACAACATCGTGAACACAACTATCAACAGCTTTAATGGCTTTTGAAATAGCTTCATAAATACCAGTATGGCCTACCATATCGCCATTTGCAAAATTGAGACATATAAAATGGTGTGTCTGATTTTTTAGCTCATCTACTAATGCATCCTTTACTTCATAAGCGCTCATCTCTGGCTTAAGATCGTAGGTAGCAACTTTTGGCGAGGGAATCATAATTCTTTGCTCATTTGTAAAAATCTTTTCGCGACCGCCTGAGAAGAAGAAGGTAACATGCGCATACTTTTCGGTTTCGGCAATTCGAAGCTGGTTTAAACCTGCCTTTGAAACAACCTCTCCAAGTGTATTGGAAAGATTATCCTTCTCATATACCATATTAACTCCTTTGAAAGACTCATCGTAGCTGGTGAGGGTAACGTAATGTAGCGGTAATGTTTTCATCCCAAACTCAGGCATATCCTTTTGGGTTAAAACAACGGTCATCTCCCGTAATCTATCTGTTCTAAAGTTGAAACAGATAACAACATCGCCCTCTTTTATAGTACCAATGGGATTACCTTTATCGTCAACTCTAACAATAGGTTTAATAAACTCATCGGTAATCCCCTCTTTATATGATTTTTCAATGGATTGTATGATGCTTGTGGTATGTTTTCCAATTCCTGATAATAGCATATCATAAGCGATTTTAATCCTTTCCCAACGCTTATCCCTATCCATTGCATAGTATCTTCCAACAAGAGTTGCAATAACGCCATTACTGGATTTGAGGTGATTCTCTAAACTCTTAATAAATCCTAATCCACTTTCCGGATCGGTGTCTCTACCATCGGTAAATGCGTGAATGTATACCTTATCAAGATTATACTCTTTGGTAATATCGCAAAGTTTATAAAGATGCTTATCGAGCGAATGAACTCCACCATCGGAAACTAAACCGAGGAAATGCACAGCAACTCCCTTTTCCTGAGCGTACTTGAATGCTTGAACTAGAACAGGATTACTGCTGATTTTATTTTCCTTAATCTCTTTGTTAATCATAACCAAATCCTGATAAACCACCCTGCCTGCTCCGATATTTAGATGCCCTACCTCGGAGTTCCCCATCTGACCATCAGGTAAACCAACATTTTCGCCACTTGTAAGAAGTTGAGCATTCGGATACGTTGCAGAAAGTTTGTTCATATACTCAGGATGATTACTGAATATCGCATCCGATTTTTGCTTATCTCCAATCCCCCACCCATCGAGAATCATTAAAAGAACCTTAGAATTATTTTCCATAAATTGTTGATAAAAAGTGTATTATGTAAACAATAAAAATTAGGATTAGTTTGATCATTTAAAAATTAAATCTTCAAAGATATCTTTTTTGGAATGTATGAGAACTTTAAAAAATAAATATTTGGTGTGAACTATTTAATCTATATAAAAACAAAATGTTGAAAAAGGTTTTTAACTCATTTTGTAAGTTAATAAAGAAGATATCTTTTGGATATTTATTATTTGAGAATAAATTCAAGCATCAAAATCAATAAAATACTATTTTATATATTCGATGTATACTTTTTTAGGGGGTTAATAAAATATTTTTATTAAAAATAAACAATACACCCCTAATATTTGTATATATTATAAATAAAAAATATTTTTACAAAAAATTTAAATTATGGCACATCTAAGGTTTAAAGCAATCGACGAAGCAGTAAATCGCAATCCACTTCAAATTGATTTTGAGTCCAATAGGATTTCAGATGTATTTGGAATAAATGTTTTTGACAGGAATAAGATGAAACGTTACCTATCACGAGAGGCTTATGATAGCGTAGTAAGTGCAATAGATGAGGGTAGACGGATTGATAGAAAGATAGCCGGACAGGTTGCATCAGGTATGAAATTGTGGGCAATTGAAAGAGGTGCAACGCATTATACACACTGGTTTCACCCGTTGAATGGGGCAACTGCCGAAAAGCATGATGCCTTTTTCACACTTGATAGAAATGGCGAGGCCATTGAAAGTTTCCATGGAGATTTGCTAGTTCAGCAAGAACCTGATGCATCCAGCTTTCCTAGCGGCGGTATCCGAAACACCTTCGAGGCACGTGGTTATTCAGCATGGGATCCAACTTCACCTGCATTTATTTTTGAGCAATCCCTTTGTATACCAACAATTTTTGTATCATATACTGGCGAGGCACTAGATTTTAAAACCCCTCACCTAAAATCATTGAATGCCCTTGATAAAGCAGCGGTCTCTGTCCTATCCTATTTCGATAAAGAGGTAAATAAAGTTTTTGCAACATTGGGTTGGGAGCAAGAATATTTCTTGGTTGATGAATCGCTTTTTAACGCTCGCCCGGATCTTGCGCTTTGTGGGAGAACATTGATGGGACATGCTGCTGCAAAAGATCAACAATTGGAAGATCATTACTTTGGGTCAATACCCGAAAGGGTTTCAGCATTCATGAAACATTTTGAAATGGAGTGCTATAAATTAGGAATACCTGTTAAAACAAGGCATAACGAGGTAGCGCCAAATCAATTCGAATGTGCACCCATTTTCGAAGAGGCAAACCTTGCCGTTGATCATAACCAGCTTTTAATGTCGCTGATGGAGAAAATAGCACGAAGACATAAGTTCAGGATCCTCTTTCACGAAAAACCATTCAGCGGGATTAATGGCTCAGGAAAGCATTGCAATTGGTCGTTGATGACCGATTCTAGAATAAATTTGCTTTCTCCTGGAGGCACACCCAAGAATAATTTAATGTTCCTCACATTCCTAATTAATACTATAAAAGCAGTACACGATTACCCTGCTCTATTACTAGGTAGCATTGCCAGCGAATCCAACACTCATCGTTTAGGGGCAAACGAAGCACCTCCTGCAATAATGTCGGTATTTATAGGCAAAACACTTAACGGAGTTCTTGATGATTTGGAACAAAGAATTTCGGAAAGGAAAATGACTCCTGATGAGAAAACAGAATTGAAACTAGATATCATTGGAAAAATTCCTGAAATTTTGCTAGATAATACTGATCGTAATCGCACTTCGCCCTTTGCCTTTACTGGAAATAGATTTGAATTCAGGGCAGTTGGTTCTTCAGCAAATTGTGCTTCACCTTTAATAGTTGTGAATACTGCGGTTGCCGATCAACTAAACAAATTTAAGGTCGAGGTTGATAAACTAATTGAAAAAGGTGTAAAGAAAGATGAAGCAATTTTCCAATGTCTTCGGAAATTAATTATCGATTCAAAGAAAATTCGGTTCGAGGGAAATGGTTATAGCCAAGAGTGGATTGATGAGGCACAAAAACGCGGGTTGCCAAATTTACCAGATGCAACCGAGGCGTATAAGACATTCCTTTACCCAGCATCAATTAAGCTGTTGGGTGATAACAATGTTCTTTCGGAACGGGAACTAGAGGCAAGATACGATATTCACAATGAGATTTTTGTTAAGAAAGTTCAAATTGAAGCTCGAATTCTTGGCGATTTGGCTATTAACCATATCATTCCTACTGCAATTGCGTATCAGAATGTAATTTTAACAAACATCAAAGGATTAAAAGAATTATTTACCGATGAGAAAGAGTTTTTATCATTAGCCGAGCATCAGCTACAGACATTAAAAATGATGGCTGTGCATATTAAAACCATTCGTGAGCAGGTTAAACTAATGGATGAAACTCGCAGAGATCTCAACCTGATAAATGAATTCCCTGAGCGTGCACAGAAATATTCCAAACAGGTTAAGCCGTATCTTGATGAGATTAGATTCCATATCGATAAACTTGAATTAATTGTTGATGATGAGATTTGGCCGTTGCCAAAATATCGTGAGTTGCTATTTATTCGCTAATAAGGAATGGGAGGTTAACTCCCATTTTTCATTCGTAGTTTATTCAATACAGAATTAATTGGTTATGAAAGCTCCATTCACAAAGTATTTCTTATATTAGAAATATTACTTACTTTTACGCTCTAAGAGCGAATAATAATAAATTATTTGCATCGTTTACAAAACAACTTATAAATAGACATTCTAAAGTTTGGGGAATGAAAAATTTTATCTTAAGTATTCTCATTGTTTTGACCGGGCTAAGCATCGCTCAGGGACAAACTACCAAATTACAACGAGCCGACGCACTGTTCAAAGCGGGGGCTTATTTCGATGCTATTGATATTTATAAACCTGAACTTGAAAAAATTCAACAGGATAAAGTTGAATTGGCAAAATATCTTTACAAAATAGCAACCTGTTACCGATTAATAGGTAACGCCCGTCAGGCAGAACTTTGGTATCAAAAGGCAATTATGAAAAATTGTACAGATCCAAAGGCTTTCTTCTACTATGCTGAAATGCTTAAGATGGGAGAAAAATACGATCAAGCGTTGGAGAATTATCAAAAATACAAACAGCTTGCACCAAATGATAAACTCACAGATGTTGGTATTCGTTCCTGTGAATTGGCTAAACAGTGGATTGCAACACCATCTGGTTATGAAATAACAAATGTAAGAAGCATTAATTCAAAGCAAAGCGACTATAGTCCTGCTTACGGAACTGCTGAATATAACTCTTTGTTCTTTACCTCATCACGCACTGGAGCAACAGGTGGAAAAATCTCATCAGCAACTGGCGAATTATTCTCGGATATTTTTTATACAGAACGTGATAAAAAAGGTGTTTGGAGCGAACCAAAGAAATTGGATGAAACCATAAATACTGCTGCTGATGAGGGTACATGCTCTTTGTCCGCTGATTTCAATACCATGTTTTTTACCCGATGTAGGGTAAGTAAACGCGAAAAACTCGGATGCGAAATTCTATTTTCTAAAAAAAGTGAGGGTGGCTGGTTAACTCCAGAAGCCATTCAAATTGCACCTGATAGTATGATTGTTGCCCATCCTTCGCTCTCAAACGATGGGCTTACACTATATTTTGCAAGTAATATAAAAGGAGGCTTTGGTGGTATTGATATTTGGAAAATGACCCGTGCAAGTACCAGCGATAATTGGGGCGAACCTATTAACATGGGAGGAGAAATTAATACATTTGGTAATGAGATGTTCCCTTTCATTCATTCTGATGGAACTGTATACTTTTCATCCGATGGACAGCCTGGTATTGGTGGTTTAGATATATTCCGTGCAAAATTTAACGACAAGAAAGAGTGGACCGTTGAAAATATGAGGTTTCCTATTAATTCCCCTTCCGATGATTTTGGGATTACCTTTGAACAAGAACGTGAGGCTGGCTACTTTTCTTCTCGAAGATCCGGTGGCAGAGGCGCAGATGATATCTATCTCTTCTATCTACCTCCAATTGTACTAAATATGATGGGACAGGTTAGCGATGAAAAAACGAGTAAACCTATCGCTCAATCAACAGTTAAACTTGTTGGAAGCAACGGGTTAATTACTACCGTGGAGACAGCAGAAGATGGTTCATTTAAGTTTATGTTGAATCCTAATACCGATTACGTAGTTGTTGCCTCGAAGAAAGGTTATTTGAATAATAAGAGCAAAGAGACAACAAGAGGAATCAACCAAAGCAAGGACTTTGAGGCAAAAATTAAGCTAACATCAACTGAAAAACCTATCGAGATTCCAAATATTTTCTACGATTACGATCGTTGGGAACTTAGACCAGAATCAATGGCCGCACTCGATAAATTAGTTGAAATACTTAACGATAACCCCAATGTTACCATTGAGCTAGGATCGCATACAGATAGTCGCGGTTCGCTTGAATATAACTATGAACTGTCGCAAAAACGAGCCCAATCGGTTGTAAACTACTTGATTGAAAAAGGTATTGCTACAGATAGGCTAAAAGCCAAAGGTTATGCACAATCACAGCCTAAGATTGCTGATGCTGATCTTGTTGCACAGTACCCATATATGACGTTAGGTGTTGCGCTTGATCAAAAGTTTGCCGATACTCTTGATTCAAACGAAAAGAAAGAAACTGTTTACCAAATTTGTCGTAGAACCGAATTCAAGGTGCTTCGTACAGATTATAAGGTTTCAGGAAAGGAATAACCTTAAACTATGATATTTCCTAAGGAGCCTTCGAGCTCCTTTTTTTAGTGTTAAATAGCGAGTTAATAGATGTACCGATTTTCATTTTTTCTCTTTTGTATTATCTTCCTGACGAATAATGCTCAGGCTCAGAAATACTTTGAGGTAAGTACTATTGACTCAGCCCAAGTAAGAGTATTCGCAGTTGATAAACCTGAACAGGCAGATCTTCTTGTATTCTTTGTTTATGAAGCAAAGGATGTAACAAAAATAGGCTATTGGATGCAGGTGTCGACTAAAAAAGAAGCGAATATGCTTCTAATCTTTGTTGATGCCGAAAAGGATTCAAACATTAAAATTTGCTTAGTAGATTCCCCAGATCAAGCTGGTTTAAAAAATGAATCCAAGAAAGAACTTTTTAAACTGGAATGATAAGTCAATTTGAAAATTTGACAATGAGACAATATGCCAATTAATCAATTTGACAATGAGGCAATTTAGCAATAAATCGATATGAGTATCCATTTAGATTACTATTTCAACAAACAAACTTAACTGTCATTCCTGCGAATGCAGGAATCCCATCACAAAGTTTTGATTTTGTTATTTAAGCGGATACACATTTAAATCAAATTAATGAATTGAGTAACAAGCAACCACCAACAAGATAAATACTAGGATTTTTACTAATTTGCCTTGATTTTAAAGAGTAAAGATGACAAATACATCCCGTTATAACCAGCGTGGCGTTTCAGCCTCAAAGGAAGATGTACACAAAGCAATAAGTAATCTGGATAAAGGATTATTCCCAAAAGCATTCTGTAAAGTTGTGCCAGACATTCTTACTGGAGATAAAAACTATTGTACAGTGATGCATGCTGACGGTGCTGGTACAAAATCATCATTGGCCTATTTGTACTGGAGGGAGACTGGCGATATGTCTGTTTGGAAAGGCATTGCTCAAGATGCAATTGTTATGAATCTTGATGATCTTCTGTGCGTTGGAATAACCAATAATATCCTTTTATCTTCAACAATTGGGCGTAATAAAAACCTTATACCAGGAGATGTTATCTCAGCAATTATTGAGGGAACTGAAGAGTTTTGTCAACAAATGAGTGATTTAGGGGTAAATATTACTCTTACTGGCGGAGAAACTGCCGATGTTGGCGATTTGGTTAGGACAATTATTGTTGATTCAACTGTAACTGCACGTATAAAGCGATCGCAGATAATCTCCAATGATAATATTCAGGATGGTGATGTTATTATCGGATTAAGTTCGTACGGTAGAGCAAAGTATGAGAATGAGTATAATAGCGGTATGGGTAGTAATGGACTAACCTCTGCTCGACATGATGTTTTTGCAAATTATTTGTCAGAAAAATACCCCGAAGGTTTTGATCCTAACGTTCCAAAAGAACTTGTTTATTCAGGCAAATACAAATTAACCGATCAGATTGATGAGATTGGCTTAACTGCTGGAAAGATGGTTCTTTCTCCAACTAGAACCTATGCTCCTATTATTCGTGATGTTCTCGAAAATTATCATCCAGTAATACATGGTTTAGTCCATTGTTCTGGAGGAGCCCAAACAAAAGTGATGAACTTTGCTCATAATTTACATATCACTAAGGATAATCTTTTCCCAATACCTCCTCTATTTAAAATTATTCAGGAGACATCTGGAACCGATTGGCAGGAGATGTATAAAGTTTTTAATATGGGTCATCGATTCGAGATATATGTTTACCCTGAATTTGCAGAAGATATCATTTCGCTATCAAAGGAATATGGTGTAGATGCTCAGATTGTTGGCTTTTGTACAGGTCATCATGGAAAAAAACTTACCCTCCGCACTGAAATGGGGGAGTTCCAATACTAAACTCTTTTACAAAAATATAGCTACCTTTGCGCACAATTTTATAAAGTGTCATGGAAGAAAATACAATACTCAGGAAACTAGAGGGGTTAAGACATAAATTCGAAGAAATAGGTCAGCAAATTACAGACCCTGCTGTAATTGGTGATATGAAGCGATATATCAGTTTAAATAAGGAGTATCGTGAGTTAGAGCCTTTAGTTGAAGCTTATGAAAAGTTTAAAAATATCTTAAGCAATATTGATGGTTCAAGAGAAATTCTTGCTACCGAAAAGGATGAAGAGATGCGTGAGATGGCAAAGATTGAACTTGAAACCCTTACTCAGCAGCAAATGACCCTTGAGGAGGAGATAAAAATACTTCTTCTCCCTGCAGATCCTCAGGATAGCAAGAATGCAGTTCTTGAAATACGGGCTGGAACTGGTGGTGATGAGGCAAGCATATTTGCTGGCGATTTATATAGGATGTACACAAAGTATATTGAGACTAAGGGTTGGAAATATGAAGTATCAAGTATTTCCGAAGGCTCTGTTGGTGGATACAAGGAGATTGTGCTAAATGTTAAAGGTAATGGTGTTTATGGTATCCTAAAATATGAATCGGGTGTTCACCGGGTTCAACGCGTACCCCAAACCGAAACGCAGGGTCGTGTTCACACATCTGCTGCAACTGTAGCCGTTCTCCCTGAGGCCGAGGAATTTGATATCGATTTAAGAGTTGAAGATATCCGTAAGGACACCTTCTGTGCATCAGGGCCTGGTGGACAGAGCGTAAATACTACATATTCTGCTATCCGTCTTACTCACATTCCTTCGGGTATTGTTGTTCAATGCCAGGATCAAAAATCGCAGCTTAAAAACTACGATAAGGCGCTTGCTGAACTAAGAACTAGGCTTTATAACCTTGAATACCAAAAATACATCGATGAGATTGCGCTAAAACGCAAAACAATGGTTTCAACAGGCGACCGCTCAGCAAAGATTCGTACTTATAACTATCAGCAAGGAAGGGTAACCGATCATCGAATCAACTTTACCCTCTATAATCTATCAGCAATTATCGATGGTGATATTCAAGAGATTATAGATAAGTTACAACTCGCTGAGAATGCAGAAAGGTTAAAAGCAGCAAGCGAAGAATAACCTAATAACATGAACTACGAGCAGCTTTTTGAACAGATACAAATCAAGAAAAGTTTTCTTTGTATAGGACTTGATACAGATTTATCAAAGATTCCACAGCATATTCTGACAAGTGAAGATCCAATCTTCGAGTTCAATAAAGCAATTGTAGATTCAACAGCAGACTTGGTAATTGCTTACAAACCAAACCTTGCATTCTATGAAGTTCATGGGGCTGCTGGTTGGAATAGTCTCACTAAAACAGTTAAATATATTCGCAATAAGTATCCTGATTTATTCATAATTGCAGATGCCAAAAGAGGCGACATTACAAGCACTGCAAAGATGTATGCTCGTACCTTTTTTCAAAGTCTCGATTGCGATGCAATTACAATATCTCCATACATGGGAAAGGATTCCGTTGAACCTTTCCTCGATTTCAAGAATAAATGGGTAATACTTCTTTCTTTAACATCCAATGAAAGCTACTCCGATTTTCAGATGATTGAAAATAAAGCAACTGGAAAAAGAATTTTCGAAGAGGTTATTGAGAAGTCCTTAACTTGGGGAAACACCAACAATACTATGTATGTGGTTGGTGCTACTCGGGCAGAGCGTTTTAAAGATATTCGCAAAATTGCGCCTGAACACTTTCTGCTGGTTCCAGGTGTTGGTGAGCAGGGAGGGAGCCTTAAAGATGTTGCCAATTTTGGGATGAATAGTAAATGTGGTCTTATTGTAAACTCATCCCGAGGCATTATTTACGCTGATAGTACCGAGCATTTCGCTGAATTGGCTCGACAAAAAGCACTACAACTACAGCAGGAGATGCAGCAAATACTTACTTCTGCTAAGCTACTTTAAAAGAGATTAATATATAACTCTGTCAGGGTTCAGAACCCTGACAGAGTTTTCATAAAACATAATGTTCATTACACTTTCTTCAATTTCCATTTCCCTCTTATAAAAAAAAGTAATGCTGTGAGAGTCATTGCTACTTCTGCCATAACAATTGCATAGTAAACACCCCTTTCCTGCATTCCAAACTTAATTGCTAGGATATATGCTAGTGGTATCTCAAATAGCCAGAAACAGAATATATTTATAAACATCGGCGTTAACGTATCCCCTGCCCCATTAAGCGAGTTAACCAGTACCATCCCAAAACCATAAAAAATAAAACCTAAACTAATAATTCTGAGACATTCAACACTTTTGTTAACAACATCATCCTGTTGCACCAATAATCTGATTACCGGTTCAGGCCATGTAACAAGAATCAGCCCAATAATACCAAGAAAAATAGTATTAGCAATTCCTGTAGACCAAACAGATTTCGCTGCCTGCGAGGGTCTACCTGCTCCTAGGTTTTGACCTACAAGAGTTGCAGCAGCATTGCTCAGTCCTGATGAAGGTAAAATGGCAAAGATTATCACCCTAATACCTATTGTATAACCAGCAACGGCTAAACTCCCAAACTCTGAAATTATTCTAACCATTGCAACCCAGCTGCTTGTTCCAATCAGAAGTTGAAGGATTCCTGCTGATGATAATTTAATGTAGGAAATAATCTGCTTTAAATCGGGCTTTAAATCATGTAAATAGAGTCGAATCCTGTTGCTTCCGTTAAACAGGGTATAAAGTTGAATCAACACTCCCGTTCCACGACCAATATTAGTTGCTACAGCGGCTCCTGTAACCCCAAGTTCAGGAAAAGGACCAATGCCAAATATCAGAAGAGGATCAAGTACAATGTTTATCATATTTGAAATACATAAAACTCTCAGGGCAATTGCAGCATCTCCTGCTCCACGATAAATTCCATTAAGGATAAACAGGAACATAATAGTGATATTTCCGCCAAGCATAAGTTTAGTATATCCCCCATGGGCAGATATCGCCTCATGGCTTGCACCCATTATACTGAGCAACTTATCGCTAAAAAAGATTCCAATTAGCGAAATAAGTAACGAAACAGATCCTGCAACAAGCATTGCTTGAAATGCAGCATTGGCTGCTTTTCGTGGCTGCTTTTCGCCAATACGGCGAGAAACAACTGCTGTAGCAGATATAGCAAACCCAATACCGAAAGCATAAACCAATGATAGTAGTGACTCTGTTAGCCCTACAATAGAAGTTGCATCGGAACCTAATTTAGAGACAAAGAAAATATCAACAATTGTAAATATCGACTCCATCGACATTTCGAGTACCATTGGAATAGAAAGCAGTATTAATGCTCTCCGAAGGTTTATTGAGGTGTAGTCAGCCTCGGTACCCTTAATTGCATCGGAAATATCTTTAAAAAATGATTTTATTCTTATTAAATAGTATTTATAGTAATCACGTTTCATATCGTCTTCGTTTTCGGTGTTTAACATAAGAATTGAGAATTAAGGAATCGGTTTGTGTCCAAGCGGCGAATACCATTGACACAATGGTTGGAATAAACACAGTAGGTTTCATAGAAAATCCTCCAAAAATTAAATTGTTAGTAATAAAACTTAGTTGTGAAAAAAGAAAATAAATGAGAAAATAGAAATAAAGAAAAGTCCCTTAGCAGACGACTAAGGTTCGTGGGGTAAATCGATCAATTTGAATAAATTTCATCGTGGTAAAGTGTATAACTTTACAAATGTATGAAGATTTTTAAAATAAGAAATATTTTTAAGTAAGATTTTTTGTAACTATTCAGTAATAAAAAATATCTCACGCAAAGTAGCAAAGCCGCAAAGAATTAAGATAGGTGAGGAACAAAGTTAAACCCAATTGAAATATTATGAATAGATCATACCAAATTGAACCTACAACTTGTGCGCAAAGGGAAAAAACTGTTAGTTTTTTCTTCTTCGCGAACTTGGCGACTTTGCGAAAATTATTAGTGCAAGAATAGCATGTATAATTGACATCTATATTTTATTTTCAAAAAAATATCTACTAAATTATGTGCCTAGGTAGTTACAATTTCTTTAATGATTTAGCTAACTTTGAAAATGTTTTAACAAATCATAATAATATGACAATACAAGATTGTATCAAATTTACAAATGAGAATCCCATTTGTTATCTAGCAACAGTTGAGGGCGATCAGCCACATGTACGTGCTCTTGGTTTCTGGTTTGCCGATGAAACAGGGTTTTACTTTCAAACAGGCGCATCAAAGGAGTTCTATCATCATTTGAAAAATAATCCTAAAACTGAAGTTTGCTTCCACAAGAATGAAAAAATGACTGGTAGTATGTTAAGGATTGCAGGTAAAGTTGAATTTTTGAATGATATTAAGCTAAAGGAGAAGGTTCTTGAAGATAGACCTTTTATTAAAAACTTTGGATTTACTGCCCAAAGCCCCGAACTAATAATTTTCAGAATACCTCATGGGCAAGCACATTTCTGGGTGATGGAAAATAATTTCAAACCTAAACAGATTATTGAATTTTAGTGTTAGTGCTAAACATTTAGATTTTCATTATTGTTAATATAATGCAGGCATAAAATATCTAATTATGAGTAGTATCCTAAACTATTTTGATCACCATGACAAGCAGGCTAGTAAAGAGCATTTCCTCCAACTAATTCAAGTCGCTAGTGCTGATGGTGTTGTTGATAAATCTGAGTTAGAGTTTCTCCACCGAATGGGGAAAAATCTTGGTTTTACAGAACCTGAGATTGATAATTTATTACAATCAAAAGATTCAAAAATCTATACCCCACCTTACGAATTGGAGAAGAGGTTTCATCAACTCTACGATGTTGTAGCAATGGCTCTAGCGGATGGTGTGCTTTTTAAAAATGAAATGCAGATGATCAAAAAACTAGCAGCTGCTTCTGGTTTTAATGATCATGATTCGGAGCATATTATTAATCTTTTGATTAATGGTATTAAGTACAAGAAGTCAGAAGAGGAACTATTCCTTTCCTTTAAACAAAAAAAATAGGAAAGACTTAATTGTAAAATACTAGTTAAATTTCCTTGCAAATTCCCTCCAAATTGCCCTTTGGAAGTTCTCTCCCTTATCGCCATTATAAAGATCAAGGTATGATTTTTCGGCAGGTTTAAGGGGGAATACTTTTATCTTTTCATCTCTTTTATAAAGGTCATTCACCTCAGGGTGAAACTGCACACCCAGTATATTCTTATAACTTACATGAGTAATAGACTCTACTACCTTTCCATCTATTGACCACGCTGAAACTTTAATCCCTCTCCCCAATTTCTTAACGCATTGGTGGTGGCTGCTCAATACATACGGATGTATTGTATCATTTGACGTATAAGAAATCAATGGCGAACCCTTTTCAATAGCTATTTGATGGTAATTGTCCGATGTTACCTCATCATCAGTTCCATAATTTGTTTGGTAATTTCGGTGCTGCTGATTTTGTTTCAGGTTTAATATATCCTCCAAAGTTTTTAGGCTATAAAGCTCTGTTGGTATATCTTGATACATAGTTCCGCCAGTTGCTACATTGATACTCTGCATTCCAAGACAGATTCCAAGAATAGGATAATCAGGTCGGTTCTTTAGAAGGGGAATAAAAGTAGTATCCTGATTTCCACCCAGTATATGGAAAAGGAAAGATAGTTCCATATAGTGTCTGTAAGGATCCGTAATTATGGTTAAAAGATTTGTTTGTTCACCATAGCAGGCAGGCGGAATATCGGGACCACCAAAAAAGATTGCGCCATTAGAATTCTCAAATAGTTTAGTGAAAACTTCGGTACATGAGTTTTTCTTAAAGACATTATCGGGTGATAGTTCAGAGGTAATTTTCACTAATGATATATTATTTATGCCCTCTTTCTTTATGTACTCTTCTGTATTCGAGTAATCAAATTTTTCCTGAGCATGATAAACACCTATTGCTTTATAACCATTGGGTAATGGGAAAATATTGTTCTTTACTAAATACTCAAATGTTTTAACATTATTAACAGTTGGGTGCATTAGTATAATATGCTTCTCGTCAGGGTTTATTGAAAACTCAGAACTTTGAGATGAATTTTTATTTGTGCACCCAGAAAGTAAAAGGACTGCAACAATAATAATATTTAGTCTCATACCTATTGTCGTTTTTTGATTCTCATTAGAGTTGTAATAATAGCGAAAAAACACATAGGTTGATATAAAAGACCTTTATCCTATTCCAAATTAAAAGTTAGGATTCGGAATACTAAGAAACTATATATACTAACATCAGCTTGAGGTAAGGTGTCATTGGTTCCGCCGAACTAGCAAACTCGGTTCTGAGCGAAGCGAAGGATCTAATTATCTAAATTCCAGATGGTTACTTTCAGCGAATCCTTCGGATTTCACTTCGTTCAGCATGACAAAGCAACAATCTAACACTATATTAAGGATCAATATGTTATGCTCACATCCAGTTCACGTTATACTAACAATCAGCAATTATTTAGGGCAGAGGTATTGTGAAAAAGAATTTTGTCCCATTCCCTTTAACGCTTTCAACCCAAATTTCACCTCCCATTAGCTCAACTAATGATTTTGAAATTGCCAAGCCTAACCCAGTTCCAGATGATGAATTATTATTCCCTTCAATCTTGCGAAATCGTTCAAAAATCAGTGTGTAGTTTTCTTTATCAATACCTATCCCATCATCCTTTACGAATATCTCAACAAAACAATCATTTACAATATAACCCATTTCAACATTACCCTTTTCGGTAAACTTTATGGCATTAATTACAAGATTACATATAACTTGTTTAATCTTTGTTTCATCAGATTGGATTATAAGTGGTTTTGAGTTTCTTGGTATTGATAAAATTAGGTTGATCTTTTTTTGATTCGCTATTTCGCTATATAGATTAAAAACATCGGTAATTACTTGCTTCAGAACAATATCAGTTTTATTTAGTGTGGTCTGGCCTGCTTCAATTTTTGAAATATCAATTATATCATTAATTATTGATAGCAACTGGTTACTAGACTTAATGATGATATCAACATATTTTTTTTGTTCATCGTTGGCTCCACAAGTGCGTTGAAGGAGTCCGCTAAAACCGACTATTCCGTTCATCGGAGTTCTAATTTCATGCGACATATTCGCTAAAAATGCTGATTTAAGTTTATCGCTCTCCTGTGCTTTTTCAGTAGCTTTTATAAGTTTTTCATTTATCTCCCTAATTCTTTGATTGGTTTCATTAAGCTCTTTATTTAGGGTTTGATACTCGGCATTTTGTTTTCTCAATAGATTCTCACTTTCGAGAATTCGTTTTTCAGCATTTCTGCGTTCCGTTATATCAGTTGCAACGCTCATCATACCTTTAATCTCTTTATCTTTTCCGAATAATGGTGAAAAAAGAGTATCGAAAATTACTCCTCTAATCGTAATATCTTTGCGAAGGGTTTTCCCATTCTCAAGAACTAATCTTAAGATTCTTAATATTTCGGGGAATTCTTTGCACACTTCGAAAATGGATTGCCCCACCAGCTGCCCAGGTTTTAAATCAATTTTCGATAAGCCAATACCCTCAGAAAGGGTAAAAATTCCCGATAAGTTGGTTGTAAACGTAATAATAGGTGTGCTAGTAACAACAGCACGAAAACGCTCCTCATTTTCCTTAATAACTTCGTTTGCTAACTCCTTCTCTGTAATATCCCTAATCATAGAAATGTAGGTGTCATTTGGCATCCTTTTAGAACTAATTTCGACAATAACCTCACCACCATCTTTTCTACAAATAGTTCTTTTATTGATTATTACTTTCTCTTCGAGTAAAAGGTCATAACGGATAGGATTTAGGTCTAAAGAATTTTGTGAAAACAACGTGGTAATACTCCTTCCTATTAACTCGTCAGTAGAATATCCCGTTAACTCTCCGGCCTTAAGATTTGCTCCAATAATTTCACCATTATTATTTTCAATAAGTATTGTGTCCGCTGCTAATTCAATTATTGTTCTATATTTTTCCTCAGATTTTAAAAGTTCATTCTCTACCTTTTTCTTTTCCGTAATATCTATACCAATACATAGTAACTCTAGTATATTGGAATTATTTTCTTGAATGGCTTTACAAGTCCATGATACCCATTTTTTCTCCCCTTCTTTACATATAACTTCAATTTCTAATGATTTGTAGGTTTTCTGATTTTGAAATAGTTCATCGATAATATCTGAGAATTCTCTTGCATTTTTTTTATTGTATTCTACTAATGAACCAACAACTGATTTTCCTATAAGTTCTTCCTTATTGTAACCAAAACTGCTTTGAGCAAAAGCGTTAACAAATATAATTCTACCAAAACGGTTTAATTTAATAATTGTGCTAGATGCTCTTTCAACAAGTAAACGATATTTTTCCTCGCTGTTTTTTAGCGATGTAATTACTTTTCTTCTTGATTCTTGAAAAGTAAAGAGTAGACAAATTAATAGAGATCCTATAGGATATACTATTAATACAGGTACGGCAATTATCCTGAAAACTTCATTTATAAGATTTGATGGTAGGGTTAATGTTAAAACTAGCATGTTAATATGAACAATTAGCCCAAAAAGGAATAGATAACCAATTTGGTTTGATTTAGGGTATTTTTTTCGAATGTAATGGTAAATAACACCAAGCATTGAACTGGATGCAATAACGCTAATACCCATTAATGTACCTGCGCCACCAAGATAAAATCTATATATTGAACTTATTATTGTAGAAATAATTGCAGCTATTGGTCCTCCGAATAAAGCACCAATACTCAGAATAATGCTTCTACCATCAAAAATAATTCCAGGTTGCAATTTAAGTGGATTCAACATTCCAGCAATTGCTACAAAGCCAAATAGTATACCTGCAATCAGCTGATGCCAAAGCGATGAGTAATCCCATTTTCGAGAGACTAAACTGTATAGAATACTAAGTGATAGAAGTAAAGTAATATTATTGATAAGCGTTTGAATGATCATAATTATTGAAAGATTTCTATATGGCAAAAATAACCTTATAGTACAGAAATGGCAAGGTAAATAAGGTGTTTAATGAATGATATAACTCATCTTAAATCTTGATTGTGGATAGTTAGTTTTAGGTAAAATAGGGTTAACAACAATTTAATAACTTCAGGGAAGGTATTTTGTTACTTATAATCTAATAAGAATCTCCGATAGTATAAGGATATTCACATTATGTAATTAGAATAGTGGTTGAAAAAAAATAATCATTAATGAATTATGATTCCTATAAAACATCCTTATTAGCAATTTTGAATGGAATATTAAAATAGAAGGAGGAGCCTTTTCCAACTTCGCTTTCTACCCAAATTTTACCATCATGCTTTTCTACAAAGTCTTTGCAAATCAGCAAACCCAATCCTGTTCCTTTTTCGTTTGCGGTACCCTCCGTTGTGTGTACTTGCGAAATATCAAATAGATTGGGTAATATTTTGGGGTTAATCCCTATTCCGTTATCTGATACAGAGATTATTATGTTGTCAATACTTTCATAAGTGGATATAATAATCTCACCTCCAATATTTGTGAATTTTATTGCGTTTGAAATAAGGTTTCGTAAGGTTGTTTTTAACATTTCAGGGTCTGCGAATAAATAGATATCATTTAACGATGAGTGGGTAATTGTAATATTTTTTGCATCAGCATTTAACCTCAAAGTATTCAGAATATCATTGCAAATACTATTAAAATTCAATTTTTTTGGTTGAAATGGAATTTTTCCCGATTGTGTTCTAGCCCATAGTAATATGTCTTCCAATAACTTATAAGTATTTTGAGCTGAATTAAAGATTATATTAATCTGATCTTCAATTGTATTTATATCATATTCTCTTACTTTTTCAGTAAGTAAATCTAAGTAGCCAAGTATCAAATTAAAAGGACTTTTTAAATCGTGGGCAAGTATTGAAATAAATCGATCTTTGTCAGCATTTAATTCTTTTAGAAGGATTTCGTCTGCTTTTAGCTTTTCTTCAGCAAGTTTTCGCTCAGTAATATTTCGCACGGTTGTTATAACACCAACTATTTCCCCTGAAGTACTTATTAATGGTGCGGTTGTTTCGGTAATCCATCCAGATTTTCCTGTAGACGGGATGCTCAAGAATATATCCCTCTCTTGAATATTCGTTCCCTGAAGGGCTTTCTCAAGAATAGGACTGACACCAGTATCCCCTAAAGATGGAAATACTTCTAACAGTTGTTTTCCTACTACTTCATAAAAAGGAATTCCCGTTAATTTCTCCATGAATGGATTCCAAACCTGATAGTTCAATTTAAGATCATATACAATTATTCCTTCCTGTGCACTGCGTATTATTTGTTTGTTGAACTGATTAGATTCTACTAATGCTTGTTCAGCAAGTTTAAGTTTACTCTCGTTCTCAATTTCTCTAGCAACCTTCCTGATAACAAGAATTATCAAATCAAGTAGGTTACTATCCTTAATAATGTAGTCTTTGGCACCTAGCTTCATCATTTCAACGGCCACACTCTCATCACCCTGTCCGGTTGAAACTATGAAATGAGGTATGTGTAGTTTTCTTTTTTTTAACTCAATTATAAATTCTTCGGCATTCAAATCAGGTAAATTGTAATCCAAAGTCATTAAAAATGGTGTGTTCTTAGTAAGCCAATCAACTGCATCACGCGCTGAGAACATACGCATAGTTTTATAACCAATACCTTCGATTCTTTCTGAAAGTAATTCATTTAACACAGAATCACCTTCAATAATAAGGATTGTTTTAGAGTTATCGTCCATCAAAGTATTTGTTAATGTTGACATTTAAATGATAGATACTTTTAATGTAACTATCAATAAATTAAGGTTTTATTCAACTGATCTTTTATCTTGGAGATTAAAAGATTTTTTTTAATAGGTTTGCTAATAAAATCGGAACAACCGCTGGCTAGAGCCTTATTTCTATCAACCTCTGTTGAATATGCTGTTTGGGCTATAATTGGTAGATTAGGTTTAATTTTTTTTATTTGTTTTGTAGCCTCATAGCCATCCATTATTGGCATTTTAATGTCCATAAGAATTATATCTATATGGTTGTTTAATTTGCATGAATTAACAGCTTCTATTCCATTTATTGCCCTAATAATATTGATATTTAAACATGAAAGCATCTCTTCAAGTAGCATGAAATTAGAATCTTCATCCTCAGCAATTAAAATAGTTTTGGTTATATCGCTTTCATTTTTCATCTCTTTTAAGAGTTGTTTCTCAATAATGGGAGTTTTTTGAATTTTTTTGTACGGGATTGTAAAGTAAAATGTTGATCCTTTATCGAGCTCAGATTTAAGCCATATTTTACCTCCAAGAAGTTCTACGTATGCTCTTGAGATAGATAAGCCTAGCCCCGATCCACCAAATTGACGTGCGGTGGAGTTTTCGACCTGACGAAATCGTTTAAATATTTCATCGTGCATTTCAGGGGGAATGCCAATACCAGTATCTTCAACAAAGAATTTCAACTCATTATCTTTTAGGTGATATCCAAAGTTAACATATCCTTGTTTGGTGAATTTTATTGCATTGCCTATGAGGTTGGTAAGAATTTGTTTGAGTTTAGTTTCATCTGTTAATATGGTTACTTCGTTATCGGGTAAGAGGTGTTTTAGGATAAGACAGAAGTTTTCCTTTTGACTTTTTAGCTGGAATTGCTCGTTTAACATTCTTAGGGTTGAGTTCAAATTCAACTCAGTCTCATTAATTTTTTCCTGACCTGCTTCAATGGTAGCAATACTTACAATATCAGATATTATGGATAGTAGCTGATAGCTGCTTTGCGTAATTATTTCGGTAAAGTGTTTAAGTTTTTCGGGTTTTAGGTTGGGATCGTTTAGGAACTCAGAAAAGCCTACAATTGAGTTTATTGGGGTGCGAATTTCGTGAGAGATGTTGTGAAGGAATGCTGTTTTTAGCCGATCACTCTCTTCGGCTTTGTCTTTTGCTTGGATAACCAGCTGCTCAGCCAGTTTGCTTTCAGTAATATCACGGATGGTGCTGTGTATTCCTATTAGATTCTGTTCTACCTTAACTTGTATCGCAGAATGCGATACCCAATGTAACTCTTCTTTGCTATCAAAAAGGCGGTATTCATAGTTGTATATCTCTTCCCCGTTTGTTTTTAACTGATTCCATTTTTGAAGACAGGCTTCTTTATCATCGGGGTGAAAATTGAATGGAATATGTTGTCCAATTAGCCCATCACAAGAAAATCCAAATAATTTTTCGCATTGAGGGCTAATAAATAATACATTATCATTTAAATCGGTTAAAGCTGTAAGGTCGGCGCTATTAAGTACAAAAGATTTGAATAGCTCTTCGCTTTTTCTCAGCTCATTCTCGCTTTTTTTTCTGGCTTCATTCTCGGTTTTTAAATCCTCTAGTAAATTAAGAGTAGCAGTATGAGCTATGTTTATCTCATAAACTTTCTTTTCAACCTGCCTAGCGAGTATTTCTTTTTCATCCCTTTTTTTGATATTAGCTATTTTGATTTTTAGCATGGCCCGTATTTGAGCAGTAAGCTCAACCTCGTCAATAGGCTTGGCAAGAAAGGCCTCCGCTCCGCACTCAAGCGCTCTAATACGGCTCTCCTTATCACTTTTTAGGGCGGTAACAAATACAATAGGTATATCGCATAGCTTTTTATCATATTTAAGCTTTATACATACATCAAATCCATCCATGTTGGGCATTACTATATCAAGAAGGATTACATCAGGATCTTCTGCTGTGGCAATTTTTATCCCTTTTTCACCATTAAGAGCATTGAATACTATGGCATTGGGAAAAGCCTCTTTTATCAACGCATTTAAGATGATATGGTTATCCTGATTATCATCAATGACCAATATTTTTATTTTATCACCCTCCATATAGCTTTTGATTGATAGTTTCTAAGAATATATGTTCATCAATTGGTTTTACAATGTACCCATCAAAACCATGGGCTAAAATAGTTTCGCGGTCAGTAGTCATTGCACTTGCTGTAAGCGCAATAACAGGAATCTCTTGTAAATATGGGTCTTTGCGAAGGATATTAAGCACCTCAATGCCATCCATATCAGGAAGTGCAATATCCATTAGAATGAGATTTGGCCTGTGCTTTTTAGCCAATTGCAAACCTTGGTTGCCATCAAATGCTTCTATTACAGTATATTTAGAGGAGAGAAGTGCCTTAACGGTAAGCATATTATCTGGATTATCCTCAACTGCGAGAACTATTGGCTTGCCTTTGATGGGTTGTATTTTTCTTTGAGTTTTTTCAACTTCCACCGATTTAGGGAATACCATGGTTGCAATAGCATTAAGCAGCTCCGAGCGGTTCACATCGCCTTTCTGGATAAGCTGATGGATGTTGTTTCGTTTCAAAAATTGGAGTTCCTCCTTTGATATATGCTTTGCAGTAAGAATCAAAACAGGGACATGGGCCGTAATATCTACCTCACGAATAGCTTTAAGTACTTCAAACCCATCGATACCCGGTAGCATGAGGTCCAAAATCATGGCATTGGGTATGGTTTGATTGATAATTCTAAGAGCCTCCGAACCATCATGTGCAATTATCAGTTTATACCCACTTCCCTCCAAAATATCCTTCATTTGGATGATTGCCGGCTCGCTATCCTCAACTAGCAAAACGGTTTTTCCTTCAGAATCAGAAGGTGTTTTGAGAGGTGCTTGTTTTATGGTATATTTTGATTCAGATGATTTTTCTATATCAACTATTCTGCTTCCTGAAGCATAGTTTGAAGGTAAGGTTAGTGCAAATTCTGAGCCTTGCCCCAGGGAACTTTTAACCGTGATTGAACCTCCCATAAGGTTAGCATATTTTTTAGCAATTGCTAAACCTAAGCCTGTTCCACCATACTTTCGAGATGTACTGCCATCAGCTTGCCGGAATTCATCGAAAATATGGGGGAGATATTTTTCGGAGATACCAATACCGGTATCTATAACTTTAATTGTAATGTTACTATCGGTTTTACTGGCTACAACCTCAACCTTACCCTTCTCGGTAAACTTTACAGCATTACCAATAAGGTTTTGCAGGATATGGCGGCATTTCCTAATGTCGTTAGAAAGTAACAGGTCTGAATCTTTTTCTGAATGTATCAGCTCAATATTTTTCTGTTTTACCTGAGGATTAATCATTGTAACTACTTCGGAAATTAGGCTATTTATGTTGAACGATTCTATTTCGATTTCTTCGCGTCCAGCTTCAATACGCGAAATATCAAGGATATCGTTAATAAGTGAAAGTAGATGCTTCCCATTTCGTTCAATCACCTCGATGTAGCTATACTCCTCGTCTGGAATCTGCTTGGCAAGGCGGCGGTTGAGTACTCCTGAAAGGGCAATTACAGAATTAAGAGGGGTTCGCAGTTCATGGCTCATATTAGATAAAAAACTTGTTTTGAGACGATTGGCTTCACCCAACTGCTTTTTCTGCATTTCCAATTCTGTATTCTGTTCAATTAGCTCAGCCGATTGGGACGCTAGTTCCACTTTCTGAGCCTCCAGTTCACTATTTTGGTATTCAAGCTTATTTGTAAATTCTTTAATTTTGCGATATGCTAATATCCCTTCAACTCTTGCGCTGAAAGCAACAAGAATATTTTCTATCAGCAAAATTGATTGTATACTATACCTATTCACACTCGCCAACGAAATAATAGCAATAACTTGGTTGTTTGCAACTATTGGAATGGTGATTATTTCACGAGGGATAAAATTTCCGCTAATGGTGTGAAAAATAAAACGGGTATCATCGATAACATATTTTATATGCTGAATTTTTCGGGAGGATAGAGCGGCACCAAATTCTCCTTCAAAATTTTCTGCCGAGAATGATTGTTTAATATTTTCACCCCCGCCAATTGATTCAAAGTGATTGTAGTTTTTTTTATCATCGCTTAGCAAATATGCAGCGGCAATTTGAGATTCAGTATGTTCGGAAAGACCTTTAAGTGTTTCGTGGAAAAAATTTTTGGCATCGTCCTCGCTAAGCATTAAGCCTGCTAAATCTGCTGCTCTTTTATTCAGATCCATATTCACCTGAATGCTCTCAGCAAGAGTGTTGAATGAAGTGGACAGTTGACCAAACTCATTTTTCGATTCATAGGAACTCCTGGCATTCATATCCCCAGCATGAAAAAGTTGGGCTGCATTGGTTAAACTTACTATAGGTTTACGGATATTTCTTATTAAAACATAGTTAATAAGTAACGATAATAATAAAATGGTTGCTACTAGTAAAAATAATCGCCTACTTAGTGAATCATTCAATTCATTAGATGTGGCAAGTAATTCATCAGCCTTTTTTATAGCAAAATCACTTATTACCTGCAATGTATTCAAAACTTTTGAGGCCTGCGATGGAACTACTCCTCCAGGATAATGGCGAAGTCTTGCCTCCTCAAAATGACCTGCATTTAATAACCGTATGGATTCCTCGCGGATTGATACCCATTTGGTAAATTCATCTAAAAAATTATCAATATTTTTGGGTGGCCCAAGGTAGGATTGCCTAAGCTTTTCAACACTCATCATTACATTAGCTTGGCAAACAGCTATGTCATTCAAAGCTTCTTGGCGTATTTTTGAATCATTAACCAGCAAATAATCTCGCATTTTAATGCGCATATTCAAAACATTAATTGTTATCTCGCTAAGATTTCTGCGAGTTTTAAGCGGATGATCGTATAGAATTTCTGCTTGAGATTGAATTCTATCAGTTTGTAGGTAAGATACTACCCCAAGTAGAATTACAAAGAATAGTAGGATGGCAAATCCTATTCTTAGTTGAGTACCAATTTTGAGATTTTTTAGGTTCATAGTATCTGTTATTATTAATCATTTAATCTTACTTTGATAGATTCGAAAAACACACGAAAAATCAACCTAATTTACCCCAGTCCCTAAAGGGTGCAGGTTGATTTTTCTGCTTTTTTCCTTTAGGGCAAGGGTTAAAAAAGCAGGAAAATCGAGTATAAACCTTATCTATCAATGTAGCATTAATGAAAAACCTTTTTGAATTATCGTTCATTTATTTTACCCGTGTTCTATTCTTTTAAATATTCCCGATTGGGGGAATACCTCATGCCAATTTTCATTCATTAAGATATCCCTCTCGGCTTCGCCCACTATAATGTATCCTTCTTTTGCAAGAGAATTACCTATCTTTTTAAGAATTTGTTTACGATATTCGGGTTTGTAGTAGAATAAAAGATTAGCACAAACTACTATATCAAAGTCGCCAAAAATACTTGCAGCGGGACTGCTCAATTGCTCACTAAATAAATCAAAAACTGAAAAGTTGATATTTTCTTTAAGTGTAGGTTTTACACTATACATGTTATCATTCCTAATAAACCATTCTTTTACTCGTTTTAGATTCAGGTTATTTAATGCTTCCTCAGAGTATTCACCCTTCTGTGCTTGGTTTACTTGCTTTTCACTATGATCCGTAGCAAAAATGCGATAGTTAAACTTTTGGCAATCGCCATTTTTAAGTTCTTCCAAAAGTATTGTTAGGCTATATACTTCCTGTCCGGCAGCACATGCAGCAGACCATATTCTAATCTCCTTCCGTTTTGAATGTTTCATTTGTAAAATGATTGAAGGAAATAATACACGCTCTAAAACGGAAAATGTTAATGAGTTACGAAAAAATTCGCTATGGCTGATTTGAAGTGATTCGATAAAAACATTTGCTTCTTCATTGTTCTTTTCTAAATTAGAACAATACTCATCATAGGAATTGTAGCGAGTTTCAGTAATTCTTTTCTGAAGAGTTTTACTCAGAAATAAATCATCGTATTTTGAAACATCCATGCCATGCGATTGCAAGAGAAGTTGGGTAATATGCTTGTTTGTTTCTTTCATACTTGAGTTCTAATTTAACCTCATCCTAATTCTACTTTGACATATTCGAAAAAACACACGAAAAATCAAGTATAACCCTTATCTGTCAAAGTGGAACTAATTATTCCTTTTTCATTTTGGTTTCATTCCCTATTCCACAATTTTGTATTTTTCCTCTTTTCCCATTTGTTTTAAAAACTCGTTAATTTCTTTTTTGAGTTCAATCATTTTTAACTCACGTCCTACGGTTAAGTCATAAAATCGCTGTAGTTCTTCCATCTTTTTTTGAAGTGCCTCCTCGGCTTCCCGTCTTGTTTCTTTTTCTTTTGATTCATCGAGCGCACGTTTTATTGCCGATGGGAGTCTTGCTAGCCTATCCTTTAAAATGTAATCAACAGCCCCCTGCTTCATCAGCTCAATGGCTATTTCTTCGCCAATAGATCCTGAAATGCAGATAAAAGGGGTATTTGGACATATCTCATTGCACAATTTTAGCGCAGCAAAGCCATCAAAGCTATGCAAGTTAAAATCGGCTAAAATGATATCATACTTATTATTACGAAGGGATGATATAAATTCATCCTCCTTGGCAACATGAGTTATGTTTATGCTAATTCCAGCTCTGGTAAGATGTTCATGAATTATCTCGAAATCGAGTATTGAGTCTTCAAGAGACAAAATATTCAATGCTGATTTGGTTTCTGCTCTATCCATTTTGTTCACCTCCCTCAGGGGGCAACTCATTTATCATTGCCCAAAAAATTCCTAATTGTTTAACTGCTTCAAAAAAATCTTTAAAATCTACAGGTTTTACTACATAAGCATTAGCACCTAATTCATAGCATCGTTTCAAATCAAACTCTTCGCGAGAGGATGAAAGCATAACGATTGGAAGCATTTTAAAGGCAGGGTGACTCCTGATGGTTCTAAGTACTTCGATACCATCCATGCGAGGCATTTTAATATCCAGTAGGATTACGGCAGGATTACCCTTTTTTCGTAACTTAAATTTCCCCTCGCAGCTGAGATAATCTATAACTTCAACGCCATCGCTTACAGCTACAACACGATTTGCAAGATTATGTTCACCAAGAGCTTGAAGAGTTAATTCTACATCATTAGGATTGTCTTCAGCAAGTAGGATTGTTCTTAGATCTATCATAGGTTTATTATTAGTTATTAAAGAAATAAGTATTAACAATTAACTTAAACTTGTAATTAACAGACGGGTTAACCCGTCTGTTATCCGTCAGTAATCCGTCTATTACCCGTCAATTATACCCCCATATATTATTGCGTCATAGTATGATTAACATATCACTTAATCTAGCAACCTGAATTAATTAGAATAATTTATTCTAATTTAAGCATTCCCATAACACAAGTCAATACCGAGAATATTTATAATCAACTATCTAACTCAAGTTGCTAGTTGCTGAAATATTGTTATTTATCTTATGCTCATATTAATACAAATTCTCACCCCTTAAAATTAAGCTAAAAGCAAAATGAATTAAATACTGTAAATCAGCAACTAGCGATTTGCAACCGGTAGCTAGCAACTTAGGTTATCTAATCAATAAGTCCATTTTGTCAAATCCAATAAATCAGATCTCTAGTCTTTATTCTCAATATCCTCTTTTGGCAGCGTAAAGTAGAAACTTGCTCCTTTATCAAGCTCTGCTTCTGCCCATATGCGTCCGCCATGTCTAAGAATAATACGACGTACATTTGCAAGTCCAATTCCTGTCCCTTCAAATTCAACTGAAGTATGAAGGCGTTGGAATACTCCAAATAGCTTTTGCGCATAGTTCATATCTAATCCTACACCATTATCGCAAATACGGAATATAAACTCCTCCTTTTCTTCTGTGCAATTAATACTAATAATGGCCTTTTCTCTGGTTTTGGTGTATTTTACTGCATTATCAATTAAATTAACCCATACCAAACGCATTAAATTATAGTCGCCAGAAACTTCGGCAAGTGGAGATATTTCCCATTTTATTTTGCGTCCAGCAGTTGCCGGTTTGATTTGAGATTTAGCCTCATCAACTAGCTGGTTCATGTTTATTTTTGATTTTCTTATTTCTGCACGACCGGTTCTTGAGAAGCTCAGTAGATCATCAATTAAAGTTCCCATCATTCTTGCAGAGTTGTTTATTACATCCAAATAATGTAAATCTTTTTCAGGCAACCGATCTTTAACATTTTTTGCAAGGATATCCACAAACCCGCTAATGTGGCGTAAGGGTGCACGTAAATCATGTGAAACTGAGTAGCTAAATGCTTCCAACTCTTTATTTGCGGTTTCAAGCTGTTCAGTCCGCTGAATTACCCTCTGCTCTAATGTTTCATTGAGTTTTATAATTTCATCTTCGAAATGTTTACGCTCAGTTATATCAATTACGGCGGATTGGTATCCAATTTGGTTCCCATAATCATTCTTAACGGTTGTTGCTAGCCCATGAGCAAAAAAGGTTGATCCATCTTTTTTTCTTGCAGTAAAATCACCCTCCCACTGACCAATTTTATTCAATGATGAAATTATTTCTGATGCATTATTTTGATCATTAAAGAAACTTTGAATTGGTAAACCTAAAACTTCCTCTCTTTTTGAATAGCCCCATATACGAAGAAAAGTATCATTAATTTCCGTATAATTACCATTAATGTCAGCAATGCTATTGGCTACCAATGATGCATCAAAAACTAGGTTTTTAAACCGAAGAGCTTCTGTTTGTTTCTTACGTACCAAAGCCACACCAATAAAAGAACTTATACCCTCAAGAAATTGAACCAAATCTAAAGAGAGTTTATCCTTTCTTTTGTCGTTAAGTTGTAAGATTCCAAGGATTTCATTATTTGCACGAATTGGAATAAGTGCTACTGATTGGTACCCTGCATGAATACAACGATCACGTGGATGTAGCCTTGTATCTTTTGGTACTGGAATTTTTAAGGATGAAACGGTGTTATTTGTCCATGCGCTTCCACCTTGAGTAAAGTATGGGTTTTGGGGATCAGTTTTACCCAATACTACTAGCCCGCATGTACATTCTAAATTAATTTTACCATTTTCATCTCTACAAATACTTCCTTTAGCATCATGAGCAACTAGTGAGTTCTCACGAACTATAAAATCGTTGGGAAAACCTTCCTGAACAAAATAAGGGAAATCATCTCCGTTTTTCAGGCGAAAACCAATGGCCTCGAAATCTAGGCTTTGCTTTATTTCGACCAGAATACGTGGAATTATTTCCAATAAATCTTTAGGTTCATTAAGGATGGCAAGTATTTTGGAGGAGAGATTTAGCTGATTTTCAGATTGCCTTTTTTTTGTAATATCCTGAACAATAGCCAGAAAATATTGAGGACGCTCTTCCCGATCTCTGATAAGTGAAATAGCCACCTCTCCCCAAACAATTTGTCCATCTTTCCGAACATAACGCTTCTGAGCATGAAAAATTTCTATTTCATTTTTTATTAAAGATTCTATCCCGCTTATCGCAATTTGCGAATCTTCGTGGTGTGCTACATCAGTTATAGGTTTTCCAACTAATTCATCGGTTTGATATCCAAGAGAATGCGCATACGCATTATTGCAATGGATGAATCGTTTATCGAGCCCTACCATAATAATCCCTACAGGTGAGAGTTCAAAGGTTTGTCGGAATTTTGCCTCGGTTTCATGCAGAGTAAATTCGGCAAGCTTGCGCTGCGTGTTATCCATGATAGTCCCAATAAAACGATTTGGTTGGTGGGATTCATCATAAATAATCTTTCCTTTTACTTGACAGTACTTTAACTGTCCATTACCTGCAATTAGTTTGAATTCGTAAAATAGTGGTTCGCCGGTTTGAATTGAGAGTTCGAAAGACTTACGATATTGTTCAAAATCATCAGTATGAATAAATTTACCATTCGTTTCGAAATTAGGAGTATAATTCTGTTTGGTTACCCCAAAAATTTCATAGGTCTCATCGGACCACCAGAACAAATTGTTTTTTAAATGCCAGTCCCAACTTCCAATCATGGCCAAATGTTGGGCATCATTTAATCTATCTAAGAGTTCCGATTTTACACGTTCGGATTCTCTTAGCGTTTCCTCAGCCTTAATCCGTTCTGTAATTTCAATGAAACTAACTAGAATTTCCGATAATTCGCCATTGTTGTTAAAAACAGGAAAGCCATTGACTGCTAGCCATACAATATCATCGGTTTTGGATCGAACAACACCAAGAATGAGATTTCCAACAGGTTTTTTGGTTATAATAATTCGGTTTACAGGGTACTCCTCAAGCGGGACTGGGGTATCATTATCGTAAATAAATCTCCAATGAGGATCAATAGCCAGTTTACCTCTCATCTGATCATCGCTTAACCCCAATAATTCTGAGGCTCTATGATTATTCATTATAATTGAGGTATCAGGAGCATGAACAACAATACCTGCTTCGAGATTTGTTAGTAGGCTGCGATATCTTTCCTCGCTCTCCCGCAAGGCTTCTTCTGCCCGTTTACGTTCGGTGATATCATAACCAAGCACAACAATTGAAGTAACATACCCATTGATATCAACAACTGGGGTGTAGTTTATTTGAACCCAATGCTTTCCTTCAGCAAAATTAAAAGTGTTTTCATAGGAAACCGATTTGCCTTGTTTAACCTCATTAATAGATTTTAAAGCAAATTGATAATTTGTTTCGCTAATAATATCTTTCACATGACTGCCTATAATTTTTTCTCGGGGAACCCCAAAGGATTGTGCATAGGTCTCATTTACGAATTCGTACTTTAGGGTATCCGCATTAACATAAGCCATAAAGCCAGGGATATTATCGGAAAGGCTCAAGAATCTATCATTGCTCTTTTTAAGAGCCTCGGAAACCTGTTTACGTTCGGTAATATCTTGAATTGTGGTAATAAAATATTGAGGGATATCATTATCATCTCGCTGTAAAACAGTACTTATATCAACCCAAACAACGTGCCCATTCTTATGGATATACCTCTTCTCCCATCGTATGGATGAGTATTTTCCTGATACTAGAGAATCAAGATATCCCTGATCTCTTTGTACATCATCGGCATGGGTTATCTCCTGCCATTTAAGTATAGATAGTTCAGTCTCAGAATAGCCTAGTATTTGGCGAAATGACTTATTTGTTTTAACGTTACCTCCTAATTCGGTAATTGACTTGCCTACGGTTGAATGATCGAAAATATTTCGAAAGTACTCCTCGCTGGTTCGCAAAGCCTCTTCTGCCTTTTTGCGTTCACTTATTTCGTTTAGTAATGCTTTATTTGCAACAATTAACTCTTGGGTTCTATCATTTACACGTTCTTCTATCTCGGTGTATGCCTTTTGTAATTCATGTTGAGTAAAAATCAGTTTATCCCTCTCCTTTTGTAACTCACTATTAACCAACCTTAACTGATTAGGACTAGGAATTAATAAGAGTTTGGGTAAAATTGGCCATACTGCAACTGCGGTAGCCAAAGAAATAATGGCACAAATAGAATCAACAGCAGCTTGCCACCAGTTTACAGACCGCCAAAGACCTACTACATGAACGATATGTGTTGTGCCACATGCTAGGATAAACAACCCGAACAGGAAAATCACCCAGGTGAATGGCATGTCCTTACGTTTTCTGACAAAAACAATAAGGAAAAATGGGATAGAAGCATAAGATATTGCAATTAAAGCATTTGCAAGTGCCATTACCATCATTAAAAAGGGTGTCATATTACCCGTAATAATTTCTCCAATCTCCATATTTATTTAATTATTAGCAATATGAATTAACTATTTGCTTTATATATTCAACATTTCTCAACTGTGAATTACATATTTCTCCATTCCACCAAGTTTCTTTAGTAGTTCGTTTATCTCCTTTTTAAGTTCAATCATCTTAAGTTCGCGACCCAAAAAATGACCATTTAAGAGTTCAAGTTCATTCGTTTTCTTCCTTAACGCCTCTTCTGCTTGTCTATTTTGGGTGATATCAAAGCAATATCCAATATAACCAATGAATTCCCCATTACTATTATAGTTAGGTGTACCCAAATCTCTTATCCACCTATATTCTCCACTTACATGGTGCAAGCGATGTTCCAAATCAAATGCTTCACGTTTATCGAACGATATAATATAGATTTTAAAATAGTGGTCGAAATCATCAGGATGAAGGTTTTCTGCCCAACCATTTCCTATTTCTTGCTCAATTGTACGACCTGTAAATTTTAGCCAGGGTTCATTAAAATAATTGCACAATTTATCAGTGCCCGATGTCCAAATCAGAGCCATTCCAGCATTAGCAAGGTTTTTATATTGTACCTCTTTTTCGTGAAGTATAGCATTGGAAAGTTTTCGTTCAGTAATATCCCTTGCAACTACCTGTATTACCTGCTTCCCCTTTAAATTTACGGGTATCGCAGTTACCTCTGCATAAAATGGTACTCCTTTAAGTGTTACTAATTTTTCTTCGATTGTTGGAGCCTCTATATTTTCATTTACTATTTTTGCAATTCTCTGCTCTACAATGTTTACATAATCGGGATGAACCAGATCAATTATTTTTCTCCCAATAAACTCATCTTTGCTAGAAGCTTCGAATAATTTTAAAGAAGCATTGTTTACGAATTGAATTATACCACCTACGTGAATTAGGATAGCATCATGAGAAAGTTCAATAAGTTTACGGTATTTTTCTTCGCTTTCTACCAATGCACACAGAACCCGATCGCGATCCGTGATTTGATGCATAATTTTAAAGAAAGAAAATACGAATAGCAGAATGAAGATAATTATTATCCCCTCAATAAATTTCACCAAACTCATGCTTCTTTTTTCAAACTTAGCCACATCCCTATCTGTTCGTTCGGAAATCATAGCAAAGACCTCATCTATAGGCTTCATAATTTGGACTTTCTTCTTGTGGTAAGCATCATCGTATAATATTCTTATTGCAAAGTCATGATTAGGTTCTTTCCTTACAGTAAAGTTTCCTGTGCCATCGTCATACAACCCTTTATTGGCGTTCATGGCAATTTCTTCAGTTTTCACCAATGAGTCGGAATATTTTTGAGCCTTAGTTAGCATCTCAAGCTCGGTATTTGTAAATCCCGTTTTAATCATCAATTCCCTTAGCGATATGGCTTCCCCGTCGGGACGAGGTTTCTGATCCATTTTTGTAACAAAATCCCAGTATATTCGGTTGTAATCTACTGGCCGAGGTTTTTTGCCATTACGAATATCCAGAACAGCATGATACTGACGTTCAAATTCTTCATTATCAGAGGCCACATAAGATCTCGCAAGACGTGTTAGATCATCGGAACTCTGACGTAACTCGTCTGCCAGCAAATAGGATTGAAAATGAATACGTTGACTTTTAATAAACTCTGACTGATTTATGTACATTAATGTAGTTAGTACTACTAATCCAATACACAAAAAGAATTGGATTCCCAAAAGGGTACGGAATAGTCTCTTTAGAGAACCTTTGAAAATTAATGGGAACTGACTTTCGCTTGCATTTCCGACCTTAAAAAGATTTTTTCCCTTGTTTATCATAAGGTTAGTATTTTAGCTATTGCTTTTTGCTAATGTGAAATAAAACGTGCTCCCCTTACCAAATTCACTCTCCACCCAAATTTCACCCCCATGCCTTTCAACAAATTCTTTGCACAGAGACAATCCCAATCCTGTTCCCATTTCATTTGTGGTTCCTTTGGTGGAATATGTCTGCATAATATTAAATAGTTTGTCCTTTATTTCTGATACTATTCCTATCCCGTTGTCAGCAACTGAAATAATTTGAGAACTATTGTATTTACCATCTTTACATTCAATTTCTAGATTACTTTGGTTAAACTCGCTAGTTTGTTTAATTGGTCGATTAACTGCTACATTAACAGTTCCTCCCCTATTGGTGAATTTAATGGCATTGGATATTAGGTTTCTAAGAATGGTTTTCAACATATCTACATCCGCAAAAGCAACAGCCTCATCGTACTCATCATAATTGATGGATATGTTTTTTGTACTGGCATTTGGCATAAGGATTTCGATAATATCTTTACAAATAGTGTTTAAATTCAATTCCTTAGGTTCAAAAGGAATTTTGCCCGATTTAGATCTAGCCCAAAGAAGAATATCCTCCATTAAAAAATAGGTATTTTGTGCCGAATTGTTAATAATTGCTATCTGTTTTTCAATTTTATCAATATCATATTCGTGAATATTTTCAGTTAAAAGATTTAAGTAGCCAAGTATTGTATTAAAGGGACTTTTTAAATCGTGCGCAAGTATTGACATAAAACGATCCTTATCGATATTTACCTTGATAAGCTCTTCGTTCTTGTTCTGTAACTCAGCCTCAAATAGTTTTTGATCGGATATATCGTGAAAAATAGTAGCAAATTTTCCTGACTCAGGTGAGTAAGCATTAACATGATAGTATTTGTTAAATTCGATGCTATAATTCTCAAAAGTGATAGGATTGCCAGTCAATGCAACTTTCCCATAAGTTTCAATCCAGTATGGTTCAGTATTTGGTAAAACCTCTAAGGTTGTTTTGCCTATTAAATCGGTTGCTTTAAGCCCTGTAAGTATTTCGAAAGCAGGGTTAATTTCAAGAAACCTGTAGTCACAAGGTTTTCCATTGGAATTCAAAATAATTTCGTGGAGGGCGAAACCAGAGGAAAGATTCTGAAAAAGTAATCGGTATCTTTTTTCACTCTCTTGCAATGCCATCTCTGCTTGCTTCCGTTCTGTAATATCAGTATGTGTGCCACTCATCCTTATAATTCGATGATTAGAATCCCACTCAACAACTTGTCCTTGATCAAGTATCCATTTATATTGTCCATCACTGGTTCGCATCCGATATTCGATCCTGTGCATTGGAGTTATACCTTTAATGTGTTCTTGTATTGATTCCAATGCCATAGCCCGATCATCAGGATGTACAAGATCAATCCACTGCATAACCGTAAATTCAACCTCATCAATTTTGTAACCAAGCATTTCAGCCCATTGCTCATTTCTCTTAATCTCATTAGTTATTAGATTCCAGTCCCAGAAACCAAGACGACTACCCTTTAAAACATATTGCAAGCGCTGTTCGCTCTCCTTAAGAACTTCTTCCACCTGCTTTCGGTCGCTGATATCTCGGGTAACGCTTATAATATGAGGGATTCCTTTGAGAGTTATAGCTTTTGCCGACATTAATCCGGTAATTATTATTCCATCCTTTCGCTGAAATAATAATTCATAGTTTTCATAAACCCCACTTTTCATAATCATTCTGACAAGCTCTTGCCTATCTGCAGGGTTTTTCCAAAAATTGATATCAAGTGTCGTTTTTCCTGAAATATCATCTTTCGAATAACCAAAAATTTTAGTAAAATTTTCGTTACAATCAACGAACATCCCATCGTTCAAGCGGGTAATTAATGCAGCATCAGGGCTTGTACTAAAAATTTGTTCAAAATGGGTTTTCGCTTCAGAAATATCTAAATTTAATCTATGGTTTATCATAATAATAAAACCGAATGTCCAGAGAAGGCCTAGAAATAAAGCATCAAAATATTGGGTTAGGTTAAAAAAAGTTGGCGCAAACATATTACTCTCGAATGGATCCAGAACCAGAATAATAGTTCGATAGCTAAAAATACTCCCATGTATAGAGAAAAGTATTATACTGAAATTGGCAGTTGAAGCAATATAGGAGGTCTTATTATTGAAAATAGTTATTGCAGTTAAAAATGCTATTGCCGATAGAAAAACATTCAAAAGCAAGGTACGTAGGTATATATCATCTTTAATGAATAAAAAAGAAAGATGAAGCACTACAAAAGAGCTAAAGAATGAAAGAATGAATTTTAGATTTATCTTCTTTTCAAAAAATTGTAAAACCCCAATATATATAAAAACCGTTCCTAATAGGATTATTATATTTTGAAAAGCGATTGCTAATTGAAGTAGTGAAGGAATACCTCTTAGTAGGATTATCCCAAAACCTATAAATTCAGCAACACTCCACATAAGCCACCAACCTGGACCCTTTATAAACTTATTAGTTATAAACTGGTAATAAAAAACTAACACCTGCATCAAATGAGAAATTCCTGTTATCAGAATAAGTGTTCGAATATCAATATTCATAATTTGTACTAATTAAAAACCTCAATAACTGTTCTAGCCTTTATCAGTATTGTTACTTGCCAATAAACTACGTGATATTTTTAATTAACCAATGAGACATCATAAATACAAAGATTTAGTATGCCTGTTAACGAATCCTAACGGGCTCAGCAAAGCCAAATAGACCATGTATAATCATTTTCGATTGCTATAATATTTACTCCGCAGGCTTTTCCCTGTAATCAAAATAGAACCTAATAAAAAATGTAAATTACTTAAAAGACAAACGAAACAGGCATGCTTAGCAATGATTTACATCATCATTGCAGCGGATATTGAACACTCTATTATATAATTAGAATGGGGTAAGGGAAATGCATAATTGGCATAAACAAATAGTTTTTATGAAGAAAAAGAGTGAAGTTTGATAAGATTTACTTTAATGATTTAGAGGAATAATACAGGCATAATCTCTCTAATGTACTTGCATTATTTAGAACAAATATTAATGATCTATATAATGTTATTGTTAATCATTAACGCTTCCTGTTCTGATGAATCTTGAAGAGTTATAAAATTAGTTAAACTAGTAGAACTCATAAGTTCTACTAGTAATTTAAAAATCCTAAGTCAAAAACTTTAAACTGTTTATCCAATTAAAGAGTTCTAAATTATTTTTCGGGGTTTAGCGTTTTTCTAGTTTGAATTAAAGCGTACTCCTGAAATGCTCTTTGGATCAGTATTGTTGTTAAGAGATTTGCATAAGCAATCGCTTTTGATCTCTTACCAGCGTTTTCATTAACATCTTTTACTTCATCAAGGGCAAGTATAAGGTCATCGAATTGCTGTGAGTTAAACTCTAGTCTAATTTCATCTATTGGCATATATGCTTAAATTAAGGTTAATCGGTATAAGTGAACTGTAATATTTTCTCCCAAGTACGATAGTACCCCGCTAGTGAATTCCTATCAGGTTGACCAGTAGTAATCGTTTTATATGATTCGATTATACGCCAAACTGTTTCATGGGTCTCAAAGTCAAAACCTCTTGCAATCTCTATATAAAGATACCTTCTGCTGATTGGGAAGTGGTTGATAGAGTTCCATGCATCAAGTACTGCCCGGTAACGATCTTCTTTACTTGGATTTCCACCTCGTTCCTTAAGGTGGTCAGAGATCACCGAAATTATATCATGCACTTTGTGCTTGATTTCAATAACCTCGCTTCTTGATAATCTTTTGTTCATAGCACACTTTTTTTGCTCTGTTGCTAAAAAAGACCAAAAAAACTTGACTTTTTTTCCCGAAAAAAAGTATTTTCGTGTTGCGAATCTGTGATTTATTTTTGCTTTTAGCTGAAAATCAATGGTTATCCTATTTTTTCAGGCAATGCTTTTTAATTATCATATACTTTATTATAGATTATTTTTGTAATGCATTGTTTTTCAATGTAAATCTGAAATTATATGCTTCATAGGCAAGTTCCATTATTAAGAAATTGAATCATAACCTATGAAAGCGTAAGCGATCTTTGACAATACGACAACGTTTGACACCGCAAATGGAATGCTAAGCAAGTACCCTGAAACGAGAAATATTTTGGTTTTACAGCTCCTGTTTTGATGTCAAAATTTTTCTTTTGGGTTTTTTTCGGCATCCAGATTCTTACTCCGTTCGGGCTGAACTCCTTAAATCCATCATCCTGCCAATGTTTTTTCCTTTTGGTAGGTTTAATGGCAACTCACAACATATCCATTTGAAATGTATGTTACCATTTAAAATTGCTTTTAAAACATAATTCTATGGTTGAGTAACGAGAGTAAAGTATTTTTAAAACGCTAAGCGTTTTTATACCCTTTTAGCAGGCATGCTGTTGTTTATCATCTTTAGGTTATTGAATGCTTCTCTCCACCCCGTCAAACAGTATATTCGGATAACTCTTAACAAAGACTCCTGTCTAAATTATTGCTTCCCAAATAGTTCACCGAGTCTTTTAAGCGTTTCTTGTAGAATAATACTTAGCCCATGTATCCAAAATAAGTTTGCGATTGCATTATCAAATAGGTAATTGCATGAAATCCCCACATAGGATAGGTATTCAAGTGTATTAGAATAAGTTGCAACTCGTACTGAACCTCTGGCAGCACATTTGTTTTGCGTGGCAAGATTATTCGTTGTCTGGGTTTGTCCTCTATAGTAAAATGGCTAGTAATTCTTTTCCATTCTACACGAAACTCTATGGACAACTCACCAAACTTTTTGGGGGTAAGACCAATATGACTCAAAATTGAGTCGTATTTTTCTGGTTCTGTTGTACTTTAACTCCATAGGCATCATGTCTATGGGGTACAAAGAGATGTAAAAGAACGCATTAATATTTTATTCAAATAATGTCTGTTGTGTTTAAGAAGTTTCTCCCTACTCATCAAATGCTGTTTTTTAGTTCTCAGCATAAAATTGTAATGCGAATATAAATAATTTGGTCATTAAGACCAAATAAATATGGTAATAATTTTGTTAATATTAATATTGTATTGATTATCATGATATCAGATAAAATAAAAGCGTTACAAAAGCAAAATAAAGTTAGCCAAAATGACTTAGCTAATTTTATTGGAATAACTAAGAATGGCTTGCAAATAGCACTTAAGAAGAATGAGTTTAAGGTTTCTACACTTAAAAAAATTGCCGATGTATTTAAAGTTTCTATAGGTTATTTCTTTGAAGACGAAATTTCTTCAGATGTTAAAATTGAGGAAAAGGAATATAGAAATTTCTCAGCTTTTAGTACACTAAACGAACCTAATTTACCTTTTAGTTACAAATTAGTTTCGTTAGAAGAAAAAAACAAGATGCTTGTGGAGATGCTAAAGGAGAAAGAAAAAATGATTGAGGAGAAGGAGAGATTGATTAAAATATTGATAGAGAGAATGCCCTAGCAAAAAGGATAAAGGTTAAAAAGCTGTTAGCGTTTTGTAACACTAAAACATTATACATGGAGTAAAATGAGTAAAGTACTCTGCGGGACACAAGATGGAAACAGACTTAAAATTCCTTTCTTGATCCAGTAAAAAAATAAGTAGCGTTTTACTCTGGGTTTTTCATTTTCCTTTCTAAGTATCTTATCATCAACGTTTAAATAAAATTTATTTAGTCAGCTAAATATTTATTTGTTGGGTTTATATATATTTTTCAAATCGTAATTTGTATGCCAACTAAACTAGATGCGGCAGCAAAATTATAGACCTAAACTTTATTATTTTTGACTACTTAATTTAACGTCAGTTCGATGTAAGGTGTCATCCCGAGCGAAACGAAGGATCTAATTATCTAAAGACTAGATGCTTCACTTCGTTCAGCATGACAAAGCAACAATCTAACACTATACTTAGGATCAATATGTTATGCTTACATCGAGCTCGCATTAATTTATAATGGAATACTAAAATTGAATTTTGAATATTTACCCATTTCGCTTTCCACCCAAATTATTCCACCATGTTTTTCTATAAATTCTTTGCAAAGTAATAGGCCTAATCCTGTTCCATACTCATTTGAGGTTCCTTTTGTTGATTGTACTTTTGAAATGTCAAATAGGGTATCTAATCTTTCTGGTGCTATACCAATCCCATTGTCGAAAACTGAAACTATTAGCTTTGAATTTGCTTGTTCTGCAAAAATATCAATTTTTCCACCGGGGTATGAGAATTTAATTGCGTTAGAAATTAAGTTTCGCAGAACAGTTTTTAGCATATCAATATCCGCCAAAACAATTAATTCATCTTTAGCTAAAGAATTGACTGTAAGATTTTTTACATCAACCGAAACCTTTAAATCCGATAAAACCTCATTACAAATAGCAGTAAAACATACATTTTGAGGGTGGTAGGGTATTTTGCCCGATTGCGATCTAGCCCACATTAGAATCGATTCTAGTAAATTAAATATTCGTTTTGCGGATGAGTTAATAATATCTAACTGGGTTTCGATTTTTTCAGCATCATAATCGCGATAATTTTCGATTAATAGATCTAAAAACCCTAGCATTGAATTGAATGGATTTTTTAAATCGTGAGCAAGGATAGATATAAAAAGGTCTTTATCAGCATTATTTTTTTTAAGAATAGATTCGTTTACTTTCAATTTCTCTTCGGCAAGCCTCCTCATTGTAAAATCAGCAAGTACACCGTAGGTGGAAATCAATTTTCCATTTTCAAAAATTGGAATCCATTGATCGCGTAAACATTTGTATGAGCCATCTTTACACAACCACCATTCTTCCTGAATATAATCACCTTCTAATTGATCCTCCTTTAATTTTATCTTGTAATTATCCCATTCAAAAATCTTTGTTTTTGTAATAACTTTTCGTAAGAAAGATGTTCTTCCTCCCATTTTCTGGATATCCTCCATTGAATAGCCTGTAATCTTTTCGAAGGCAGGGCTTAAATAGTTAAACTCTTTTGTTACAACATCTATGCTGTAAATCACATCCCTGATATTGGTAACTAAAAGTCTGTATTTTTCTTCGCTTTCCCTTAAATACTCTTCAATTTGTTTTTGTTTGGTAATATCGTAAGCTGAACCTCGTACACCAATTATTTTATTATTTGAATCAGTCACATACTTTGCATTAAAAACAATGTGAATCTCGTTACCTGTCTTGCCTATGTGAATAGTTTCAAAGCCTTTCACCATATTCCCTTGCAACAATCTCGAAAACTCATTTGAATCGATAGCGGCTCTTTCCGGGGTTTGAAAATCGGTAAACTTTTTACCAAGCATTTCTTCTACCTTATACCCAAATGTTTGCTCCCAAGCTGGATTAAGGTAGGTGTATCGACCCTCTTTATCGCATTGCCATATCAGATCTTGTGATGTTTCAACCAGATCGTGATAGAGACTCTGACTTTCACGTATTGCCTCCTGTCCTAGCTTACGCTGAGTAATGTCGCGTATTGTTCCAAACATAGCAATTGGTCGATTATTATCGTCATATTTAAGACCTCCTACTCCATGAACCCAGCATTCTGCCTTATCATTCTGCCGAATAATTTTGTACTCCTTATCAAAGTTGGATTTTTTGCCTACCACCTCATAAAGCAAGTAATTCCTCACAATTTCTTGCCACTCAGGATGTATAATTGATGTCCACCCCTCAACAGATCTGTCAAAATTGGAATCAATCCCAAAAATAGTATCAAGAATCTCTGAACTCTCCCATCTACCCGTGATTATATCCAAAGAGTATGTTCCAAGTTTTGCAATAATCTGTGTTTCCCTTAAAAATCTTTCACTCTCCTGTAGTTTATCTTCAGTAACCTTACGTTGGGTGATATCATGTACTGAGCCAACCAAATTAATGCAACGACCATTTTCATTGAAAACAGGGGTAACGCTTACTATACCAATTTTTTGTCCTTCCGGGTAATAGAATATCTCCTCCCAAATCACAATTCTCTTTTCCACATAAGCCTTGTCGAATAATTCTAGTATTCCCTTCAATGCAGATTCAGGAATTACCTCGTTTACTAATTTTCCAATAACCTGCTCCTGATTCAACATTGTAAATTTGCAGAACGATTGATTTATCGAAGTAAATCGGTACACACCTTTATCCTCTACCACCAAATGAAAAATTGCATCGCTAATGGTATCATAAATAGTGGAGAGGGTTTGTTTACTCTCAATCAGCTCTATCTCTACCTGCTTACGTTCGGTAATATCAACGGCGGTTAAAAGGCAATGCTCACCCTTTTTAGTAGTAACACCAGTAAGCAAAACATAGGTTGATATATCGCAATTTGCGATAATTTTTACCTCACAGTTCTCTTTTACTTTACTACTGAATACTCTATTCAGGAAAAGGTTGAAGTTTGCTTTTGTATCAGTTGAAACAAATAAGCCAAACTGGTTATTAATTAGCTGCGAGCGTACCTTTTTCAGCATGTCAGCGCCGCTAAGGTTTAGGTCAATGATTTTCCCATCTTTGGAAAGGGTGAAATAACCTGTTGGGGCAAAATCATACAATTCTAAATATTTACTTGTAGCAATTTCAGCCACATTTTTTGCAAGAGCCAGCTCGTCGTTCTGTATCTCCAGCTCAATCTGATGCACCTCAAACTCATGAATAAGTTTTAGCACATCGGCTTCTGAGGATGGTAGTATTATTTTGGAAGATTTGCCTTTTAGCTGCTCCACTGCTCTTTTGCGAAGTTGCTTTGAACCTGAATTGTTAATCTTTTTCATGCTATACAGGTTATTTAACCCTTACCGGGATGAGTTTTTACTCTTTTCGTCCATAAATTGTGCTTATAGCGATTAAGAATTTAGGCTCTTTGTGATAATAAGGTATAATAACCTTGCTTAACCGTTTAGTATTTCTATCAATATTATTTACCGAGCAAAAAATTAATCAAAGACAAAAGGCTTAATATGCGTGAAAGTAGGGATAATCAAAGAAAGGCGCTTCAAAAAATTGTTAAACAAATACGTTGTAATTTAATACAAATACTTATTGCAATCAAATATATTCTCAAGAATGTGAAAAAAGAATTTATTAACCTGCTGAATTTATGGAATATCTAATATACTAAATACCTATCTATATGATAGACCTTAATAACAACCATAGGAGATTGTAGCTAAATCATAAAAAAAACAAAACCCACCTGTTTAGGTGGGTTTTGGGGTGGTGCCACCAGGAATCGAACCGGGGACACAAGGATTTTCAGTCCTTTGCTCTACCAACTGAGCTATGGCACCATTGATAAATGCGGTGCAAATATATACGTTTTTTGTTTACCACAAAAAAAAATACAGCTTACTGAGTCATTTTTTTGCAACTTATTTATTTCGTTTCTAGTTATCAGGATATTATAAAACAAAAATAATGCAACCCACCCTCGTAACTTAATATCAAACCTGCTTCTATTTGACCAAAACCCTTGTACTTTCCCTTCTTTTCAATTAGGTTTGCGCTCTCAAATTGAATATTAATGGAGTTTGACGTTTATACCCTTCAGAATGGAATTCGGGTAATTCATAAATACAGCAACTCTCCAGTTGCCCATTGCTCCATTATGGTTAACGCAGGTACTCGTGATGAACTGAAAAATGAGTTTGGTATAGCTCATTTTATTGAACATGTAATTTTTAAGGGAACAAAGAAGCGAAAAGCTTACCATATTATGAGCCGACTTGAGGATGTTGGCGGTGAACTTAACGCTTACACAACCAAGGAGGAAACCGTAATTCATGCAACATTCCTGAATGATGATTTCGACCGAGCGGTTGAGCTAATTGCCGATATTACATTTCGCTCCACCTTCCCCGAAAAAGAGATAAAGAAGGAGAAAGAAATTGTACTTGATGAGATTAATTCATATAAAGACAACCCATCTGAGCTAATTTTCGATGACTTTGAGGAGCTCATTTACGATGGACACCCTTTCGGGTTAAACATTCTCGGTTTAAAAAAGGATATTAAGCGATTCTCTAGAGCTGATATTCAAAAATTTATTGATAGGAATTACAATACCGACCAAATTGTATTCTGTTCTATCGGAAATATATCATTTAATCGAGTGCAAAAATTAGCCGAAAGGCATTTAGGCTGGGTTGCTCCAAATAAACGTAAAATTCAACGAGTAAGGTTCGAAAATTATATTCCTCAAACAAAAACTGTCAAAAAATCCACATTCCAATCCCACTGCATTATTGGCAATGTTGCATACGACCTTCAAAATCCGAAACGAATTGGCATGCACCTGCTAAATAATATTCTCGGTGGTCCTGGATTGAATTCTCGATTAAATCTTGCTCTACGCGAAAAACATGGCTATGCTTACAATGTTGAATCGATGTATAACCCATACTCCGATACCGGTTTATTCTGTATTTACTTTGGAACGGATAAGGATAATCTCGAAAAATCGATATCATTGGTCAACAAAGAATTGGATAAAATTATGACGCAACGACTAGGTGTTTTACAACTTTATAAAGCAAAGCGTCAACTAATGGGACAACTTGCTATTGCATCGGATAGTAATGAAAATTTAATGCTATCCGTTGCTAAAAGCTACATGGTTTATAACACTGCCGATAATTTGGAAATAATATATTCGCAGATTGAAGCTCTTTCATCATCAGATTTAATGGAAATTGCCAATGAGGTACTTCACCCTAGTAAATTATCAACCCTAATATATAGGTAGATTATGTGTAAGATTGATAATGATTTTGAACTTTACCTTTCGCAGCATTCAACCCCCGAGGACGATGTTTTAGCGGAATTGGTTCGCTTTACAAATCTTACAACCTATAATCCTAGGATGTTAAGCGGTCATCAGCAAGGTTTATTCTTACAGATGATTTGCCAGATGTTAAAACCTCAGAACATACTTGAAATTGGCACATTTACTGGATATTCAGCAATTTGTATGGCACGAGGTGTAATGCCTAATGGTCAAATTGACACTATTGAAGCAAACGATGAGCTTGAAGAGGTCATAAATAAATTCACTAATCTTGCCGGCGTAAATCAGTATATTAATCTTCATCTGGGTAATGCCCTTACTATCATTCCTAAACTAAATAAAAAATATGAACTAGTTTTTATTGATGGGGATAAGCGAGAATACCCTGAATATTATAAAACAGTTTTTCCAAAGGTAGCTATTGGAGGCTATATCATAGCCGATAATGTTTTATGGAACGGTAAAGTTATTAACCCCGATTCAAATGATATTCATACAGATTCTATCCTGAAATTCAATCAATTAATTCAGGCGGACAATCGTGTAAAGAATGTTTTACTTCCTATGCGCGATGGTTTAATGTTAATTCAAAAAATAAAAGAATGAAAAATATTTTTTTTATTAAATATCCTGCATTATTATTGCAGGAAATAAACCTCTGTTAAAAAAAGTAGTCAAAAGAGGATATTTATATGATGTTGTTATAGTATTGAACAATTGTTGGTTAATTCTTGTTAATAATAAAAAACAGAAAGATGGGAAGTTACTCAATCAAACAACTCGAGTTAGTCTCTGGGATTAAAGCACATACAATACGTATGTGGGAAAAGAGATTTGGACTTTTTTCGCCCAAAAGAACTAATACTAACATTAGGAGATATAATGACTTGGATGTACAACTCATCCTTAATATCACCCTACTGAATAGAAACGGATACAAAATTAGTAAAATAGCGCGCAGATCTTCAGAAGAACTCTCGGAGCTAATACTTCAACTATCAACACAAACCGAATCTTCTGAAAAGAATAATATAGAACCGTTAATCCTATCCATGCTATCATTCAATCAATCTAATTTTAAAGATTATTTGGATAAGCATATAGATGAGCGTGGCTTAGAAAAAACATTTGAAGAAATAGCTATCCCATTTTTATACAGAATTGGAATACTTTGGCAAACCAGAACAATAAATTCTGCCCAGGAACACTTTGTTACAAATATTATTAAAAATACTATTATTGTACATTCAGAGTTGCTTAAAGAATCCAAAAGTAAAGCACCTCTTTTTCTTTATTTCCTTCCCGAAAGCGAATTCCATGAAATTGGACTTCTTTTCTATGCATATGTTGGAAAAAAATTGGGATTTAAAACTATGTATTTAGGCCAATCAACGCCTGTTGACTCGGTTATTCAAACTGCAAAAAAAATTAAACCCAAAGCAGTTTTCACATCAATGAGTACAAATCTGTCAAATATTAATCTTCAAGATTTTTATAAAAATCTTCAAAAGGAATCACCAAATTGCCAATTATTTGTTACAGGAAGTAAAGCAAACCAGGACAGAACCAACATTCCAAAGGAAGTCCATATTATCTCCGATTTTGAAACATTCAGTGAAATAACTAAAACGCTCAAGTTAAAATAACGTGAGTTCAATGCAAGAACATCTGATTGTTTCTTATTAAATATTTGATTCTCAAATAACCTTAATAGGGTTAAACAATCAAAATTTCATTTATTACGGTTTTCTACTAAAAATTAGGTTAACTAAAGAAAAAAATCTTACTCAATAGTTTAACCTTGATTGGAATTGATAGTTCGACAAAATCGACCTTACAATAATGTAATTGTATTTAGATCAATTATTTGCATACATTAATCAACCTTCATAATCCTTTTTATTATATCAAATTCAAGTTAAAATAAGTATCCTGTTGATTATCTTAACATTAAAAACAAAAACTTATTTAGAATTTATTTAGATTTAATTTATACAAAACCTCCAAACGTTCTGTATTATCTGGCTATATGGTAAATTATTATTTAGAATGATTTTAAGAAATGATGCAAATCACCGATGCTTATTTGGATTGCGTTCAAATGCATTTTAAATTTGCTTAAACATTTTATATTGATTTAGTCTAAATAATAATTAAAACATATAATCATGTCACAAGCAGAATTTAATACCGCACTAATCGTTCTCGAATCTAATCTTGAGCGATTCGCTTATAGTCTAACTTCAAATATTGAAGATGCTAGGGATCTATTACAGGAAACTTACCTAAAAGCTCTCACCTATCGCGATAAGTTTGAGGACGATACTAACATGAAAGCATGGACTTTCACTATAATGAAGAATACTTTCATTAATAATTATAGAAAAACCATTAAGCAAAATACAACTTTTGATTCAAGCGACAATCAATTTCTGATGAATAGCAGATCGGAAAATAATGGCCCTGAATCACAGTATTCGCATAATGAGATAAACAGAAAAATTGAGGATTTGGATGATGATTTTCGGATACCATTCCAAATGCATACTTCGGGGTATAAATACAAGGAGATTGCAGAAAATCTTAATCTAAAAATTGGAACGGTAAAAAGTAGGATATTTTTTTCGAGACAAAAACTTATGAATGCACTTAATGGGTATGAATAGATAACTGTTAAGTTTTGGTTTTGGTTTAGGTTTTGGGTTGAGAGGCCGTCCTTTTATGGATGGTTTCTTTTTTTATGGGGTATATATACCTATTTAAAATAACGTCAGTTCGATGTAAGATGTCATCCTGAGCGAAGCGAAGGATCTAATTATTTATAAAACAGATGGTTGCATTCAGCGAATCCTTCGGATTTCACTTCGTTCAGCATGACAAAGCAATAATCTATTTCTATGTTGAGAATCAATATGCTATGCTTATATCGAATTCACGTTAAAATAAATTAGTTCTACTTTGACAGATTAGAAAAACACAATCCATTGTCATTCCGGGCAAAGTCCCGGAATCTCTTAAAAAAGATAGATTTCTGCATTATTCGCTTCGCTCATGAGCTAACGGTTCTCAGGAATGACAATTTGGATTATTTATTCTTCATTAGGTATCATTACGGACAATCATATAATAAAAATTCTCACTTAAGAATAAAAAAGTCAGTCAAATCATTAATGCTATAAATTACTGGTTGTTCTGGCAAATCTTGATGTGAACTACAAACAGCCATTTTATAGCCTTTATCAACATTATATTGTTTAAAATAGGTGTTTTCAAGTATTCTACTATCAACTTCTATATTAATCTTTGAATTATTTGAAAATACCATCGAAAAACTATCAAGAGGGTGTGATAGACCTTTCCCAATAAATTTGATATAACTTTCTTTTAATGACCAAAGGGTAAAGAAATACTCAATGGGATTATTACTCCTTAATAAGCCTTCATGCTCTTTTTTGGAAAAGTAATTTTTTGAGATATCAAGGTCTATTTGTGAAATTTTCTCGACATCAATACCAATAGGATTGCTATCTACGGCACATACAACCCAACTCCCGGAGTGGGATACGTTAAAATGAAAATCGTCAAGAAAACTACAATAAGGCTTTCCATATTCATTCACTGAAAAATAAATTTCGTTATTATTCAGGTTTATTTTTTCAATAAGTGCCTTTCTAATTAATAAATCACCGAGTAACCCTCTTTGTAAATCTTCCCAATTATAAAACCTTAAAAGTCTTTCTCTTTTAGTGTTACTAACCTGAGATAAAAGAGACTTACATGTAAAATCATCTAACCGATCAAAAAAACTTATTGCAAATATTTTCATTTTTCTGATACCTGAGAATTTAGCAATTGGTTTGCAATTTAACTGGTTTTGAAGTCTGTTGAAGAGTACTATTTATTCTTTTAATAACTTCTTCGGCCTTTTCATTAATGAAAAAGTGCCCACCATTAAAATAATGAATTGTACAGATACCTGATGTATTATTTTTCCAGCCATCTACCTGCTCAGGAGTCAAATCTTCATCTTTACCCATAAAAACGGTAATATCACAAGGAAATGGGTTTATTTCTTTGATAGGTGTTTCTTCATGTGCCAATCTAAAATCGTTTTTTAGCAAGGGTAGAAAAACATCCACCAATTCAGGGTGTTCAAAAAATTCTTTGGGTGTTCCTCCAAGTTTAAGTATCTCTTTTTTAAATTCTTCATCTGGGAGTTTGTGATACGCTTTCTCATCAAACCTCGATATATTAGGGGCTCCTCTGCCAGAAAAGAAAATATGCTTAGGTCCAGGCAACCTTTTTTCCATAATTCTCTGCGTTAGTTCATAAACAATTTTAGCACCCATGCTATGTCCAAAAAAAGCATATGAATCACCCCCTCTTATTTCACTAATAATTAGAGAAAACACGTCATTTACAGCATCGTTTAAATCGGTGTAATGGGCTTCCATTATCCGTTTACCTCTACCGGCAAGTTCAATGGCTCTTAGTTCAATATCATATCTTAAATACGACTTCCAATTGTTAAATACTACTGACGATCCACCAGCGTAAGGGAAGCAAAATAACTTCATATAATATTTCTATTTAAAATTCAAATGATTTTTCTTCGCCATACCTTAAAATTTCAACTTGAGAAAAAAGAGTTGCTTTTTCTTTAAACCGTTCTGGATTAGCATTTAGTATAGGGATCGTATTGAAATGGCATGGTATAACAAACTTAGGTTTAATTTTTTCGATTGCCCAAGTGGCTTCTGTTATTCCCATCATGTAGTTTGAGCATATTGGCACCATCATTATATCAATTTCATATAATTTAGATAAGTACTCCATATCACTATAGAAAGCTGTATCACCTGTATGGTAGAATGTTACTTCGGGGGTATTAACAATAAACCCGCACGGTGCCGCTATTCCCGAAGAATGAATTGCTTGGGTAAAATATATTTTTACATCATCTTTTTGAATCTCACCCCCAATATTTCCTCCTAAGAAACGACATCCCTTTTCACCCGAAAACTCAGCCAATTCAAATACTCCAATAAAAATAGCATTCGTATTTTTACAAATCCTTATTGCATCATCTAAACCATGATCAGCATGATCATGTGTAACCAAAACAAAATCTGCTTTCTTGATCTCTTTGTAACTTTTATAAGGACTAACAGGATTTCCATCTATCCATGGATCAATTAGAAAAGTGTATCGCTTTGTTTCTATTTGAAAAGCGGAATGTCCAAGCCATGTTACCTTTATCATTTCATTCTTATTAAAATATTTTCAGTACCAAAGGTAAATTAACCTCTAGTAAAGGAAAATATTTATTTAGTATTTAATTAAACCCGTGCTTGAGGAGGATTGGCATACTCCGGTTTTATTTTTCCATCGTCATCATATGGCCATTCGTAGTTATACTCGGGGTATTCACCATCATCATTGATTCCAGGTTTATATTCATTTGTCCAAGCATCTTCCTTCGCTTTGCGTTCCTCAATCGTTAGCCCAGGAAGTAATTCATAACATAACATTTGAATCCATGGACCTTGCACAAATTTTTTCATTCCTTCGCCCTGTGGATTTTCAAATACATCACGAACAGCATTTCTCAAATTATCAGTAGAACCTATATATCTTGGATGAATAGGAGTTTCATGGATAATACCAAAGATTCCAAAAACAGCTGGTTCTTCTGGTAGTTCATCTAAATTATCCTTTTTATCCAAATTATAATCCATGTGATATACTTCGCGTTTAACTACTCTTTCATTAAAAATTGGATTCATAGCAAGAAAATTATTTGTTATTATAAATACTATTTATTGCTTTGAGACATCATTATTGTATAATCCTCATCACTTACAGGTTCCAACCATCCTATTCCTTCGCAGGTTTTTAGGTCGATATCAGCAGTACACTTAACCTTATCATAGTTTAGGATTAGTCCACCAACTAAATGAACCGTACCTTTAGCATTTTGAAAATCCGCATTTTCAAATTTGCAAAACCTACGGTCTAATTGAATTCCAAGTTCAGTTCCTGTTTTTTTAAACATCACATGTACATAGTCTCTATCAATACATTCTTTTAATGCTTCTGCCGTCTTTTCAGGCCTAGCGCATTCAACCTCTTGCTCTTTGGTCAATCTTACTACCAATTCATTAAGTTCTTTTTTCATTTTTTTTATATTTATTTTCAATATTTACAGCTCAAACCCTTTGTTAAATTCCACTCTCCAAACTAGTTGAGAAAGTTTCTTTTCTTCATTTAACCTATAAGTCAGCATTTTATGAACCTCCAATTCATTCCAAATTTCTTCGAGTTTTGAATCATCCGTTGGGGTTAGAAAAAATATAGCTGCTGTAAGTCTTGTTAGTAGATTTTCATAGGGTAACTCCCATGCTGAGATAAGATTTCTCTCTTTCATTTCTTCTAAATGCTTTTTTACAGCTTTAATTTCCGGAACATTTCCAATTTGTGCCATAGTGGTAATTCTTTTAGGGTTATTAGTCAATTATTTAATTGATTTATATACTATAAAATCGTATCTTCTTATTAAAAAAAACTATAGTGAACTAACTATAAACTTTTGACATTAAATTACATAATGAATTCGAAAATTCAACAGGATTTTCCAACTCATAACCTTCAATTAACAATGCTTGGTTAAAAAGTATTTCGCTGATATTTTTTAAATCTTCAGAAGAGTTCTCAGTTTTGTATACTTTTTCTATAATAGGAAAAATTGGGTGATGAGGGTTAATTTCTAAAATTTTTGATGCCTTGGGTGCAATCTGATTAACTCCCTTAAGCAGCTGTTCCATGTTAAATGTTGTTCCTGAGTTAGTGTTTACAAAACATACTGGACTAGAAATTAACCTTTTACTAATTTTAACCTCTTTAACCTTACCATTAAGATGCTCTTTAATAGCGTTTAGCATGTCTTTATACGCTTCATTTTCATATCCCTTATCCTGATTATCTTTAGCATCATCACTCGGATTTTGCTTAGAAAGTTCTTCGAATTTAAAATCCTCTCTAGTAACCGATTGAAGTTTAATATCCTTATACTTATCCAGATTTTGTGTTAAAAATTCATCTATCTTATCAACGAAATAAAGTACTTCTACTTTCTTCTCCTTAAATACCTCAAGCTGAGGCATTCTTTTAATTGTTTCGATATCCTTGGCAGCGGCATAATAAATCTCCTTTTGTCCCTCAGGCATTCGTTCAACATATTCATTTAATGTTGTCATCTTCGATTCATTAAACGAAGAATGGAATACAAGTAAATCCTCAAGTTTCTCCTTGTTCTTATACTCCATATATATCCCTCCCTTGAGTGCTTTCCCTAATTCAAGCCATACCTCTTCGTATTTCTCTCTTTTTTCCTTTAACAGTTTCTTTAATGCTTCAATTACCTTGCTTTCAAGGGATTTCCCAATAACCTTGAGCTGGGAATCGTGTTGAAGAATTTCCCTGGAAATATTTAGCGAGAAGTCTGGAGAATCTACTAGACCACGAACGAATCTTAGATGGTCTGGCAGCAAATCCTTACAGTCATTCATTACAAAAACATTCTTTGAGTAGAGTTGAATTCCTTTAGAGTATTCCCTATCATATAGGTTTGAAGGGGCTTTGGATGGAATAAAAAGCAGTGCGGTAAATTCAACTTTTCCTTCAAGGTTTAGGTGAATTACTTCTGCAAATTCGTTCCAATCATGAAAATGATGCTTATAAAACTGGAAATATTCATCGCTGGTAATATCCTTTTTATTCTTTTTCCAAATAGGGGTAATAGAATTTAATATTTTATGGTCAATTACTATTTCATCCTTAGTACCTTCTATTACTTTACCATCTTTATCACGAGGTTTTTCTTCGCGATAAAAATCCATATTGATCGAGTAACTAATATAATTCGAGTACTTTTTTACCAAATTAGAAATCGTATACTGATTAGAAAAATCTTCCTCTGGGTTTGAAGTTTCAACAGCACTTTCTTTTAGATGTAATGTAATCTGTGTTCCTCTTTTTTCGGTTTCAATCTCTTCAATTGAATATTCACCAAATCCTTCGGACTCCCACCTAACACCTTTTTCAGATCTTGCTGAGCGAGTAATAATTTCGACCCTATCAGCTACCATAAATGAAGAGTAGAATCCAACTCCAAATTTGCCTATTAAATCTAAATTTTTTTCTTCTTTGAGTTTTTCAACAAATGTTTTTGTACCTGATTTTGCTATTGTGCCAATATTTTCAATCACTTCATCAATTGTCATACCTATTCCATTGTCAGTAATTGTCAATGTTTTATTGTTTTTATCAACATCAATAACAATTTTAAGTTCATGATCGCTTCCAAGAAGTTCAGGCTCTGTTAGAGATTGAAAATGAACCTTATCCAAGGCATCTGATGCATTTGAAATAAGTTCCCGCAAAAAAATCTCTCGATGTGTATACAACGAGTTAATCATTAAACTGAGTAACTCTTTTGTTTCTGCCTGAAATGTGAGAACCTTCTTTTTATTATTTTTTTTAGCCATATCACTAAAATAAATTGTTAATTAATTATTGCAAACCATTTTAACCTCCACAGGTCAAAATTTATGCCTTTCTCAAAATATTAATTCAAAGTAATTTTGTCATGTCTCATTGGCATTGTCGTTTTAGTATTTTAACGTCAGTTCGATGTAAGATGTCATCCTGAGCGAAGCGAAAGATCTAATTATCTAAAATCCAGATGCTTCACTCCGTTCAGCATGACAAAGCAACAATCTAATGGTGAACTGAGAATCAATATATTATACTTACATCGAACTCGCATTATTTTACAATCCAATTCCGTTCCGTACCCCAAAATTTTTGTTTACACTATTTTTCTCAAATAGTACTGCAAACCCTTACTATGATCCCAATCATTAGGATAGCCAAAGGATACTTCTTCATGCTTTACCCCACTGACGATTTTTGATGATCGCATATGTAAATGCCCATATACCACTATTTTAATATTAAATAGATCAAGCCATTTCTCGGTTAGAGTAGTCCCACACCAAATAGAAAACCTTGGATATGTGTATATTCTGCCAAGTTCTTTTAGTAGAGGGTAATGGCTAATCACTATTTTAGGGATGTTATAGTCAATAGATGCCAACCGTTGTTCAGTAAATGTACATCTGGCTCGACACCAATCTTTAATTGAACTATACGGCTCAGGTATTAACAACTCCTCATCAGCACATATAACTCCTGATTCAGAGGCCCATTCAACCTCATTCCCCTCCTTGACGAAGTCAGGCCTAAAGCTGTAATCGTAAAGGGTAAGAATTGGGATTACTTTATAAACTATTTCTTTATCAGAATATACTGGATACTCATCTTCTGGAGTAAGCACACCATACTTATGGCAAATTGAGACTAATTTTAGATATTTATTCTCACCTTTTAGTGTATATTTATTTAATGGGTATGTCCAAAGGTCATGGTTTCCGGGGGTCCATATTATTTTTTTAAATTTTGGCGTTAAAACTGATAAAGCAAAACGCAAATGTTCTTCTGTTTCTCCAATATCGCCTGCAAGTATAAGCCAATCATTATCAAAATGAGGTAATTCTATTAATGCTTTACAATTAATACTATTTACTAAATGCAAATCACTTATTGCGTATATACTCATTATTAAGCTAGAATATTTTGATATAATGTTGGAAACATTTTATGATGGTTGAATAAATGACTGTTGAATTCGATTATTTAAGTTATGAAATTCGATACACTCAAATCTAATAGCCTTAAGTGACTCATCGGAATAATAAGCCAAACCTGCACCTTTGGGAATACCAATTCCTTGTGCACCATTCCCTTCTGAAAGTAAGTGCTCTTTTAACCCTTGCCATAAATCATCAGTATGAACATCAATTATAAAAGGAACTAATCGCAATGAATCTAAATCTTTACCCCTTTTTGTATCAACATGTTCTTCGAATTCCCGTAAACCTAATTGAATTGCCCCTGCCGATATGCCTATTAGAATTGCACCACTAGTATACCTTTCAGTAATTATCCTATTCCAACCATTTCGTCGTATCGTTTCCCAACCTTTCTCGACATCGCCCCCTGCTAGTAAAATAATGTCTGAATTTTTCAAAAATATTGTATCAGCCGCATCCGGATCTGATTTAATCATTCGACAATTATGAATATCAATCTGTTGCAAAGCCATTTGAAAAATTTCATAGTATTGCGGGTTATCATTGTTTGATGCTCCGATATAAGCTGCTTTTATTTCAATATCTTTAATATCCCCATTGAAAAGTTTTTTTATTCTATCTAAGAACAATCCATCTCGATTCGAATAAAAGAGCAATTGACTATCAGCCAGTAAATAAATAGGTTTTATTATTTTCTCCAAATTACACATCTCAAGTAGTAACAATTTAAACCTAATCTCCTCCTTGCTTATACAATTGCTCCGCTAATAGATTCTTTTTCCTTATACTCAACCATTTTTCCCATGTCCATCTTTATTATTCTATCAGCTACATCAAAATAATTATCATCATGGGTAATAGCAATTACTATTTTCCCACTTTTTCTCATTTCTGGTAATAATTTGCGATAAAAAATCTTCTTAAACTCAGGATCCTGATCAGCAGCCCATTCATCAAATAGGTAAATTTGTGAATTTTCCAGAAAACACTTCATTAATGATAATCTTTTACGTTGACCGTTTGAGAGATCTATTGTAGAAAAAGTGCCATTAACAACACTAACTTTTTCTTCTAATCGTAATAGTTTAAGTAAATCAGCCAACTCATCTTTTCTGCTATCGGTGTCAATCCCATAAAGTGTTTTGAATATATGATCGTTACTAAAAATAGTTGAATAATATTCTCCTAGTTCCCTATTATTAATCTTATTCCCATTAATCTCTATATATCCTTCATTAGCAATATACAAGCCAGTTAAGAGATTTGCCAATGTGGATTTTCCACTTCCATTTCCACCAATAATGAATAAAATTTCACCGCCATTAATATTTAGGTTAATTGGACCCACTTTAAAACTGTCATCCTCTTGTCCTTTTTCATACTCAAACATTAGCCCCTGAACCGATAGACTTTTGACATGTATGCCATGGTTTTTGCTCTTTAATATATCGGTAAGTTTTAAATCAGGCTTAATCTCTTCAATAAAATCCTTTATTCTATTCCACGACACATTAATTTGGACAATACTAGGTATTGTATTTAAAATAGCATTTATTGGACCAATTAAATATAATATAATCATTATAATACCAAATAGTTTATAATTAGGTATTTCGGGAAATAGAAAAGGGATTACAAAACTCACGGTACATAAAACCATTATTAGTAGTGTTTCGCCAACTAAGAATACATTTACAAATTTTATTAAAGCAAAACTAGATTTGTCTCGTAACTCAGAACAACAGCCCTCTACTTCAAAGGTGTATTCTTTCTTCTTCAGACCCGATAAACTTAATTCTTTAAAACCATATAATAATCCATTTATTAGTCTTGAAAAAACATTTGCAGAGTCTCTGGCTTGTTCAAACAAAATATTTGTTCGCTTACTAATTATAAAATATAAAGTTGCAACACAGAGTATTACTGAAAGGATTGAAAACATTGCCGTTAATGATATAGTGCCTAGATAAATAAAAACTCCAATTATGGTTATCGCATTTGATAATAAACTAATTATTATATTAACTGAGTTAGAAATCGTTGCTGTATCTTGAGTCAATGTAGCATATATGCGCCCATTATCTATTTTTTCAAATTTCTGGAAAGAAGATAAGAATATCTTATTTATTAACTTCATGCGCAATTCGTAAACAATAGATAATGAAATATTTATTAATTTTGTTTGCACGATTTTTCTACTTGAAATATAAAATACTAATGCCAAAGCAAAATAGTATAAAAGAAAACCAATATTGGTTTCGTTTCCAATAGCATTTAGTAATATTAAAATTATGCACATATTCGCTAATCCAGACATTATACTAAGTATCAAAATCATAGGTAACGAACTATAATATTGATTTTTTGTAGGAATTAACGTTGATAATGCACTCAAAAGCCATGCTCCGACCACCGTGCAAACAAATAAAATACAACCAAATAAAAATGATTTTGGTGCCCATACAATTGCAATCTCCCAAGAGAAGTTAGTCATTGCCTTAGGCAATAAATAAACACCATAAAGAAATGGTAATGTTAAAAGAAGTCCTCCTAATAAAATCAGGATTTCTCTACTATTTAACATTTTAATTCTTCTTTCTCCTTTTATTATACCTTTAATAATCCACACTAAAAGGATAAATATGCCAACTATTAAGACTATAAGAATGATAGAAACCAAAGAGCACATCTTATCAACGCTATTTTCCGGCTCTGATATTTCTGAGATATCTTCATTATTGAAAATCTTCATAATTATTTCCCCTAAATAGGGGGTATAATCACTATTAGAATTTGCCAATATAACGATACCTATTTTTTTATGAGGAAGAAATCCTATAAATGAGGAAAAATTCGGATTTAAACCTTCGTGATATATTTTTGGTTCCCCATATGGGTTTACATGCCAACCAAAAGCATATGAAGATAATCCCCTTGGCTTAACTGTAAAATCTGGTAGGTGTGATTTTTTTATTATTTCTTCATAACAATTTGTATCAAGAAAGAGTTGGTGTTTTAGCCATTTAGCCATATCCTCTCCATTTGATATTATATATCCAGCAGGATTGTTCCCATCAAATCTTGGGGCTCGATATTCTAATGGTGAAAAGAAACTTATTTTATATCCTTTTGAAAAATTACTATTAACAGGTTTTCCAACCGAAGTAGAATTTAAATCCAAGGGTTGAAATATATTTATTTGTAAATACTCTTCGAATGTTAGGTCACTAATCTTTTCTATAATTAATCCAAGAATATCATAATTAATTGTGGCATATTCATACTCTACTCCAGGATAATTATTTAATTCACAATTGTTTATTAATTCAACTGTTTTTTGGAGCATCTTAGCTCCAACTCCTTTTGGAATCTTCGAGATTGACTCAGTTGGAATTCCTGACGTATGATGTAACAGCTGATCTATTGTTATTTTAACTTCTTTTCCTTTGAAATACGTTTTAAACCAGGGTATGTATTTAGACACATAATCATCTAATCCCAACAAGCCTTCTTCTTTCAAATGGAGAATCGCCAGTGCAGTAAAAGCTTTAGATGTTGAACCTAACTCAAATAGAGTTTTGGAAGTAACAGAAATTTTATTTTCAATATCTGCATATCCAAAGTTTTGAATGTATGTTTTTTTTTCATCTACAATAATAACCGACAATCCATGGATATCTGCTTTATTAAATACAGTCTTAATTTCGCTCCACACAATTCCATAAGGATTTTGAGCAGTATCAGATTGAGCAAATAGCGAAATAGATGATATTTGAGTATAGATTATAATCATTAACCCAAATAAGAAAAACTTTGCTTTCATATAATTTCTTTTGATATACGTTTATTTTTAATGCGGGTAAATTCGAATGTATTAATATTATAGGTAAATCACTGGTATCCCTTTAGAAAATATAAAATTGAAATGTTTCTTCTTCTCTTCAAAATTGAACTTATTCAACTGTCATAGTATACAAAATACATAACATGCATTATTTCAGTATTTTAGACTAAATATTATTTGAATTTAAGTAATAAATACTTTCTTGTCTTGACAACAACGTATTATGAAATATCTAAGAATATAATAAATGAAGAAATCTGGATATAAGAATTGAATAAGGAGCTAATAATGCAGTAATCAAAAAAATATCGCTGTGTTTCTAAGCAATTACAATTAATTATATGGCTTCGCCACTGAAAATCACATTATTCTATTTTACATTATTTTTGCTTTCAAAGATATTTTTTTTTAACTTCATTCCAAAACGATACTTAGTTTAAAAAAAGGCAATGATAATTACCCGATTTTAAAAAAAAATGATAAAATTCTTGATACCGCAATATTCTAGAATATTTCCATAAACCTATTTTTGCTGAGCAATTTGCTATCCTTCATAGAAAAGAAAAACTTTAACTAAATATGGGATTGTTTTTCACTATGGGAAATTTTTATCTTTTCATAGAAATAATGCCTTGAAATTATTTTGTCCAATTCTTGAACTAATAATTTCAAGGCATTATTTTAAAATTAAAGGTATTAAGAAAAACTTCCTGAATAAATAACTCCGAGAAGTTTTTCTTAATATCCTAGGCTTATTCTAAATAAAGTTAGTTTTTAGAAATTAACCAGTTTTTTGCATTATCTAAATTGTTGAAGTATTGAATTTCAACACCAAATGCGTTGGATGCATTTTTATTAGCACCTTCCATACTTAGTTTCCCAAAAATATCATCAGGAACAACAAAGGCAAAATATCTTAATCCTGCTTTTTGAGCTTTCGGAAACCAAACAGTATTTAACCATTCCTGCACTTCTGGTTTTAGTACTTTCATTTTTTTGACATCATTCAATTGCTTTTTCAGGTTTTTAGTTTCAAGAATATTAAGTAGTTGGTTTGCAACTGTCTTAAATTCATCAGAAGATAAAAAACCAACAAAGGTTCCAATTGCTGCATTAGTTTCAATATCGTACAACGCAGTTGATGTTTCATTTACTTTCATAGGATAATAATTATTGTTTAACAAATAAAAACATTAATATTATAAAAATGCGAACTAAAACGTTTTACGAAAATAAACAAAATTTGTTTTAATAAAATTATATAAATACAATAATATTTTTATTCTACAATTTTATGTTCATAAATATACCTTATTAGAGCAAGAAAATCAGTATTCATCGCACTAATCAATAAAATATAAATGCTATATAAACAAAGAAACCATCTATTTTATGGATGGTTATGAAATAATTCGTTTTACTCAAAAACTTGTATAAACATATAAAATTAAGAAATCTCAATCGATTTTTAAAATATTTTTCCAATATTTTGGACATCAAAATTCATTATTGAGTTTTTATAAACTCCGCTATGGAATATGGAAGAAATTCCATTCTTAATCTTTATGACAAGGAAACTTACAAATAGTAGCATCAAGATATTAGTAAAAATATTAAGCATTTATCTGGGATTGAAAACAGTACCTCGTTAAGAAATTCTTCTTGGTAAAGAAGTTATTTCTCAGAAGCAGAAATTTAGTTTAAGGCGAAATGTCAAATATCACGAGGGGTGGAACTTCAAGAAGAATTTCAAGGATTGCTTGATTCTTTTATCCTGAGGATACCTTCACTCAAATTCACTTTACAGAAATGGGTATTACAAATTTTCTAGTTTTGGTATTAACTTTTTTGAAATGTAAGTAAAGTTTTCCTCAAGGGAATCAAATATGCCATAAGGTGGTGAAAACATTACACCTTTAACTGGTTTCCCTTTAATCAGCAATTTAATACGATTTGCAACATCCGTAGGTGTACCTGATAAAGTAAGCATTGATACAAATTCGTCGGGTATAAGAGTGCTTGCTTCTAAATAGTTTCCATGTTTCGATTCATAATCAATTCTTTTTATTAGAGCAGAATTCACATCGACCTTATGCTGTTTAAGTATTGTTTTTAAATATGGTATATAAATTGCCAATGTTTTTTTTGCTGCCTCCACCGCTTTAGCGGGATTGTCGGCAACACAAATCATACCGCCAAGCGATATATGCTTGGAATAAATATCTGTTGATTCTTTACAACCTTTAATAAATGCTTTTGATATCTTATTTAAGTAAGTTTCTGTGAAAACCTCAGCAAGCTGAACCTCATTAGAATATTTTCCTCCAAGATAAGCCATCTTACAATTCCAGGTTCCGGTTACTATGTACGGATTATTTGGAGGAGGAATTCTTAAAATAGCATTTTTCGAAGTGCTAAAAACTTTTCCATGAAAACCATTTTTTTTTTGTTTGAAAAGATGGCGAATTAATAGTAATGATTCCTTGAAGGCTTCTCGGGTATATTTTTCTTTAACCTCCATCTTTAAGAAATCAAAAAAGGCTCCTCTACCTAAACCTAGCACAGAACGCCCATGACTAACGGCATCAAGAAATGCCGCATTTGATGCTATAAGTGCAGGGTGTCTGTAAAATCCATTTACCAAACAAGGACCAATTTCAATTTTGGAGGTATGCTCAGCAATTAGATTAAGAATTGGGAAAGAGGGATAAAACATTAGATCATCATAAACATAAATCCGATTAAAACCTAATGACTCTATGACCTTGCCAATACGAATATACTCTTCAGGGTTATAACAACCCTGAAGAGCAACATAAAAACCTAACCCTTTATTCATGTTTATAAATATCTCTATTTTTGCTGATTATTCGGTATCGGCTAAAATTTAATCTTCCCCGTCTATGTAATATCCTTCTATTAAACCATCCTTAGTTTCAGAATGCATAGGAGGTAAATTCTTTTTTGCAATTGAACGGAAATCATCTGCCTTATAAAGTAATTTAGTTTTTATCATTTTGACCCCATTAACTTCAGTATAATCAAAAGACGAATCTGGACCAACATGCACCTTTCCACCCGAAGGAGCATATACATAATGAGGTATGGAACAAGAGGATTCCGTGCATAACTGCTTATAGATATCCAACCCTTTTTGAACAGAAATTCTTAAATGGTCACTACCCTCAACAGGCATGCAATGATTCATATAATAAACAATGATATTATTTCTAAGTAATAGATGAAATAGGCGTTTTATTGTATCCGCATCATCATTTATTCCTTTAAGTAGAACAGTCTGATTCCTTAGTGTAATTCCATTTGATGTAAGTTTATAACATGCTTGTAACACTTCTGGTTGTAATTCATCTGGGTGATTGAAATGTACATTGATGGCTAAGTATTTGCTTTTTGAGGGGTTATGGAAATTTGGCTTAATATAACTTGCAAGATGATTGCAAATATCACTAGTAAATTTTTCTGGACTATTCAAAAGCATACGTGTACCGATTCTTATTTCAGAAATATTCTTTAAGGCAGAAAGTTGATCAAGTAAATAAAACAACTTTGTTGTATCCATAAAAGGATCACCACCCGTAATTAGAGCTCCTCTTACTTCAGGCATCTTTCCTATCTCTTCAACAGCTAAATCAATTTCATCAAAAGTCATGCTTCTCCTATTTCGCATAACTCTGCTTTTTTTATAGCAGAAACGACAGTATGCCGGGCAGTCAAAATGAGGTGTTAAAAGAACTCTATCCTTATATAATCTTTCTAAACCATATACATGTGATGTCTTCTTTCCTTCTTCAAAAGGCGTTGAAGTTCCATTAGTCTGTGCTTCCAGTGGAGAAGGCAAAAACTGTTTTCTAATACTTTCGTATTTCGACATCAGTTTTTTGATGTATGGAGTAACCCTAACAGGACTATTTTCAATAACTTGGTTGATAATAATCCTTTCTGATTCATTTTTTGCATAGTAATGAACCATCTCGTTGAAAGTTTCATTACGTAATTCCTTGATAAGTTGATTCATAAAAAATGAGTTTAAAAGGTTAATTACTGATTAGCTTATAATTTTTTAAAAGCTATAGTTTTGAATATTTTATGCTTATAACTATTTTCTAAGTATTTAATTGATAGTGTTAATGCCTACTTCCTGAGCAGTAACAATTGGCATTAATCTATTATCAAAACATTGATTATTAATATAATGAGTCCGGGAAACATCAAAGAACAATTGAGTATATCATTTATTAGCAAAACATACCCTTCTATTTATATATTCCAAAAAGTGCCAAAAAGTGACATGGTTTTTTAATCTTTTTTTTATATACTGATAATCTGAATGTTATAGGTGTAATTTTAAATTATAAAAAGCAATTTTTGATTTATTTGAATCTTTTCGATTACTTCTAAAGCGGAAAAATCTGATTTATTAATCCTTAATAATTTGATTTTTCGCATTCGTTATTTTATTTTCAAAAAATAAGATAAATACTAATGTAACGACCTCTTTTTACTATATTTATAGTTCTGATATATTTATAACTGTATGTTCGAAAATATTGTATTTCTGTGCATTGGCTTATTGGTTGGTGCAATAACACTTTGGCTAATCAATAGAATTAAAATGCATTCGTATTACTTGGATGCTGAAAAAAATATAAGCAGTCACCTTGAGGAAAAGAATAATCAACTGCTGATTACCCGTGATAGACTATTAAGGGGAGAGGAACTTATTCAAACTCTTCAGTTGGAGTTGGATAGCGAAAGAACAAAAAAATTGGACATAATAACAAAATTTTCTGCGTTTGAAGCAACATATAATGAGGTGTTAAAACAGCATGCTTCACTTATAGAAGAAGTTAAAAAATCAGAGGCTGAAATAAAGCGTTTATCAGATTTACAAGGTAAGTCAAATAATAGAGGCGTTGAACTTGAAATGGAAAATAAGTATCTCAAAGAATCCTTAGAAAAGCAAAAGTTGGAGTTAGAGGATATTGGGAAAAAGTTCTCGAATGAATTCAAACTATTAGCAGATCAGATTCTTGAGGATAAGACCCAGCGTTTCACCAAGATGAATCAAGAAAACCTTGATCGATTACTTAAACCGCTTGGAGAAAATATTCTACTATTTCAAAAACAGGTTCAAGATGTATATGAAAAGGAGAGTAAGGAGAGATTTTCATTAGGAAATGAGGTTAAGCAACTTAGAGAACTTAACCAAACAATTAGCCAAGAAGCAAAAAATCTTACAGAGGCTTTAAAGGGGCAAGCAAAAACTCAGGGTAACTGGGGAGAGATGATACTTGAAAGCATCTTAGAAAAATCAGGTTTAGTAAAAGGTCGAGAGTATTCAGTGCAGGAATCTGTTAAGGATGTTGAAGGTAAAAGGTTTCAGCCTGATGTAATAATTTCGTACCCCGATAATCGAAAGGTTGTAATTGACTCAAAAGTATCGTTAGTTGCCTATGAACGTTATAGTTCAAGTACAAACAAGGAAGATCAGGATAAGGCGATAATTGAGCATCTTCGTTCAATACGAAATCATATTGATTCGTTAAGTTCAAAGAATTATCAGGATATGGTAGGATCTCTTGATTTTGTGATGATGTTCATCCCAATTGAACCTGCCTATATGGTAGTGATGGAGGCTGATTCAGAGCTATGGAACTATGCTTATAGCAAAAGGGTATTGCTTATTAGCCCTACCAATCTTATTGTAGCCCTTAAGATGATTCATAATCTTTGGCAGCATGAATACCAGAATAGGAATGCCTTAGATATAGCTAATAGAGGTGGACTACTTTATGATAAGTTTGTGGGGTTTGTCGAAAATCTTCAAGCAATCGGAGAAAATATACATAAAGCCCATGCCAGCTATGAATCAGCATTTAGCCAACTTAAGGATGGAAAAGGAAACCTAATTACACAAGCTAAACAGCTCAAAGAGTTAGGGGTAAAGGCAAAAAAAACAATACCAAATGAACTAATTGAGGGTACTGATGTTGATGATTTAAATTTCAAAGATCAACTACCATCAAATGAGTAACATATCAACTATGATTTCAATTTGTATTCCTGTATATAATTTTGATGTTACTGAGTTAACCAATTCTTTACTTGAGCAGGCGGATAGAATTGGTTATCCGATAGAGATTCTTTTATTCGACGATCATTCCCTTTCATATTTTAAAAAGGTAAACGCCCAATTGAATAGCAGGAAAGATGTTAATTATCTTGAATTTGATTTTAACATTGGCCGATCAAAAATTCGCAATCGCTTAGCTGATTTTGCTTCTGGTCATTGGCTTCTTTTTCTTGATTGCGATATGATGATTGACGACCCCGATTTTCTAAAAGGGTATGTTGATTCGTTGAATAAAGCACAAGTTATTTGTGGTGGTTTCAAATATTCAAAAAAACCTTTCAGAGAAGAACTTATTCTTCGTTGGAAATATGGAGTTTTTCGTGAGTGCAAAAAAGCTATTCTTCGACAATTATCACCCTATAACTCATTTATGAGTGGTAATTTTTTAATTACCAGTGAGGCATTCCATTCTATTCGTTTTAACGAAGAAATCTCAGGATATGGGCATGAGGATACTGTTTTTGGGATTAATCTAAAGCGTCGAAAAGTACCAATACTACATATTGATAATCCGAGTTTTCACCTTGGCTTAGAACCTTGTTTCGACTTTCTTCAGAAATCTGAACAAAGCGTTATCAACCTTTCAAAACTAATGCGTAATGCGCCCGATTTACGGAAAGATCTTGAACGGTCGGTTAGGGTGTTAAAAGTTTTTAAAATACTGAGAATTTTAGGCTTAACAATGCCTCTTCGATGGGTATTTCGTGCTATAAATCCAATTATAAGACGAAGTTTATGCAGTAAACATCCATCTTTGTTGATGTTTGATGTATATAAACTAGCTTTACTTGCAAAACTTTATTCAAAAGGGTGGATGTCATCGATATCAAAGTATTTTTAACCAAAAAATGGCCAAAAAGGTTTTCCAACTTCTTTAACTTCTGTTAACTCCGCCAAATTCTTATTTCTATTTCTGCCTAAAGAATATCTGAATAGGTACACCCGTGAAATTGAAATTTTCACGAAGTCTATTCTCAATGTATCTTTTATAAGGATCTCTTATATATTGAGGTAGATTACAGAAAAAAGCGAATGATGGGGTATGAGTTGGTAACTGAGTGGCAAATTTAATTTTAATATGTTTCCCTTTATAGGCAGGTGGTGCATAAGATTCAATTGTTTCTTGAAGAAAATCGTTTAGTTTAGATGTTTGAATCTTACGATTACGATTCTCATATACCTCCATAGCCGTTTCAAAAACCTTTAGCAATCTTTGCTTTGTAATAGTAGAGGTAAAGATAATTGGAACATCATGAAAAGGTGCCATAATCTCTTTGATTGCCTTTGTATATTGATCCGTAGTTTTATTATCCTTTTCAACTAAATCCCACTTATTTACAACAACTACAACACCTTTCCTATTCTTAATAATGAGATTATAAATATTTTGATCTTGGCCTTCAAAGCCTAGCGTAGCATCAATTAGTAGAATGCAAATATCAGCATTTTCGATAGCTCTAATTGAACGCATAACGGAGTAGAACTCTAGATCTTCAGTCACTTTGGTTTTCTTTCGTAAACCAGCCGTATCAATTAGGAAAAAATCATGCCCAAATTTATTATACCGAGAATAAATTGAATCACGGGTTGTACCTGCTATAGGTGTTACAATATTTCTTTCCTCTCCAACTAAAGCATTAATCAATGATGATTTACCAACATTAGGTCTTCCAACAATTGCTATTTTTGGGATGTTAATCTCTTCTTGGGGCTCCTGATTTATAAACTCCTTTACAATATCGTCAAGTAAATCCCCAGTCCCCATACCGCTTATGGATGAAACGCAATAAGGATCACCTAATCCAAAATTGTAAAATTCAGTTGCATTCAAGCGGAAATTATTATTATCAACTTTGTTGGCTACAACAAAAACTTTCTTGTGACTTTTTCTGAGAATTTCGGCCACAGCCATATCCATAACAGTAATACCCGTTTGAGCATCAACCAAAAAAAGAATAACATCTGACTCTTCGATAGCAATAGCAACCTGTTTGCGGATCTCCCCTTCAAAAATATCATCGGAATTAATTACGTAACCTCCTGTATCGATTATTGAAAACTCAATGCCATTCCAGTCGGATTTTCCATAGATTCTATCGCGTGTAACTCCCGCTGTTTCATCAACAATCGCATGTCTTCCTCCAACCATACGGTTGAAAAATGTCGATTTTCCTACATTTGGACGTCCTACTACTGCAACTATATTTCCCATGGATTGAATTTGTTTGAGGGATGAAAACGTATACTTTTATTATTAGATTGTGTTGCCATAATGCTGTTTTGCAGTACTCCGCCACTCCACATCTCCATTATTTTAACTCTTAAGTGCTAACTCTAAGTACTCCAAACTCTAGGCACTCTGCACTTTTTACTGAATGTACCCAAATCGCTTTAGCTTATTATCGTTATCGCGCCACTCGGGGTCAACCTTAACAAATAGTTCAAGAAAAACCTTTTTCTCCAAAAACTTCTCAAGGTCTAAACGAGCTTCGATTCCAACTCGTTTTAACATTTTCCCCTGATGTCCAATAACAATGGCCTTTTGCGATTCGCGGCTAACATAAATGATCGCTCTTATGCTATCAAGTTTTGTTCCCTCCTTATACTCTTCAATTTCAACCTCAACGGAATAGGGAATCTCTTTTTGGTAATGGAGTAAAATCTTTTCCCTTATAATCTCTGAGGCAAAAAACCTCATGGTTCTATCGGTTAGGGTTTCCTTGGAAAAGTATTCAGGTCCTTCTGGGAGAATCTCTTTTATAATAGTGATTAACCCTTCAGTGTTAAATCCATGCAATGCTGAAACTGGCAAAATCCTTGCGCTTGGCAGCATCTTACCCCATATATCAACAAGTTCGGTAACTTTTTCTTGGGTGGTTAAATCAACTTTATTGATTACGAGTATAATAGGAGTTCCTAATTTTTGAATTTTATCGAGGAATTCCTGATTTTTATTGGGAGTCTCAAAGGTATCGGTGATGTATAAAATAACATCCGCATCCTCAAGTGCTGATTCAACAAATCGCATCATTGACTCCTGCAGTTTATATGCAGGTTTAAGAACACCTGGAGTATCTGAGTACACAATCTGAAAATCTTCCCCATTAACAATTCCCATTATCCGATGACGGGTTGTTTGTGCTTTTTTAGTGATAATAGATATTTTTTCACCAACCAAAGCATTCATAAGGGTTGATTTACCAACATTTGGATTTCCGATAATATTTACAAAACCCGATTTATGTGACATCTTGCAAAGTATCAAATGTGATCTATAAAAATAATAAGAGTAGTTATCAGCATGTTATAATAGATAATACTAATCAAATCTATTCATTTTAAGCATGTTGATCTCTTTCTGAGTAAGAAATCTCCAGCTACCACGAGGGAGATTTTTCTTTGTTAGCCCAGCAAAGTAAACCCTGTCTAACCTTGATACTTTGTATCCTAGAACATCGAACATATTTCTTACTACCCGATTTTGCCCGGTATGTATCTCTATTCCAACTTCAGAGCCATCAGATTCTTCAGTATATTCAACTGCATCAGCCTTAATAAGTTCACCTTCAATTTCGACTCCTGATAATATTTTTTCCATATCCTCACGAACCAAAACACGATCGAGTCCTACATGGTAGATTTTTTTCTTTTGAAAACTAGGATGAGTTAACCTTTTGGTCATTTCACCATCGTTGGTGAGTAAAAGTAGCCCTGTACTATTCCTATCGAGGCGACCAACTGGGTAAACCCTTTCGGTACATGCACCTTCAATAAGCTCCATTACGGTTCTTTTTGCATTTGGATCTTCAACGGTTGTAATATAATCCTTTGGCTTATTCAGTAGGATATATACTTTATGCTCTGTTTCAAGTTTTTTCCCTTTAAAGCAAATCTCTGAATTTGGATCTACTTTAGTGCCGAGTTGAGTAATTACCTCACCATTGATGGTAATCATCCCATTTTCTATAAAGTCATCAGCCTCACGTCTACTGCAAAGGCCAGTGTTAGCTATGAATTTGTTTAAGCGAATTAGACCATCGCTATCAACCTCAAGGAATGGCTTATCATCGTACTCCCTTTTTGGTTTTGGAATAGGTTTATCAATGAATATTTTCTCCCTCTTTTCAGGAATATATAAACGAAGTTGTTGCTTTTTAGGTGTTTCGGATCTTGAACCGTAAGGTTTTTTGGAATCCCCTGTCCTATCGTTAAATCTGGGTTTAATATCGCCTTCTGTACGTTGTCTTCTAAATCTCTCTTCTCGCTCCTCTTTTGACTCTCTAGGTCTATCATTTGATTTATCTATTCGGCTAGAACGATATCCGGTTGATTTTCCTTCGGTATTTCTTGATGTACTTCGAGTATCTCTTTTATCAGAATCGAATCTATCATCTTTTTTTCGAAAAGATCTCTCTTCTGGTTTCTGGATACGAAGAACTTTTTTGGGGGTTATTTCGCTTTCTTTAGCTATTGAAGTTGTTTCGTTACTAAATTCTATATCATTTGAAAATTCCTCATCGCTCTTTTTAAAACCACCTGTTCGTGGTTTGTAAGTAGATTTTCTTTCGGAGGAAGAATCTTCGGGTTTCTTATAAACTTTCTTTTTTTCACGAGAATCTACTGGGATAAACTCATCCCTTTTTGATGGTCGTTCTTCTGAAAATCCTTCCTTAGATTGTTCTGGTTTGCGAGTGATTGACTCTTGCTCATCTGTTTGCCTGCTGTTTTCAGAGTTGTCATCTGAATCTGATACAGGGCGAGCCTTTAAGGTTCGTGGTCGGTAAACCCTGCTGGGTTCATTCTCGGAGTTGGTGCGCATCTCGCGTTTAACTACGATTTTTTTGTTCTTTTCTTTGTCCATATTACAATTTTGCCTGCTATTTATGTGAATTTTAGCAGCTTATTCAAAAAACGAAATTAAAAATAGTTGGCAAAGGTACACTTTATTTCATTAATTCAGCAATTATCTAATAATATTATAATCAAAAGTTTATCCTTAAAGAAATGAAAATAGAAAAGGTTTTTGATTTTTAAATGAACAGGTCGAACAATGAGAATAAGAGACAACACATGAATCATGACAGATATTCAGCTAACTATCCCACTCTAGTCGATGAGTTTTTTGAATCATCGTTAATATCACTTTTGATATCATCTGATACCTTATTTACCTCATCTTTTACCTTATTTGTCTCTTCTTTAATATCATTAGTGACTTTGTTAATCTCTTCCTTAATTTGATCGGCAGCTTTCTGGAATTCCTGATAACCTTTGCCTAAACCTCTGGCAACCTCTGGTATTTTCTTTGTGCCAAAGAGTAAAAATGCCACGAATGCTATAAATAGTATTTCGGACATGCTTATAAATAGAAGGTTATGGTAAATCATTCTCGATTTTATTTATCTACAAATCTAAAAACTATTTCAAAGCAAAAACAAAAAAACCTGTCTTTACTTATAAGACAGGTTTTTTCAAAATTATTAGTGCTTTCTATTTTTTTAGAGCATTCTTTTCTTTTTTTCTTTCTTGCCACTGAATAATATCATAAGCAACAGGAGTAGCGACAAATACTGATGAGAAGGTACCAATTGATACTCCAATTAATAGTGCAAAAATAAAACCTCTTAATACTTCACCACCAAAAATGAATATTATTAATAGTACTACAAAGGTAATACCTGAAGTATTAATTGTTCGTCCAAGTGTACTATTAATAGCCGCATTAATATTATCACCTAGCGACCATTTTGGGTGTAGTGTTCTGTACTCTCTAATTCTGTCGAAGATAATAACTGTATCCATAATTGAGTAACCAATAATAGTTAGAATTGCAGCGATAAAAGATTGGTCAACCTCAAGACTAAAAGGCAAAATTCCATGAAACAAAGTAAATGCTGTAATAATAATCATTGTATCATGGAAAAGAGAAACAACACCCCCTAAACCAAACTGCCAATTCTTAAATCGTATGGTTATATAAATGAATATGATAATTAGTCCAAAGAAAACAGCCATAAATGCTTTATAAATCATCTCCTTAGCAACAGTTGGTCCTACTTTCTGAGAACTCATTTTTCCAATCTGATTGCTGTTCTCATGAGCTGAAAATTCATTGTAGGAAATAGGTGTTTTGAAAAAAGACTTAACCCCAGCAAAGAGTTTTTGCTCAACAAGAGAATCTGTTTTGGTTGAATTATCCTTGATAAGATACTTAGTGGTTATCTTAACTTGTGTTTCGGGTCCAAATGTTTTAACTTCAGGTGCATCCCCATCCATCACATTCTCAAGAGAAATTCTTATATCCTGAGTATTTACCGGCTGATCGAATCGAACTACGTATGTTCTTCCACCTGTGAAGTCGATACCTTTACTCATTCCTCTTACGAAAAGCGAAATAACACCAACCGTAACAACAGCAATAGATATTACATATGCAATTTTCCTAAGTTTAATAAAGTTGATATTAACCTTAGTGAAAGCGTTAATGGTGTATTTATTACCTGTACTAATATGCCAGTTATGCTTTTGAATCCATTCAAATACCAATCGAGATATTAGGATTGAAGTGAATAGGGATAGAAGAAGTCCAATGATAAGAGTAGTTGCAAAACCTTGAACTGGACCAGAACCAAAAATGTAAAGTACAACCGCTGTTAGAATAGTAGTTACGTGACCATCGATAATGGCAGAGAGGGCATGCTGAAAACCATCCTTAATAACCAATTGGTCGCCTTTAGCTGCACGAGTCTCCTCCCGCATACGTTCATAGATAATGATGTTACCATCAACCGCCATGGCAAAGGTTAGAACCATACCTGCAATACCAGGTAGTGTAAGAACTGCTCCTAATGATGCCATAACCCCAAATGTGAAAAATACGTTGGTAATTAGAGCAACGTTTGCAACGTTTCCTGCTCTACCATAGTAAAGCGACATGTACAATAGTACTCCGATAAATGCGAATAGGAACGATAGTAAACCAGCATTAATAGCTTCTTTACCTAAAGATGGACCAACAACCTCTTCTTGAATAATTTTGGCAGGTGCAGGTAGTTTACCAGATTTTAAAACATTTGCTAAGTCTTTTGCTTCATTAATGGTAAAACTTCCAGAAATTGAAGAACGACCTCCTTTAATTTCACCATTAACCGTAGGGCTCGAATAAACATAATTGTCAAGAACAATTGCAATACATCTACCAACGTTGTCGCCAGTTAAACGTGCCCAAATTCTTGATCCTTCAGCATTCATTGACATACTAACTTCTGAGGCACCTTTTTTATCGGCAATCTCATCACGAGCATCAGTAATAACACCACCATCAAGAGGTGCTTTGCCATTTCTATTTGTTACCTTAATTGCCCATAATGCAAAAATGGTCTCTTTTTTATCAATTGCTTTAACTCCCCATAATAACTTCAAATCACGAGGCATTAAACTCTTAACCTGAGCTAATTTTAAGTATTCGTTTACTTTTGCAGTATCCTTGGAATGAGAATGCCCAATTAGATTACTTACATGAGGTTGACCTGTTCTTTCATCAACATTTGGACGTAAAATAGAGAACAATGGAAAATTCTTTGCTATATCATTTTGTGCAAGTGAAGTTGTATCTTTTGCCTCTTTTTCCTTGAGCATTTTAACAAGATCTTCACCTTTTTCGGTTGATTCTTTCTTACTATTTGACTCCTGAGTCGTGGTTTTTAAGGTGCTTTTTTCTGCCTCTTTCAAGCTGTTTTCTGCATCCTGTAATTCTTTAATTTTAGCATTTGCAGCATTCAAGAATGGGTATATTTCAGAGTTTTCATATGTTTCCCAAAACTCTAAGTTGGCTGTTCCCTGTAAGAGTTTTCTTACACGTTCGGGTTCTTTTACACCTGGTAACTGAACAAGAATTCTTCCAGATGTTTGAAGTTGTTGGATATTAGCTTGAGCAACACCAAATTTATCAATACGTGTACTAATAATGTTAAATGAGTTTTTAATAGCACCGTCAGCTTCTTTACGAATAATAGTTAAAACATCTTTATTCGTTGAGTTGAACGAAATTCTATCGCGGAGTTCAACAGTATTGAATATAGCTGCCAGACGGGCATTGGGAGCAATCTTTTCGAATGCATCACCAAAACGGGTAATGAAATCGATGCTTGCATCCATTGTTTGAGCCATTTCAATAGCCTTTAAAAAAGAGGGGTCCGTACTATTATTTGCTAATGATTTGATTAGGTCAACAACAGATACCTCAAGAGTTACCTCCATACCTCCTTTAAGATCCAAACCAAGATTAATCTCTCGCTCTTTACATTCTTTGTAGGTATATTTACGCACCCAAAGGAAATTGTAAACAGTTTCGGTTGATATAGAATCTAAGAAGTGAAATTCTTTTTTTGAATCACCTTTAGCGTACGCTTTAGCTTTCTTTTCTACCTGTTTAGTTACATAAGTAAATGATAACTGGTACACGCATACCAGCGCTAATGCAATAGCAATAAATTTTATCGCACCTTTATTCCGCATTTGTTCTCAGTATTAATGAATTGAATATTTTCTTATTTCCAAAAATTATCGGGCAAATATATTACTTTTTTTGAGATATGATACAATAGGTTATACATGGATAAATACTCATTTACTATAAATATTAATTTTTCAGAGCGAATGGTATTAAGTAATTGATTGAATCATAATTGTATACTGGATTACTTTTCTTTCGATACTTTTAAGCATTTCCCTTTAAAATCAATGGTTTTAATATTTTTCATTAAAAAATCACAGCCTATCAACCCTCCTATTTTCTTTCCTGTAATTTTTGAATAAACTTCGTTAATTGGGTTAAGGTCAGCAGTTAACACTTGTACGTCTTTAAACGGAACATCCTTAAGTTTTAATAAAGAAATATTGTATAATTCAACAGGGATTTGCTCTGCAGATAATCCTGTTGCCATCGGGGTTTCTGTTCCAAAGGGTAATTTTTCTAACTTTTCAGCATAGCATTTATCTATAATTGTTCTCGATGCTCCCGTATCGATTATAAATGCTAGTTTAATACCATCAACCTTACCATCAACTACAATATGATAGCTTTGGCTTTCGAGCTCAATTATTTGAAAGGGAATTTTGACAATCATTACATTTAAATTATGTGGCTCAAAAGTAGAACAATAATAAGGACTATAGGCTAATATTCTTTAATTTGTTTGGATTTATTAAAAAACAAAACCTACAATCAAAGTTCAAACTATCAGATAAATTAGTCAGTTTTAGGTAAATTAACGTGAGTTCGATATAAGAAGTTATTTAATTACATATTAATCAATATTATACACATAAAGTTTAATTGGAATGATGGAAAAATGGAACTGGAGCAAAGCGGAACTCGGCGAAGCCAATTTTGGAAGAAAAAAGTTACAAGAAATTTCACTATTCCATTATTCCAACCTTCCATCACCAAACTAAATATTTATATATCAATGTAAATAAACATATTATCATGTTTCTTAAATCAAACTCATGTTAAATTATATTACCAATCAGGTAATGTAGATATTCTTGAAATTAGTAAATTCAGCGTTTTAAAATCACTAGGCTTTGAAGAAATTGCAACTATATTTGGGAGTAATTTTAATTAGATAGAATAAAATGAGGTATTATTCACTTCGAACCAAACTTTTTCTTTACTCTATGATTTTCTGTTTTACAGGAGTGGTACTGGTTGGAGCATATTCATATTTTACAGCCCGAGAGGCGCTTATACAACGTACATATCAACAACTTATATCATTAAAAGAGGAGAAGAAAATTCGAATTGAGGAATTCTATAGGGAACGAGCAAGAAATTTGAAGTTCTTATCAACCCAAAATAGTGTATTAAGAATTATTGCATCCTTAAGTTCACAATTATATGAAACGAATGATATTAATAACATTCAGAAAAATGACAATTCAATAATAGATCCACGCCTAATTGGGTATCTTGCTGATGCAAAAGTATATGTAAGTCTTTCATTTGGTTTACCAAATAATAGAATTCATTCATTTGAAGTTGGCTCAGACAGTAAAATATCGGGCTACTACACATCATCTCTATTAAGTACCTCACTTGAAGATCTTTACAAAAAAGCGGTTGAACGTAAAGGTATTATTTTTCAAGATTTAACCAAAGGTTCACTACTAACTGAATATTCGTCGTTTATAGCAAGTCCTATATATAATGCTGATAATATTTTACTTGGAGTAATCTTCCTAGAGATTTCCGATAAAGCCATAAATGGTATTATGGCAGAGCAACTCAACGAGAAGGGCTTAGGTAATACAGGCGAAGTTTATCTGGTAGGTCATGATAACCTTCTTCGAAGTTCATCACGTTTTATCGAAAAATCGATACTATTAGCCAGCTGTAACTCAGAAGTTGTTAAAAGGGCTCACGAAGGTAAGGTTGGTGTAAAGAAAACTATTGATTATAGAAATCAAAAGGTACTAAGTGCCTATGGTCCTGTAAATATCAATGATTTAAAGTGGGTTATTATTGCTGAAATGGATTACGTGGAGGCAATGAAAGAGATCATGATTTTAGGCAAGCGAATTCTACTTATAAGTTTTCTTGTTTTTATTGCGCTTACAATTGGCGTTTTTATACTAAGTAAAAAGATTACAGCTCCTCTAATTAGGCTAAAGGAGGCAGCCATTAGTGTTGGTGATGGAAGGTATGAGCAAACTTTACCAATTAAATACCAGGATGAGATAGGCCTTTTAACGGAGGTTTTTAATAAAATGGTGCTTCAGATTAAGCATATCACCAGTAGTTTAAAGGAGAGAGAACAAAGGCTAACCCATTTTTATAAGGCTACAATTGACGGTATAGTTTTACACAAAACAGGAACTCCAGTACTTGTAAACCATGCGTTAAGTTACCTTACAGGATTCTCTGAGGATGAATTGGTTAAAAGAGCACCACAGGATTACCTACTTATCGATGAGGAAACATATATTTCTGCTCAGCAAAATGAAGTTTTCTCATTTGAGGCGATTCTTAAAACAAGATCGGATCGTAAAATTCCAGTTGAGGTACAGAAAAATAGAGTGCTTTTCCATGGTCAGGAAGTTGAATCGCTTGTTATTAGGGATATTTCTCGTCGTAAAGCTATTGAGGAGGAGCTGCATACTGAACGTTTAAGGCAGATGCGTTCGGTAATTGATGGGCAGGAACAGGAACGTCAAAGGTTATCGAGGGAGTTACACGATGGGCTTGGTCAAACCCTTGTAGCTATTAAACTAAAGTTAGAAAGTATACCCCTAGATGAGCTGGGAAATCAACGTAAAACAATTGAATCGGTTAAGCAGATGTTTAATCACACTATTGAAGAGACTAGGAGGATGTCGAATAATCTTATGCCCGCTGCGTTAACTGAGTTTAGTTTAGCTGTTGTTCTTCGAAATCTTTGTATTGAAATAGAATCAAATTCGGGGATAAATGTTTCATTGGTTATAGGAGTGCTCCCCGAGTCGTTCAACCAACTTCTTAAAACCTATATATATCGAATTGCACAGGAAGCATTGAATAATATTGTAAAGCATTCTGGTGCCTCTAGAGCAGTAATCTCAATATTTTCTGATATCTCAAGATTATACCTTCATATTGAAGATAATGGTGTTGGATATAATCCGTCAAAGGGCTATGAATCAGGGAATGGGCTTTATAATATGAAGGAGAGGGCTATTTTACTAAACGGGAAATTTGAGATTATTACTTCTGTTGGTAATGGCGTAAAAATTCAAGCTGAATTTCCAATTTTCCCAAAACAAAAAATGTAACATGAATAAGATAAAAGTTACTTTGGTTGATGATCATCAGTTAGTAAGAGATGGAATCCGGGCATTGCTTTCGGGATTAGATGATATTGAGGTAATTACTGAGGCCAGTGATGCTAAGAGTATTCTGGAAAAGCTTAAGTTAATTAAACCAGATGTGATGATTGTTGATATCTCCCTTCCAGAAATGTCGGGGATTGAGCTTACAAAAATAATTACTACCGAATATCCTACTATAAAAGTTATAGTCCTTTCAATGTACACTAATCAAGAATTTATCTTTAATGCTATTAAGGCTGGTGCAAAGGGCTATCTTCCTAAAAATATCACTCGTGAAGAGTTGTTAGATGCAATCCGTGAGGTTTATAAGGGCAATGAGTATTTTAGTAAGGATGTTTCAAATATTATTCTAAAGAGTTACCTTAAACAGGTTAAAGACCCTGAACGATTTGACTCTCTTCAGGATGAGAAACTTACAAATAGAGAATTAGAGATTTTAAGATTTGTTGCCGAAGGTTACTCAAATCAACTAGTTGCTGATAAACTATTCATTAGTGTACGTACTGTTGAGTCTCATAAAAACCATATCATGCAGAAACTGGAACTTACAACTACTGTAGATTTGGTTAAATATGCGCTGAAGAATAAGATTATTGATTTGTAAGAAAGTGATTCAAACAAAGAAATAAAGGAGAAATATAGAGCTAAATTGAATCTAGATTTTTTCCTAAACTAACGCGAGTTCGATGTAAGTATAATATATTGATTCTCAGTTCACCATTAGATTGTTGCTTTGTCATGCTGAACGGAATGAAGTATCTGAATTTTAGACAATAAAATCTTTCGCTTCGCTCAAGATGACATCTTACATCGAACTGACGTTAAACTATATAGTTTAAGCCCATAAAAACATACCCGCTCATACACAACTTATCCCATAGAGCATTACTTCTTATTGACATCATCGAAGCAAATTGAGAATCTAAAACTGCATATTTACTAGATATTCGCTACATATTAAGTCTGTATAAATATATTTATGTTTATTTACATAAATATTCTTGTTATTGTCAAATTACCACCGTATATTTAACCTTGCATTTAAATTATGTTGATATTATCTTTTTCATAGCGTTTATCGTATCATAAACTCACATTTATATTGTTTATAGTTATATTATTTTGTTGAGATAAGACCTTAAATTAGAATTATTGAGTTGTCATAAAATAGTTTTTTCTAAATTTTATATTTCATTGCATTGTATAAAATTGTTATTCAATTGCTTAAATTTATAATATTGGGGGTTTGACTTATTTGGATTATTTTAAAATGCTCACTGGCATTACAAAAAGATCTTTTATTAGAATGGAAAGATAAATAGCCTTTACATTTATTAACTTAAACCAATTAATATTATGAAAACAAAGAAAAAATTAAAACTTGATGCATTAAGTTCAAATGAACTTGAAAACAAAGAAACCAACCAAATTAGAGGTGGTGGAATTTGTGGTTGCTACTGTACTTGTTATACAATTGACGAAAGGATTTATACACGAATTGAAGAGCGCAGTTACTACATGATGATGCCACCAACACCCTAATAAATATGCTAATGAATTAGTTATTTACAAGTATTTTGAATGAAATATCTATTATATAATGTCTATTACAAAACTCTGTCAGGGTTCAAAACCCTGACAGAGTTAAATCTTAAAATATGTATTACTTAATTTTAGATTTTATATAAGTAGGCAATCGGTTTAATATAATCCTCATGAAAGAACATGATTTCTAATATACAATAAAAAATATTCTTTTTTGCCTTAAATGCCTTTAAAACAATTACTAATTTAAACTAATTAGTGTTATGAAAACAAGAAAAAAATTAAAACTTGACTCACTGAACTTAAATGAACTTGAAAACAAGGAAGCCAACAAAATTGTGGGTGGAATAGTTTGCACTTGCCGTTGCTATTGCACTGCTTATTATGAGAGGAGTTATTCATCTTGGGATGAAGTTCATGTTGTAGTAAAGGAAGTTTAAATCAAGATTATAGCAATTTAATCGATTAATAGTCATCGATATTTCTAAAAGATTGTAAACATGACCTTTAATGCTATTATTAACTTTAACAAATTAGTGTTATGAAAAAAGAGAAAAAATTAAAACTTGACACGCTGAACTTAAAAGAACTTGCAAATAAAGATGTGGCCCAAATAAGTGGTGGAGCAATACAAATTTGCAATTGCTCCTGTTATTGTATCATATCTATGGATAGTTTTTTTACACGTAAAGATAATCTAATACATGTAGACAGAACTCTTCCATAATATTAAATCAAATTATTAGTAACTTAAACAAATTAAAGTTATGAAAAAATTAAAACTTGACACACTGAGTTCACACGAACTTGCAAACCGAGAAGCCAATCAGATAAAAGGTGGACTACCAATTTGCCGTTGCTACTGCTATTGCGATACGCTTGATCAGAAGTACTCTGAACGTTCTTTTGATAGTCAAGGTGAATATATATATTTTGCCCAATAAGCAAATATTATAACTAACCGGTTATTTGCTTGTAATAGAGACTAAAATCTAATATGATACAAGTAACCGGTTTTGTTTAATCTTCACTAAGGAAAATGTTTTCTCATATTTTTTAAGAAAGTACTTGTTTTTGTTTTTAATGCCTTTAAAACTAATTATTAACTTAATCAAATTAATCTTATGAAAACAGAGAAAAAATTAAAACTTGACACGCTAAGTTCGAATGAACTTTCAAGTAAAGAAGCCACCCAAGTTAAAGGGGGCGTAATAATATGCACGTGCTATTGCACCTGCGTTTCATATGAAGATAGATTGTTTACGCGTATGGATGAACGCTTGTTTGTACGCGATGAAACAACTCCATAACATGGAGTTGAAATTATAGTAACTTAATCGGTTAATAGTCTTGATTGTTTTAAAGAAACAAGCTTGACTATTAACCGATTTTAATGATTTGTTTATAGTAACAGGTAATTATCTTAAATTTATATAACAATAAATACTTAACTTGCGATTACCTCTAATTCAATGTTAAAATCTATAAATAATTTACTTGACATATTCCTGTTTAACATAATTCTTATAGGATGAAATCTGACATTTTATTCACCTCAGCAAATAAAAATAAGTATTTGTCGGCCCCCGCTGAAAATTATATTATACCCGCATCTCCGGTTTTTTCATATATAGTAGAGCAATTCCTTAAAAATGGGGATAATATCAACCTACCCGATAAATTAGTAATAGATAACAGGGAGTACCAGAAAAATCAGGTAGAATACTACTACAACAAATTTCTGTTTTTGAAAAACAAAGGGGTTTTTCTGAATAAAAGAAAAGATGAATTTGGAAAGCTGGATGGAAAGCAAATTGAATGGCAGTTGGCAAATGTGGATCATTTGGTTTTTGAGGTAACAGATGCTTGTAATCTGAAATGCAAATACTGTGGGTACGGTGAGTTTTATACCGATTATGATGAGCGGGTAAATAAGTATATGCCATTTGAAATTGCCCGTGAAATGATAAACTATCTGGTAAATCTTTGGCAATCGCCCCTAAATTATTCACAAAACCATAACGTCACCGTTGGCTTTTATGGGGGTGAACCCTTGATGAATATTGACTTTATAAAAAAAGTTATAGATTACCTTGAAAAACTATCGATCCCCAAAATACATTTTAGATGGTCGATGACAACTAATGCCTTGCTACTGGGAAAGAGCATGGATTACCTTGTTGAAAAAGATTTCAGCATCTTAGTTAGCCTTGATGGGAACGAAGAAAACCACGGTTACAGGGTTAATCATAATAGTAAAAATTCATTCCCTGACGTGCATCAAAATGTTAGACAATTACAACAAAAGTATCCCGATTTTTTTAAACGGAATGTAAATTTCAACTCGGTTCTGCACAATAAGAATTCTGTTAGCGAAATTTTTGATTACATCAAAAAAGAATTCGGTAAAAATCCTTCTATCAGCGAACTCAGCGATGCTGGAATAAGACCCGAAAAAGTTGAAGAGTTTAAGAAGACTTATCGAAATAACTATGAAAGTCTGCAACAGGCTGAAAATTATGAAGATATTATTAACGAATCTATTCTAAATAATCCTGATTTTAGGGAATTAACATCTTTTGCAGGCCAGTACAGCGGAAATATCTTTGAGAGATATACCGACCTGTTAAGCAAGAAAATTAAAAAAACCTACTTACCGACAGGAACATGTTCTCCATTCAGTAAAAAGGTATTTGTCACTGTTAACGGGAAAATATTGCCCTGCGAACGAATAGGTTTTCAACACGCATTAGGAGTTGTCTCGAAAAATGGAGTACAACTTGATTTAGAACAAATCGCCCAACGTATAAATTCCTATTATAATAATATAACAGAACAATGTTCAAGCTGTCATAGGACTCAAACATGTGTTCAATGCATATATTACCTTGATAAACTGAGTGAGAAACCTGTTTGTAAGGGATTTACTAATGAAAAGCGATTTTCCGACTATTTGGCTCGTAATATATCCTATTTGGAAAACAACCCAGGGGATTATAAAAAGGTTTTAGAAGATGTATCAATAGAATAAAGGAGTAGCTGAATTAATAAGTAAAAATATTTAAGAATGAAGAATTATTGGTTGTATCTGGATCCCTATACTTTTCTTTTTGAAAGGAATGGTCATAGCGTAATATATAACACAATCTCTAATCAAGGCAGAAAATTCAAAAACACCGAAAAGGTTAAAGCCATTGTAAACCAGTTGAATGATAGTAAAAACATGTACTGTGTGGAAATAACTGAAGCAGATTTAAAGGATTCTGATTTGCTTGATTTTGTGAATTACATACACGATACGTTCTCTGGCGATCTTGTTGATAGTTTATCATTTCCAAAGAAACCAGTAGTTTTTATTCCAAAATTCAAGATCAACAAAACTATTGAACAACTTCAAGAAACTGATTTTAAACTCACAAGTGATGACGTACTATCATATTTTAACGAGCTAAGCATTTATATTGGTGGTGGTAAGCCTACCTCTATGCTTTCGGGTATCCCTGTGTACAAACAGTTCGATTATAATAGAGATTTAGGAAACAACCAATTACCTCTAAAGACTGCTTTATCTTTTATTTCGCAAATAGAATATTCGCCGCTGGGAGCAATAAATATCCTTGGTGGAAATATTTTTACATATTCTGAATTACGAGATTTTGCAAAGGGTATAGAACATATTCATGCTATTAAAATATTTAACACTTGTTACTACGATATCCCCGATAATTTAACCCAGTTTGAATTCTTGTCGGGCGAAAAGGCAAGACTTAAAGTATTGATTGATTTCCCATTAAATCAAGAAAAGTTAGACCATGTTATTTCACTTATTAAATCATCAAAAATCCAAACTCAATGGCTATTCGCTATCACTTCAATGGAAGAATTTGATGAAGCTGAACGGATAATCGATGTAAACGGTTTGGATAAAGCAATGATTAAACCATTATATACAGGGAGTAACCTCCCACTCTTTATAAGCAACATTTATCTAGATGAGGAGGACATACTGGGTACGCGTTTAAGTCGCAATGATATTTTCGTAAAACAGGTATTAAACACTTACGATTTCGGAAAACTAATACTGATGGCAGATGGTAAGGTTTATGCTAATGCAAATCATGAACCCATTGGCTTACATGATGAATCCGTTGTAGGAATAATCCTTAATGAGATGAATAATAAAAATTCGTGGCGGAGAATACGAGATCAGAAACCTTGTAATAATTGTGTTTATCAATGGTTGTGCCCATCCCCCTCCAACTACGAACTAGCAATAGATAAGGCTAATTTATGTTCGGTTATTTCTTAAAAAACAAAGAGTTAGAATCAATACATGATCTATTAATGTTTTCCTTATATCAAAAATCTAATGCATATTGTGCATTTTAATTATAGCCGTATAACGGCGTTCTATTTGTAGCTAAGTTGTATTATGCCATATCTAGCCGCATTGCGGCTTTGTTACTTTTTCCCAAGTGGATTACTTCAAAAGCATTTCGAAATCCATTGATAAAGGTTGTCCTTTCTCAAAATCGTAAAGCGTTAGCTTACGCATATTGTAGTAAAATTGCCAGAAATTATTTAGGGTATTGATATACTTTTGCTTTGCAGCATCGCGCTCGGTTTGGGCAACGTTTAAATCTAGAACATCAATCTTACCAATTAAAAACCTCTCTTTGGTAACGTTATAGCGACTTTGGGATATAGTATCGGCTTTTGCTGAAAGCATTACCTGATCATCCTGCCTATTATACTGCATAACTTTCAAAAACACATCCTGCTCAAAATCGGTTAATGCCTGTTGAACGGTAGTTTTAGTCACTTCCCTTGCCGATTGTGCCATCTTAACTTTGCCTTTACCAAGCCCCCAGTCCAGAATTGGGATTGTTAGGCCAACCCTCACTCCCTGTTGATCTAATGGATCTTTGTATGCATTATCAAATACAACTGCTTGTTGGGTTAAACCGTATGAAGCATTAAGACTAGCACTAAAACCTCTCTGTGATCGTGCTTGAGCCACCCCTTGATCCGCCTCAATTAGCTGACGTTGCAACGCAAGAATTGAGGGATTATTTGACTTAGCCAGCGATAGTATATCATCATACTTAACATCCGTTTTTGGAACTGAAGTTGGGATAATCAACTCCAAATCATATTCATCATTTAAACCAAGGAAGGATTTGATTCTTGATTTTTTGAGTTGCAAATCAACCTCAGCATCGCTAACCTCGCTACCAGCGTTTAAGTTGCTAAGTTCCATTTGAAGAAGCTCATTCTCAGCAATAGTTCCAATATTATACCTTCCTTTTGCAATCTTATAAAGAGTATCGGTATTTGCATGGTTTAATTTGGCAGTGCGAAGGTTTTGCTGTCCAAGAATAAGATCGAAGAATAGCCGTGAAGCATCCATGGATACTGTCTCAAGTGATTGTAGATAATTACGTTTAGCTTCTTCGTACTTTAGCGGTTCAATCTTTTTCTCCCATCTTAGCGAATTAAAACCGAATATTGGCTGAGAAAAGCCAATTGAAACAGGCACGGACAAGTAGGATGTTTTTCTATTAGATCCTAATAAATCAGTTCGCTCAAGCGATGAATTTATAAAGATTTTTGCGCCCGTTAATCCTATGTTTTGGTTAAGCGCAAGACCTGCTGATGAAGTATTACTATTATCCCTGGTGTATTGATAGGAACCATCGGAGTTTTTATATCTTGAAAGGGATCTGTTAAAATCAAACAATGTTGATGTCATTGTTAGGCTAGGAAGATATTCAGCCTTGTAGGTTCTGTATTCCCAGTATGAAGCCCTAAACCGATGCTTTGCTAGAATAGCCTGTGGCGATTGATCCTTGGCTAATTGTAAAACCTCATCCAATGTAAGACGATTAATTGGTTTCTGCGAAAACACTGATGTTGAATTAAGCAGAATTGCTACTATAATAATTGTAAACCTCTTCATCTTTAAGAGTCTATTTAAGTTTTCTAAAAATCATAAATGTCTATTATATATACCATTCTTGAGCAGCGTTTGGTGATGTGAATCCCCTCCTTTTTTAAGGAGGGGTAGGGGTGGTAAATTCAATATTAATGCAATTATTTCTGATTTACCCCCTTGTGTTCCCCCTTAAAAAAGGGGGGAATCCAACCCTCATTGGCCCATTGCATATCTAATAAATATCAAATTATATGAATTTAAAGATTTTGGTTTTCTATTCATAACGCAACGATTCAATAGGATCTTTATCGGCGGCTCGTTTAGCAGGCGATAATCCAAAGATTACACCCACCGCAGCCGAAACCCCAAATGCCACTAAAACGGATAGAGGGCTTATTATTGTTAGTATTCCAGCAAAATGGGTAATCAGCTTAGTGAGTATAAAACCTACAATGATTCCAATAAAACCACCGGTTACACTGATAAGAACGGCTTCGGAAAGGAATTGTGCAATTATATCGGCCTTTTTTGCTCCAATAGCCATGCGAGTTCCAATCTCCTTGATACGCTCCATTACCGAGGCAAACATAATATTCATAATACCAATCCCCCCAACAATTAGAGATATACTGGCAATTGCACCAAGTACTATATTGAAAATATCCTTTGTTCTCTCCTGCTGCTTTAGTAGCAATTCGGGAACAGTAATTTCAAAGTCCTTAACCTCCTCGTGCCTGCGAAGCATCATTCTACTAAGAACTTCGGTTGTAGAGTTGATATCTTGCGTTTCAGCAACCTGAACAATAACCTTATCGAGCTGATGGTAGTTTTTGGGTGCTTGGGATTTTGTATCGCCACCAAAAGAAAACATCATTCCGCCACCAAAAAATCTATTCCCTTCGGATACTTTCCTCGAATTCACCAATGCTCTGTTTTGATATCTTAGCAACATGCTTTTTGCTGGTAAATAAACATTATCGTTATAAACATTTACGCCAACATTCTGAAACCCGCTAACTGTTAGTTCTGTTTTTCTTAGTACACCAATCACCTTTAGCCAAATCTGCCCAAACTTTATATACTGTCCAATAGGATCGATCTTGCTAAAAAATTTAGATTTAATATTCCCGCCAATTATACAAACTGGAATTCCATGCTCTTCCTGATAATCGTTGAAGAAAACACCTTCCTCTATGGGAAGATTATATAAATCGAAATAATCGTTCGAAACACCCATAATCTTTGCAGGAACACGAACGCCTTCGTACTGAACGAATGAGTTTAGGCTAATCTCCGGGCTGATTTTTGTAACAGATGGGATAATTTGCTTAATAGCATCAACATCGGCTAGGGTTAGACCTGGAGAAAATTTACGTTTTTGTTTATTGCCATTCTCTTCCTGTGCCTGCTGCTCATCTGGTGCTTCAAAAATGGGAATGATAAGTATGTTATTAACTCCCACCATCTTTATCTGATCCAGAATCTCCTTTTGAGCACCTTTCCCAATAGCCAACATGCTAATTACAGCCGCCACACCGAATATAATCCCTAACGCTGTAAGAATTGATTTCAGCTTATTAGCCAGTATAGATTCAATGGCAATATTAATATCGTGTACATACCTTTTGTACATGCTGATTGTATGTTATTAATTTTGGTTCATTATAAATAAATTTAAGTTGCTAGTTATGGCTAATATAGAAGATTTAAGAACAAGGATTACCTTCGGTGAACTCGTAAAAAACACTCGGTTAACGAATTTTGATTTTAGAAGTAAAATAAGATCAAGGATCATCATTCTAAATATCAATGATTTGTAAGTTTTAATTTCATAAATCTTAAATCGTTAATCAGTATTCGTTATTCAATTCTTTAAAAGTTTATTATTAGTAGCAACTTGAACTAATTACTTTTTAGTCATCTTCGTTTAGTTAAGTCCTATCGGACTTGCAGCTTAACTAAACGACATTAACTTGTTAATCTTAATATTTATATAAATTTCGATCAGAACATTGAGAAAAAATCATAAAAACCCCCAACAGACCCACAGCAATACAGCAACACAATCCCACAGCAACACAGCATCACAGCCCCTCGGTAAAGAACCACTACCTCTTCCCCGGTCTCATCTGCATCTCCTGTTCTGATCTTAGTTTCTCCTCATTAAGTTTTTTGTTTTTTATCTTCTCTTTAATAATTGAAATTAACTCTTTACCAGCAAGATCAAACGATTCTGGCTTTTCAGGAACCGAAAGGTAAACCTCATCATTACTGCTTAACCCCTTTTCGATAACGATATAGTTTTCGTTCATCTCGCCCGTTACAACAATTTGTTTCTTCCCCTTTTTGGTATAAACATAGCTTAAGCTATCATCAGCATGAATAGCCTCTAAAGGTAGCGATTGTACATTCTCATACACATTAGTAATTATCTGATTACTAGTAGTCATGGATGGACGAAGGATAGGATCGAATCCGTTAACCCGGATTACAACCTCAAAAACCTTAGCATCGGTATTGGGCAATTGCTCACCGATATTTGCAACCTCAGTAACCTCACCGCTATACTTTTTCTCAGGAAAAGCATCTACTCCAACCCTAACAATTTGACCTTTTTTTATCTTGCTGATATCAATCTCATTCACATAAGTTTTCGAATTCATTACCGAAAGATCCGGCAGCGTTGCAACCGTTAAATCCCATGGGCTGATGGTTGACCCTACTTTACGTTTCTGACCGCTCCACTCACGGTAGTAGATAACCATACCCGGTTTTGGCGCATGTATCACAAACTTATTCATGATGCCCATCATATCCTGCCTTTCGCGCTTTTGCTTTTCAAGGTTTATGGCCACCTCTTTCATCGAAGCCTCAGCTTGCTCCCTCTTTAGCGTATAGTTGTACAAAGCCTGAGAGTACGAGCGGCTGGATCTATCCAAATTAATCTGCGACTGACGCTGTGTGGCTGGCGGTTCGTATTTCGATTGATCTACAACAATCTGCTTCTCCTCCATCTCGAACTTAAGGTTGATAAGCGAATTCCTAAGTTCACGTAGCGTTAGCGTAGTATCGAGTTGGGTTTTTAGGTAGCCCTGTTGGCTCTTTTCAAGCTCATCCTCAATCTCCTTTAGCCTATTGCTTAATGCAGATCTATCTAGGGTTGCCACATAAGCCCCTGAATCAACAACGGTTCCCTCTGGGATAAGATCTTGAATTTTGACATCGGAAATACGGAAACTCCTTCCCCTTAGCTCTGTAGGTGCCTCAATATCCTCCGAGTTTTGCGCCTTAAGCTCACCCGTTACGGTAACCAGCACCTCAAAAAGACCATTCGATACCTTTACAAACTGCGGCGCAGCTTTATCCTTTTCCGATGTCCCAAAAACAAAGAATATAACTATTAGAATAACTAGGGCTGCAATGGCAATTATGATTTTCTTTTTCATCGTTAAATAGAGGATGTTAAAATTTAAATACTATTCGATTTCGTTTAGTTGAAGCTTTTGTCATGCTGAACGAAGTGAAGCATCTATTTAGCAAAGATATAACCTGATAGAGTTCGAAGAACCTATCAGAGTTTATCTCCTTCTACCAAACAATTCTTCAATACGACTTATAAAAGTAACATTTGTTTAAAAAATATCATGTTAAAGTTATGTTAAAGTTTCTTCCGTTGGCTTCAACACCCAACTCCCGACTCCCAACGTCCATCTCCCGTCTTCCAACTCCCATCTTCCCCCTAATCCCTCTAATTTATTTCCCCTATCGCAAAATGCGATAATTTATCAAAGGTATTCGATTTTGGAGGGAGCGAGTGTTTATTATCTCTTTTATCTAAGGGGGCGAACTCTGATAGGTTCTTCGAACTCTATCAGGTTATCCTTCTAAGCATGACCTTCCAGAGTCGGCAGACCTAGAAGTCACTTGCTGTGTTGCTGTTTTGCTATGGGGTCATTGGGTTAATTTTCAAATCTTCAAATTTCCCAATTTTCAAATTATTAAGCATCTTCCAACTTCCCCCTTCGGTCTCCCGTCTTCCGGCTCCCATCTTCGGACTTCGGTCTTCCCAATTCCGACTTCCATCCCCCAAAACAACCCATCAACCAAAAAATCCAACACGTTCATATAAGTATTCAAATAAATTAAACAAAAATACCTAAATTCAAAGTGTAAAAATAGAAACCAAAACATAAGGAAACAATTGAAGCACAGCACACGCAAACGCCAACCCCATGATATTAATCCCGAACCCACAACCAAATAGCCTATCGCATTTTGCGATAGGGGGAGTATATCAAACCTTGGCAAGCGATGTATAAAATGTATCAATATATAATGCTGGAATGTATGGTTATAGCATACAATATATATTAAGATATGGAGGTTGAAGGATGGATTTATTATATGGATAAACGCGTTAGCAGCAAGGTAACTTGACGACACAGATAGAATAATCCCTCTACAACGACACGAAAAAGTAAAACTTTAATTTATATTTCATTTTAATACATTGTTAATTGAATGCATTAATTTATAGTTATTAGAAATTTGTATTAACTAGAAATCCATTATAATACTTGAATAAATGAAAATTTTATCAATAATTAAAAATGAGAAAACAAGTTTAACCATGATTGTTAGTGGCTTTTTTCTTATTATTTTATCAATAATCTTATTTCTATGGTTTGACATAGATTTTAAAACCATCTTACCTATTAATTCTCAAAAATTTAGTCAATTTGGAGATTTTATTGGCGGTGTAGTTGGTTCAATTTGGGCTTTAGCTGGAGTTCTTTTATTTTATATTGCTCTAACAGAACAAAGGAGTGACATAAAAACTAACCAAGAAGCTCTTCGTTCACAGATAGAAGTATTAAATCAACAGGTTAAAGAGTTTGAATTGCAAAGAAAAGAACTTGAATCAAGTAGAAAAGTATATGAAGATCAAAGTAGGACACTTAAAACACAACAATTTGAATCAAATTTCTATTCTCTTCTAAATGTTTATTCTACAATTAAAGACAAACTTAATAATTTAGATCAAAGTAAAGATTTCTTTAAAGTCTTATTTGACAAACTCAACATTAACTATGATCCTAAAGTTTCTATTGAGATTCATCATGAAAACATGATAAATCGTTATATTTTGTTATTCAATGAAAACAGAGGTCATCTTTCCCATTATTTTAAATGCTTTTATAGAATAATTAAAATTATTGATTCAAGTAGTTTTGACATTAAGGAAAAGGTTTTTTATGCAAAAATTCTTCGTTCACAACTTACTGATTTTGAGCAATTGATATTGTATTATAATTCACATTCAATTTATGGTATTAAAGCGAGACCGCTAATATTAAAATACAATATGCTTAAACATACACCTATATTTAGTAAACCTGAATTTCAGTATTATTTAGATATCCAAAAAAACTATGACATTTTGTTTTTTGCAGATTACTTAAATCAGTTTCTTACAAAGCACATAAACGAATCATTTGAATTAGACTCTGAGACTGAAAAGATTGAAGAAAGATTTGTTGCTTTCAATTGTATTGTTGGTATCTATTTTAATACAAATATTGAAATTAAAGTATTCTGTGATAAAAATTTAAGTAATAATAATGTAAACCTAAACGAAGATCAGTTTAGCGATTTTATTCTTTTCTTTATTTATGATCGTATAATATTGAGTACATACCTAGATAGAGAAAATGTGATTCTGACAAGATTCAAAACAGAAACAGAAAGAAATAAAATTTATGGTGTTTCTATCGAAACGACTTTAAGCTTAGTTTTAAATAGTGATAAATATTAAATAATGGACAAAACAGTTAAAGCAAAAGAGTTTAGAAATATTTTTCAGAACTCATTAAAAATAAATGCAAGAAGCATGTCTGTAAAGACTCTCTTAAGTGAAAGAAATCTTAAGAGGATTGACTATAGCCCATATTACCAAAGAAATTACGTATGGGACAATGTTAAGCAAACATTTTTTATTGAAAGCATTATCCTTGGAACCGAAGTTCCTCCAATAATTTTATTTAAAAGTGGTACGAAAATCGAGGTAATAGATGGTAGGCAACGGTTTGAAACACTAAAAAGGTTTAAAGAGAATAGTTTTTCTTTAAGCATAAATGGGCTAAAAGAATTACAAATATTAAATAAGCAATCTTTTAATAAATTATCAGAGTTTAATAAAGAAATATTCTTAAATTCAAACATACGAATATTTGAATTTGAAGTAATAAATCAACCAAATCTAAATGATGATATAATAGATAGCATTAAAAAGGAAATATTTCGTAGATATAATACTGGAATTACTTCATTAACTAGAGAAGAACTAGATAATGCCAAATATGATGATGATGATTTTTCTGATTTATTTAAAGATGAACTAAAGAATAATATTGATTTCTTTAAAGATTTTAATCACTGTTTCTTTCCAAAAGATTCTTTTTATGAAAATTCAAATAATGATGGGCTTATTAATAAAAATGTCGATTTCATTAGACGATTTAGAATATTAAGTAGTTTCCCTATATCAACCTATGCATCAGGATCAAGTCGAACTGAAATTTTTGATTTATTGTATGATTTTACAAAAAATAGCGTTGAAGATATTAGTTCTGAATTTAACAATTTTCTTTCAATTATTAAAAAGGTATTATTTATTTTCAAAAAACTATCAAATGAAAAATTACTTTCAAATAAACTTATTTATGAATGTATTTTTTGGGCTCTAACTGTTTTGGACAAAGAAGAAAAAGAATTTACTTTTAATGAAGAAATATTTATTGACCATTTTAATAAGAATATTTCTATCTATTCTGAGGATAGCAGTTATTATTCAAAAAATGTTGTTGCAAGATTTCTGGATACTGCAGACTTTTTCAAATCATTTACTGATTGCAACTTTGACATTTATATTAAGAATGAAGATTTTAAAACAAGGGTTGGTGAACTTAAACAAACTGATGTAGATGCAGCAAAGTCAATTGAAGATCTTTCAAATCTTAGGCTTCATAAACCTAATCCTATTTCTACTCCAGTTGATGAAATAAGAAATGATTTAAAGACTACAAACTATTTATTAAGACCATCGTATCAAAGACAAGAAAAGATTTCTACAATAAAAGCTTCTGGTATAATTGAAAGCATTTTACTTGGCATAAATTTACCTCCCATCTTTATTTATAAAAGAGCGAAAAACGTAAAAGAAATAGTCGATGGACAACAACGTTTATTGGCTATTATTGCATTTCTTGGTGAACAATTTTATAATGAAGATGGCAAATTAACTTATTCAAAAAATAACAATTACAAATTAAAAGGTTTAAAAATTCTAACTGACCTAGAAGGAAAAAACTTTAGTGCATTAACAGAAGATCTACGTGATAAAATACTTGACTTTGTTTTGGATTTAATTATTATTGAAGAATCTATTAATGATAAATTTGATCCTGTAGATCTCTTTATAAGGTTGAATTATAAGCCATATCCTATAAAAAATAATTCTTTTGAAATGTGGAATTCAATAGTGAATTTTGAAGTAATTAAAAAAATTAAAAGTGTAAGTAATGATCCATTAAATGATTGGTTCTTCATTCGAGAAAGGCAAGAAGGAAAACCCGACAGAATGGTTAATGAGGAACTAATAACTATTTTATCATATATTAGTTACAATAATAATGATTCAATTAGTGAAGTAATTGGTCTATTTCCGAGACAAGATAGAATTACGTGTAGAATAAAAAACAAATCTGCTTTAGGTGATTTCTTAATAAACTTGGATAATGTTGAAACTGATAAATTAACTTTTATTGAATCAATTAATAAAACCAACACACTTATTAGTTATTTTGCTTCTCTTTTTGATAATATTCCTACCAAAGAAGTATTAAATGATTTCCTAAATGTTAAAGGTAGCAGAACATTCAGACGATCACTTCAAGACTTTTATGTTATTTGGATTGTCATTGATAAAATTCCTACTGATAAATTCACAACATTCAAAAAAGAAATTTTAGATGACATTAGAAATTTGCTTTCTGTTCTTAAAAATGCATCTGATGAGATAGTTGATGGTGAATATTTAAGAAGATTTATAGAGATGTTAGACTCGTTAGAAAAAAAATACAACTAACAGGAAAAAAATGGGGATGGCCATTAGTATGTAAATGGTCTTTCCCCCGTTCAACCAAGACTACAATTATAAAACAAAAATCATTAGGTTCGGCGCAGGTTAGCGAAGCGCACCTGCGTCGTTCTATTTCAGCAGGCTGTGCCTGAGATCAAAACCAGCAAGATTATTAGCTATTGTAAAAAAAAATAATATTTGTAAATTTACAATAGTAACCTCAAAAAATTTCAACGGGTCAAAACTTCAGGCAAAGTTTGAAAGAATAAATAAGACTTAGGCAAAGCCAAAGCCTAATGAAGGTTTTAAAGATAGAATTATAAGTCTGTATAAGTATTAAGGTTTTAAACTTGTATTCTACGTTATATTTCAACATTCTTACAACGATTGGTAGCCTTAACTCGAATGAAAAAAATCAAAATAAAGCATTGAAAAATTAAAAAGGGGAAATAAGCTGAACAGGTACCTAAAAATAGTAAGCAAAAATTAGAATCAAATAAAATGAAAAAAATCTTTTCTTTAATACTTATGATTGGTTTTTCAATTATGAGTTATTCGCAATGTAATACTGGTTGTATTACTGGAAATTTATCAATTACTGTGGGACAAACCTCTACTTTTACATCACCTATTGCCCAATGTACAAGTTGCTATGATTGGGATATTAATGGTAATGCTATATCATCAGACAATCAAACTGTTGGAACAGTTAAGATTGTTGGAACAGATATGGCACAAACTGTTCAAATACAAGGTGTAGCTGTTGGTGCTTTCAGTTTGCAATTAACTTATTTTGATGAAACTGGGTGTCATACTTGTTGTTTTAATGGAAATGTGGTTGGATCACCATGTGATATTAACCAGAATGGAATATATCAGTTAAATGTATTAGGGGATGAATATATTAAATTTTATACTATGCCATCAATTCAATCAGGCGGTGTAAATAATTTTAACTATTTATGGACTTTTACATATCAAGATGGTTCAACTTCAACTTCAAATGTGAGAGAACCATATATTCCAATTAATTGTTCAAATCCCGTTGTATATACTACCGTTGTAATTACTTCAACAATTTGCTCAAAAACTATCACAAAAAATTGGATCCCTGGTGTTTGTGGAACATTAAATTATTCGAATAAAATAAAATCAACAAAAACTATTAAGGTTTCACCAAACCCAACATCATCATTAATTAAATTTGATGGAGAAAATTTGTCTAATTATAAAGTTTCAATTTTTAATAGTAATGGAATTGAAATTATTAAAAACTCAAAAATTGACGAAGGCATTAGTATAGAAAAGCAAGAGAAAGGAATTTATATTTACATATTAACAGATGAAAATGGTTATAAACAGGAAGGCAAAATAATAAAAGAATAATTTTTAACCAAGTTCTATTGAGGCTGTTAGTAAAAATCAAAACTGATTAGGTTCGGCGCAGGTTAGCGAAGCGCACCTGCGTCGTTCTATTACGGCAGGCTGCGCCTGAGATAAAAACCAGCAAGACTATTAGCCATTGTAAAAGTATTTGATAAAGGCATAATAGAAACCACAAAAAATGTAAACGAGTCAAAACCTCAGGCAAAGCCTGAAAGAATAAAAAAGGCTTAGGCAAAGCCTAAGCCTAACGAGGTAAAACTAACGTTATCTAAATCGTCATAATCCTCTCCATCATCTTCTTAGCCAAATCATTAGCCTTTTCCTGATTTCGGCTTTCGGCGTAAATTCTGATAATTGGCTCGGTATTCGATTTTCGCATGTGAACCCAACCATCCTCAAAATCAACCCTAAGCCCATCCTCTGTATTTAGGGGATAATTCTTAAACTCCTCGGCAAGTTTTTTAAGAATATTATCGGGATTAATACCTGTTTTAAGTTCAATCTTATTTTTGGAGATAAAATAGTCGGGGTAAGATTTTCTGAGCTCAGAACATTTCATCTTCTTCTTTGCCAAATGGCTTAGGAATAAAGCAATTCCTACCAATGAATCGCGACCATAATGAAGCTCAGGTAGAATTACTCCACCATTGCCTTCACCTCCAATAATTGCATTTACGGCCTTCATTTTGGTTACAACATTAACCTCACCAACGGCAGAAGCGTAATACTCTTTTCCATATTTATGGGTAACATCGCGCAGTGCTGCTGTACTCGATAGGTTCGATACGGTATTCCCCTTTTTGATGGATAGTACATAATCAGCAACAGCAACCAGAGTATATTCCTCTCCAAACATTGTCCCATCCTCATTCACAATTGCTAAACGGTCAACATCGGGATCAACAACAAAGCCAACATCGGCTTTATGCTTTACCATAGCATCCGAAATATCTTGAAGATGCTCAGGCAGTGGCTCGGGGTTATGTGGGAATTCTCCAGTTGGATCAGTGTAAAGTTCAACAATATCCTTTACTCCAAGCGCATTGAGTAATCGTGGCAGAACTATACCTCCAACAGAGTTTACACAATCGATAGCAACTTTAAAATTTGCCTTTTCAATCGCCTTGCAATCAACCAAATTAAGTTCTATTATCTTTTCAATATGCTCATCGATATATGAGTACTCATCAACTAAATCTCCAATCAGATCAATTTCGGGGAAGGTGTATGACCCTTTCTCGGCAATATCGAGTACTTTTTTACCCTGCTCATCGTTAAGGAATTCCCCTTTGCCATTGAGTAGTTTTAGGGCATTCCATTGCCTGGGATTATGGCTTGCAGTAAGTATCAAACCACCATCGGCACCAAGGCCGGTAACAGCCATTTCAACGGTAGGTGTTGTTGCAAGTCCAAGGTTAATAACATCAACCCCACATCCCATAAGCGTACCAACAACGATGTTGCTTACCATTTCGCCCGAAATTCTGGCATCGCGACCAACTGCCACCTTACATTTTTTTTGTGGGTTTTGCCCTTTAAGCCATTCGGCATAGGCTGCCGTAAATCTTACGATATCGATTGGGGTGAGGCTGTCGGAAACATTACCGCCAATAGTTCCTCTAATTCCAGAGATTGATTTGATAAGTGTCATTTTTCGATTAATTGTTGCATTTTACTTTGTGTGTTTTGCGACTACTTCGTGTCTTTTGTGGCAGAACTATGTCACAAAGGTTCACAAAGTACTACACAAAGTTACACAAAGATTTTTTTGTAGCCACACAAAGGAAGAATTATCACATTTTCTCAAACAATCCGAGCATTCTCATTTAATTGGTAAACATTACTTTGTGTGTTTTGTGACTACTTCGTGTTTTTTGTGGAATAGCTATGTCACAAAGGTTCATAAAGTACTACACAAAGATTTTTTTGTAGCAATGCAAAAGAAGATTACCGCATTTTTCCTTGTTATTCTTTTCCAACATTCCAGCATTCCAAATCGATATTAAATATTTAAACAAATCATCAAATAACTTACTAGTACGTTTTCTTAAATCGAACTTACACTACTTAAATTTTATACCTTTGCCACTACAAAAAAATGATTCATGATTAAGGCTGAAAATATTGTAAAATCATTTGGAAATCTTACTGTTCTTAAGGGTGTTACAGTTGAAATTCCCGAGAAAAAGGTAATTGCAATTGTTGGTCCTAGCGGTGCTGGGAAAACAACGCTACTCCAAATACTAGGGACTCTGAGTCATCCCGATTCAGGGACTCTTATCATCAATGGCGAAGATGTTTTTAGTTTGAAAGATAAGGCGATTGCACGTTTCAGAAATCAGCATATCGGTTTTGTGTTTCAGTTTCATCATCTATTGCCCGAATTTACAGCACTTGAGAATGTTTGCATGCCTGCTCTTATTGCTAAAGTAAGCTTTACAGAAGCTCAAAAGAAAGCCAAGGAATTACTCGATTTCTTAGGATTAAACCATAGATTTGACCATAAACCCGCCGAATTATCTGGCGGAGAGCAACAACGTGTTGCAGTTGCAAGGGCTTTAATAAATAATCCTTTGGTGGTTTTTGCCGATGAACCCTCGGGAAACCTCGATTCACAGAATAAGGAGGATCTGCATAATTTGTTTTTCACTTTGCGTGATAAAATGGGTCAAACCTTTGTAATTGTTACACACGATCGTGATTTAGCCCAAATGGCTGATTTGCAGCTTACCATGAATGATGGACGTTTCGTGTAATGAAATCTTCTTTAGATAAATATCAGCTTAAAGAATTTCTTGAGGAGAAGTACAAGCAATACGCAGTTCCTAGTTTTGTAAACGACGATCCATCCCAATTCCCCCATCGATTCTCAAAAAAGGAAGATATTGAAATTGCAGGAATACTTGCGGCTACCATTTCGTGGGGAAATAGGAAGATGATAGTTGGTAATATGGATCGGTTAATGCAAAAGATGGGTGATTCGCCTTATGAATTTGTAGTTAATTATAGTAAACGGAATGATCATCTTCTGGATAAATTTGTACACAGAACCTTTAATGGAGTGGATTGTATCCATTACATCAAGAGTTTAAAGCATATTTACACCTTAAAAGGGGGATTACAAAAGGTGTTTTCCGATGGTTATCAATCCGAGCAAAATATTAAGGGTGCAATAAAAGAATTTAGGAAACAATTCGTTGACTGTGAAACTCCAGCGCATACCTTGGTTCATGTTGCTAATGTTGAAAAAGGTTCTGCATGTAAGCGAATCAATATGTTTCTGCGTTGGATGGTTCGCCCTTCCTCCGAAGGGATTGATTTAGGGATATGGAACAATATTCCCGCTTCAGCATTGATGATGCCTTTGGATGTTCATTCTGGAAGAGTTTCGAGAGCATTAGGATTGTTGAATCGTAAGCAAAGCGATTGGAAGGCGGTTGAGGAGTTAACCTCCTTTCTCCGTGAACTCGATCCTAATGATCCTGTTAAGTTTGATTACGCCCTTTTTGGTCTGGGGGTTTACGAAAAGTTTGGTCAATAGGTGTTATTTATTAAATTAGAAATTTGAGCAAATTGAATTTCTAACAATAGTTCGATAATCTTTTGGTGAATTTTTGTGACTTGGTGATTTTGTGGCTTTTAATATTTTTTAGCCACCAAAACTCAAAAACACCAAATTACACCAAATCAGAAAGTTAAAAATTTATCGAACTATTGATCTAATTAATACTACTTTAAATTCAGACTCTTATTTATGGGAAAGAATTACTTTCGGTTTAAGCAATTTATTATAAAGCAAGAGGGTGCTGCAATGAAAGTGGGCACCGATGGCGTTCTGCTTGGAGCATGGGCAGATTTAGAGAATGTCCAAACCGTTTTAGATGTTGGAACTGGCTCTGGGGTAATTGCTTTGATGATTGCCCAACGCAGCGAAGCCAACATTCAAGCCGTTGAAATTGATGAATCATCAGCACAACAAGCTAAGGGTAATTTTGATTCATCTAAATGGGGTGATAGGTTGGATGTGGAAGCCATTTCTTTTCAAGATTTCGCTAAAAAACAGACGTCAAAGTTTGATTTAATTGTATCGAATCCGCCATATTTCAGCAAATCGCTTAAGCCCAATACTCCTGAAAGAACTCTCACTCGGCATACCGAGCAACTTTCAAATACAGATATGCTCGAAGGCATTAAAAATCTACTTTCACTAGATGGAAGATTTTGTGCGATCTTTCCATATACCGAGGGTAATATTTTTATAGCAGAGGCTGCAAACTACGGGCTTTTTTGTAACAAAAAACTATACGTTAAAACAAAGCCTAATAACCCAATTCTTAGGATACTAATTGACTTTTCGTTTACTAAAAAAAGGTTGGATGAGGATACTATATCAATTCACACTTCGGATGGGGAATATACTGATGAGTATAAGAAGTTAACTTCAGATTTTTATCTAGCATTCTAAAATGAGATAGTATTATATTTTAGAACCTATCCCTCCCCTATGATTCTTTACCAACTAATTCAATACTAATCTCGAACTATAAATGATTTTTTACATGTAAACTCTTTACCTTGGCTTGTAATTCCTCTTAATAGTACGATATACTTCCCGGGAGTATCCGATGTATTAAAATATAAATCTTTTGATTTTTCAGACCCTAAAACAACATTTGGTTCCCATATTAGTGTATTCCTATAATCAGGTTGATGTTCGCCATGCGTATTAATTGAATAGCTCTTAGAACCATCGGTTAAAAAATTAAAATCAAGGAATACTCCAGAATTAGGAAGATCTACACCTGCAAAATCCCCTTTTTTTGAAAAGAAACTGATGATTCCACCATAAGTAATACTGCCTTTTACATAAGGAAAATCAATAACTTCAATATGAGAGATGCTTTGAGGAGATAATGATAGGATTTTCTTTGGATTATCAATAGCCACTAAATCCAATAGAACAAGCGGCTTAAAAATATCCATCTCCGCCTGAGTGCTATATACCTTAAAATACTTTTCCCCTCGATGTTTCCTAATTTTTAGTATGGGTATTATCTCATTGATGTAATCCTCAATGGTAGGAAGTTGGATATATTTATCGAGAAACAATCTTTCCTGAGGTTCACCATAAAAAGCTTTGTTTTTATACTTTGAGGAGTCTTTAGGGATTTCTTTATTGAATTGTGATGCGATTTGAGCATTTAGTGCCATGTTGTAAGCAACCACTTTTTCCATTTCTGTTAAATGAAATGGTGGTGTGGGTAATTTGACTTTAATTGAACAAAAATCATTATCTATAAATATATTTGTTTTAGAATCTACTAATGTCTCAGTGCATAGGAAGATATCGTTTGATCCTATAAAGCTAGGCATTCTAAAGAAAAAACGACCTGTAGAATCGGTTAATGTAGCCATGAAATCTTTACAATCGTCTAAGATTGAAAGATTCACCATAGTATTAGATAAAGAAAGTTCAGATTTATTATCCTTCAACCTACCTGTAAGGGATAAACCATTTGTTTCTGGGTAGTAATAATTGTTGTATAATGTTTTATCTACTACTGGTAAAACCTTGTTCTCTTCAACAATAGATGAGTCGGGAATAACAGTAAGATTTAGGTCTATAATTGTGTTCTTTAGTAAATCTAACCCATTAATCTGAATTTTAACCTGTTCACGAGTTGAATACTCTTCCTTATTTAGCAAAACAGTAACTAATTCCTGTCTGCCTAATGTATCTTCAAGTTTGACTGAATCTTTTGGTGTTTGGGTATTTGTATGGTTGTAGGTTAGAATATCCGATTTAAATGGGTTTACAATTTTAAGTCGGGCATAACTATATGCGGCAGGTCCATTGTTTCGCATGAATTTAGTATAAGCCCTGATATAGTAATTCCCAGTTGCAACATCTTTGGGAATGGTAATAAACCCAGAACCACATGATTTTTCATACAGATATTTTCCTTTAGCAATTTTTTCCCCTTCGGGGGTTATTATTTCAACGTAAAATACCCTGCTTAAGGTTTGATCTTGACTTTTAATATTCTTGTTTTGAGAATCAATACCAGCAATCGAATTATTGTAAAGATATGCGCTGAATTGAACCTGCTCCCCCGAAATATAAAGAGTCCTATCGGTAAATAAACTAATCTTTTCTTCATTTAGATCAGTATTAATTACCTGTCCATTAGATTCAGTATACCCAAAAGAAAAAATGAGTACTGACATAATTTTAAAGATGAAATTTTGCATATTAGTAAGGCCAATAATCAGGTTTTACAATTGATCCCCCAAAAAAATCACATTCAACACAAGCATCCTCCATAATTTCAATGCCCCTACCAGTCATAACTAAGTATTTAGGATCTTCTCTATTTAACTCACGTGGCTGTATGGGACGTGAAGTACATTTGTTGTAATATAAATCAATATTATTTATGTTTTGGAAAAAAAATCTTTTCGTTTTAACAGAAGAGGCGTTGAAGAATCCTAATATTTCTAATTCTGGATTTGTGGTGCTTTTTAGGTTTCCTTTTACGCGCAACGGCTGCACCTCATATAAACCACCCAATTCATTAGTATTAATTCGAAGTTTGTCCCAGTATACATAGGCGGACTCGCTTAAAGCAATTTGATTAATCAGAAGGCTGTAACAGTACGTCAGTCTTTGTGTTTGATTATCCACAAAATGAAGCTGATACATACTGTATCTATTCTGAGTAAGATTTTTGGTTGAGAGAGTAAAAACATTTCCCAATTTTTTAGTAGTCCAACAATAGTATTTGGAAAAATCAGGAGGATCAGTTATTACTATTGTTCTAGTATTCCAATATAATGTTTTAGGGAATTTCGCATGATGCTCCCATGTTTCATCTATATCCCATCGATAGTAATGGCTATCCGTGTCTTTCCTATTTAAATCGACATAAAACTGTATTCCTTGTAAAGGTTTAGTTGGATCCGTAGTAGGTATATCCTTTCTGATGTAGTAAACAGAATCTATTTCAGGGCATTCGGGCATTTGATCAAAGTCCGAGACAATATCAATACCTGATGAAGTCAATACCTTGACTTGGTAAGAGTTTCCTGGTTTTAAATACTCTGCCGCTATCCAAACCCTATAATTACCCTTCTCAAACTCATTCAAGGTAAATATATTACCATGGTTATCAGAAATATTTATGGTACACCCAGACAAGGGATTATATTTTTGATTTTCAACAGTAGACGACATTGAAACGGAAACAGTTTGAAAACCTTCTTGATCAGTGATTTGACCATACACAACGTATTTTTGTGTAGAGTCACTTCCCAGGTTTAGAGAAAAGGGCTCAATACAAGTTGAAAGTAATAATATAAGAATACCCCACAAAAGGATATTTTTAATCTGATACATAATTACCAAGTTTAAATAACCGCAAGTAACCTTTTTCCATTTCCGTCAAATGAAAATGTGATGTGATAAATTAATTCTACTTGAGCAAAAATCGTTATCGATAAATATGCTAATTACCTGCCCTTTAGATTCAGTGCACCCAATGATTACGGACATAATTTCATAGATAGAATTCTGCATATTAGTAAGGCCAATAATCAGGTTTTACAGTTGTTCCCCCCCAATAATTACATTCTACACATTCATCTTCAATAATTCCGAACCCACCTCCCATGGGAAACAAGTATCTAGTTTCTTCTCTACTTAGATCACCAGGCATTATAACTCGTGGTTCGCATTTGGGTTTATATAGTTCTAAGTTTTTAATATCTCGAAAAAAATATCTTTTCGCTTTAACCGATGAGGCATTGAAATACCCTAATATTTCTAATTCTGGATTTGTGGTGCTTTTTAGGTTTCCTTTAATGCGTAATGGTTGAACCTCATATAAACCACCCAATTCATTACTATTTATTCTAAGCTTATCCCAATAAATATAGGCAGGTTCGCTTAAGGCAATTTGATTAACCCAAAGGCTATAACAATATGTAAGCCTTTGTGTTTGATTATCTACAAAATGAAGTTGATACATGCTGAACCTGTTTTGAGCAAGATCTTTTGTTGAAAGTGTAAAAACATTTCCTAACTTCCGAGTAGTCCAACAGTAGTATTTGGAATAATCAGGAGGGTTAATCACAACTATTGATTTCTTGTTCCAAAAATATATTTTAGGGTAGTTGGCATGATGCTCCCATGTCTCATCAATATCCCACCTATAATATCGACTAACAGAGTCGTTCCCATTTAAGTCAACATAAAACTGTATTCCTTGTAACGGTTCAGATGGATTAGTGGTGGGTATATTTTTCCTAACATAATAAACAGAATCGATCTCGGGGCATTTGGGCATTTGATCAAAATCCGAAACAATCTCAATACCTGATGAAGTTAACACCTTGACTTGGTAAGAGTTTCCTGGTTTTAAATACTCTGCTGCTATCCAAACCCTATAATTACCCTTCCCAGATTCATTCAAGGTAAATACATTACCATGGTTATCAAAAATACTTATGGTACACCCAGACAAAGGATTATATTTTTGCTTTTCAACAGTGGATGACATTGAAACAGAAACAGTTTGAAAACCTTCTTGATCCGTAATTTGACCATACACAACATATTTTGTTATAGAGTCGCTTCCTAGGTTTGGAGAAAAGGGCTCAATGCAGGTTGAAAGTAATAATATTAGAATACCCCACAAAAGGATATTTTTAATCTGATGCATAGTTACCAAGTTTAAACAGCCAAGTGATTGTAAACAAAGGTATTCCAATAACGGAATACTTATAGCACTTAATTAGACCATCTTCTGATTTAAAATATATTGAGTAAGGATTTTTGCGACCTGTCAAGTTATAAACGCTAAACATAAAAGAACTGTGAAGGAATTTGTTCTTTTTAAGATTACCTTCAATAGTAACAGATGCATCTATTCTAAAAAAATCAGGGATATTATACTTGTTACGTTTAGAGTAATCAATATACTGTATTCCATTAATATAGTAGACTGATTGAGGGTATGTAATGGGTCTCCCCGATTGGTAAGTTGTAACTGTTGAAATAATAAATCTACGACTAAAATGGTAATTAATAAGCGCATTCAGAACATGAGGAATATCAAAGTTGGAAGGGTACGGATCACCCTCATTTATTTTATCCCATGAATTCGGGCCATTAATTTGAACAACTGATTTTGAATAGGTGTAGGATAACCACCCATCAAGTTTTTTACCACTTCTCTTTAAAAAGAACTCTATCCCATAAGCGCCCTGATTGCCTTGTAAAATTGATGTTTCAACGGCGGGGGTACTTAGAAAATTTGCACCATCCTTAAACTCAGGATAATTATTTGTTCTTTTTAAATAGACTTCAATTGAGGCCTCCAATCCCTGTTTGGGGATATTCCGAAAAACTCCCAGAGAAACTTGAGCGCTTTTAGATGGTTTGATATGGTAATCGGCTAATTTCCACTGTGTGTTTGGAGATAGGGCAATTGTGTTATTTAGCATAAATAAATTCTGCTGCATCTGATTAAATGCCAACTTAATAGATCCGTTTTTATCCGTTTGAAAATTGATATTTGCCCTAATTTCTGGGGAAAAATACCATTTTATTGGTTTGTTAGATGCAAAGTTCATGGAATCATTTACATACCCTAATTCTCTTGGGAAACCATTTTCATAGGTATAAATAGTTTTAGGGCCAATAGGTGTAAAAAAAGATTGTCTTAATCCAAATGAAAGGGTTATTCGAGGTAAAATATTGTACTTATTGGATATGTACAAAGCACTTTCAACACCTTTCTCTTTTCCAAGGTCAATAATATTTCTTAACGAATAATTGCCATAAGGACGAACAGAACCCCTGTCAAGTTTATATAAAATTACATTTGCACCGTATGTTAATGTCGACTTATTGCTGATTACCTGAGTAATATCACTTCGTATTTCATAATGGCCAATTTTATAATTATGCTTATACGCCGAGGAAGCCGATTGATTATCTACTGTTTCAAAAGAATACTCAGAACCAATTATTGTAAAATCGCTTTTAATTGAAGTATTAAAAACATATTGATAATTAATTGATGCTCCTAAGTTTGAATACCGATATTTATTTATGTCTGAAAGACGAAATTTGTCATTACTGCTATATATCAAACAAGAAAGTTGCGATTTCTTCATTGCATAATTAAATGAAGCAGAAAAATCATTGAATCCTGCACTACTATTCCTAATGGTTGGATCCTTAATTTTCGATAATAACCAATCGGAATAGGAAGAACGTGCGCTAAAAAGCACTGTTAGTGAATCTTTAATCAAGGGGCCTTCAACAGTTACAAAGCCAGTAATAGGGTTAATCCCTCCATGTGCAGTAAAACGTTTGCGATTTGCCTCACGAGTAATTATATTAAAAACTGATGATAGCCTACCACCAAACTGTGGAGGTATATATCCTTTATAAACCGAGAAATCTTTAATAATATCGGAATTAAAGGCAGGGAAAAAACCAAAAAGATGAGATGTATTATAAATCGGTATCTTATCAATATAAAACGCATTCTGATCCGAACTTCCACCTCGAACATTTAAACCAGAAGAACCTTCCCCTACACTTACAATCCCTGGAAGTAAACTTGATACTCTAAGAATATCCCTTTCCCCCATCATCATTGGAATTTCTTTTATAGTTTTTGAAGCTATTTTTTCCAGTCCAGAATCTTTAGATTTAACATTTGTTTGTCGATCACCACGAACTACAATCTCTTCAATAAGAATATCCTCTTTTCTTAATTCAAATTTAAACTCTCCATCGGAAAGAATTTCAAGAAAGACATTTTTCTTTTCGTGCCCAAGGCTTTCAATTCTTGCGTTATACTTACCTGGGTTAATTACCAATGAAAAATAACCATCTTTATCTGTAACTGCTCCTTTCCCATTTTCAACAATGAAAATTGTTGCATCCAAAACAGGTGCGCCTGTTTCCTGATCAAATATTCTTCCAAGAATCTTTGCATTAATACTATTTCCAATTATTCCATTTCTCCCAACTCGAATAGTTTGTACAGCATTTGCCTTTCTTCCAGTTACATACTTAGTTTCCGTTTCAGTTATATTCTGGTGTGTAATCCCTGAAACGACTTTATTATCGATTAACTTCTCAAAATCGGGTAGTTTTGAAATAAGTTTTTCCCCCGAAAGTATTATAAAATCATTGTGCCAAGCAGAGGCTATAAGACCTGTATTTTTTAAAGCAATTTTTAAGGCAGATTCAACACTGATACTATCCACATCCAAAGTTACTTTGATTTGTTTAACCAAATCTTCATCATAAAAAACATTGATTTCCGTTTGCTGGTAAATTATACTGGTAAATTCCGAAAAAGGGATTTCAAATACATGGCATGATAGATATGTTTTAATCTCACCATCAGCTAGTTTACCAATAAAAAGGAGTAAAATAAAGAGACCTGTTCTCACGATACTAATTATTTATTACAAAAATTAATAAGTTCTTCCATAACATGATCGGGTGCTTTGCGAACTTTTATTCTATTTTTTCGAAGATACTTTTTTATAATAGGTTGTTTTTCAGGTGCGAAAAGACGAATGAAACTTCTATTATTATGAAATTTCAAAATGGAATTGTCCATTAATACAAAAAGTTCTTTTCCTGGCAAAAAATAAAAATTCGAACTTCCCGCAGCATTATTGAGTTGTAAAATCTTTTTATTATAATAAAGTAAACGAATAGAATAGTTTCCCAGAACCTGATAAATGCGTCGTGGAATTTCCGGAGTACTATAAAATTCAAAATTGATATTGCCAATAGAAAATCCCTCAAGCCAAGCTTTTGAAACCATTATTATATTGTACGTGTTGTTTGGGTTTAAATACTTTAGCAAAAGTTCTTGTTTATAAATATCATAATTTAGATCAAGATTTTTGTATTTAATCCCCCTAATAGTTGCTTCACCTCTTACATAGTTAATACTTGAAAAGTATTGATCTCCTTTAACATTTTTGGGATAAACGGATGCATATATTATTCCATTATATAATACTGGATCTAAACCATATACCCTGTTTAGACTATCCCTCGCTCCTACCGAAATATCTGACAAATCGTGTAGGTTTTGAGCTATTAATAAATTACATGTTAAAATGGAAACAAGAAGAAGGAAAAATACCTTTTTAGAAATAAAATTAACCCTGTTGAGCAGCATTTTGTTTTTGTTATGTTTTGGAGGCTCCAAAAAAACGTTCTCCTTTTTATTGGTTGTAACTTGCTATAGCGGTTTCCCTAATCCATTTAATGATTTAAAAATCTATTATTTAAAAATCATTCTTCATTTTCATAGTTTGAATTGTGATTAGGCAATGCATTGCAAAAATAACGTTTCATCGCCAATCATTTATGCAAATAACACATACTTTGACTAACAGTACAAAAAAAAGTTTATTGTTAAAACAATAAACTTTTCAAATAAATTCATTTTAAAATTTCGTTTACGTTTAGTTCAGTTTTTATGGAATAAAATAGCAAAGACGTAACCGAATAGTACTATAGAGAATTTAAATTCAAATTGCTGGTTTTTAACAAATATACAATTATTAAATTTCTGATTCCTCCTCAATAAATTTCACTCCAAACGCTTCAAGTTCCTTAAGTATTGGAAGGTAAAGATTTGGTTTAGTAGGAATAACAACACCCTTGTCTTTTATCACACCTGTTAGTAACAATTTAATGGCAATTGCAAGTGGTGTTCCAACGGTTATTGACATAGCAGTATGAACGGTATCCTTACCAATAATTACCATCGATGATTTTTTCCTGAATTTCTTGCCCTTTAATTCATAATCGAATATGTGTTGCATTACAATCATATCCTTATCATCGGAGCCAAGGAATAGTTTTTCCTCCAGAATCTTCTGTAATACCTGAGCAGGGCTAGCATTAGGTAAACCTACCTTTTTATCCTCAAAAATTCCTAACCATTTCAGTTTTTCGAAAACAACAGGATCATTGGCTTCTGCAACCTCTTTCTTTATTTTTTCCTCAACCGATAGTTTAGAATCATAAGCAAGGAAACTGTTGATGAAACTCCTATTTGTTAAATTCTCACTTTCTGGAATTTTGTAAGTATCATCGGTTGCACCTAGCTGAACAAAAACATTCCAAGCCTTACAATAACCTGCCTTGCGTAATGTACCTCTGATTAGGGTTTGAATATCATTTAAATCGTAAACCTTTCTATAGCTTAGGGAGTCCCTGTTTGGGTACATCTCAAAATCGCCATAATTCAAAACAGAAAATGTTCTAGCACGGCTGTATAAACGATGATATGGGATAAATTTATACTGCCCATTCTCGATGAATTGAGCAACACCCTGACCTGCAAGCACTACATTGCGAGGATTCCAAGTAAACTTGTAGTTCCAAGGGTTATTATCACTTTCGGGAGCAATAAGTCCACCTGTATTGCTTATAAAACCTAGGAGTTTTCCTCCTTTATCCTTGATTTCATCAATCACTTTCATTGCGGACATGTGATCGATTCCCGGATCAACACCAAACTCATTAAGAATGGTTAACCCTTTCTGCTTAACCTCTGCATCCAACGCCCTCATTGCATCCGATACGTATGATGCAGTAGCCATATGCTTTCCTTGGCTAACACACTCCTTAGCAACGGCTGGGTGCATAAATGCAGGTAGCATGGAAACAATGATATCAGCCCAAGCAACCTCATCCTTTAGCTGCTTTTGATCGTTAATATCGAATAGAACAGCAATTCCCTTTGGGTGGTTGTTAATCTTTTTCTTAGCAGTTTCTAACGACAGATCACCAACTTTAACTGTCCAATCCAACGCCGTAGCATTATCAAGAAGATATTTAATTAGGTCCGAAGAGGATAATCCTGCACCTATTACAAAGATTTTTTTCATTCGTGCAAAATATTTAGTAGGTTTAATGTTAATAAGTTACAGTCTCTATTTAACAAAGGTTACTGAGCGAATGGAACACCCATGTTATATTCATCGGTTATTTGTGTTATTAAACATCATGGGTGTTTCATGTTATTTAAATTTTGAAGCAGCTAAGCTAAGAAAAGTATCATTTCAAAAAAATGATATTTATCTGCAAATCTAAAACTGTTAGGATTTCTTTAGGATGAAATTGGAGGAGAATTTGGTTTAATTGGTATTTGTATAATAATCGCAAATTGCGATTATTTGGCAATTTTTTGGTTGATGTTGCTTAATGTTAGTTTATTACTAAACAAAAGTGTGGAATGGCTAACTAAAGGGCGGTATTTGAAAGGCAAATTCAATTTCATTTTGAAATTAAATTAATCACTAAAAATCATTTTTTTATTGCAGAGAGTTAAACAGTTACCTAATTTCCTAGTGGTACAGCAATAATTATTTGATAAGTTTATTGGAAATTATAAAAATTATTGTATAATTTTATAACGATAAATTAAACGTACAATTTGATATAGTTGTGCGTTTTTCTATTTTGAGTAAAAATTGAAATAAACTATGCTTTGAATAGTGAAAACTACTAAATAAAAACATAAAACTTTTAAGAACATGAAAAAAATTACAATCCTCTTCGCTTTAATTGCAGTTAGCATTTATGGGTTAAAAGCACAAACCAATACACCACCTCTCCCAAATGGAAATACTAAAATTGGAGAGCATTTTCACGCAGGTGCAGGGAATGAGGTATGGACGGATGCGGCTAATTTGTACTTTAACTATCAAGGTAATGCAGTAGCTACTTATTTTTGGAATAAAAATGGTTCAACAGGTTCATCAGTATTAAGTATATTAAATACTGGTAAAGTTGGAGTTGGAACAACTACTCCACTAGTACCTCTACAGATAAATGCTGGTTCCTACACAGATAATATGACTTTAGGAACAGCAACTGGAGGGTTTTCTCTAACTGGAACTAATGGACTTTTTGGACTATTTAGTGGCGTTTCAAGTGATGGACATGTTTGGATGCAAGTTGGAAGAAACGATGCTTTAACTAATACCTACCCGTTAACACTCCAAACACAGGGTGGTAATGTTGGGATTGGGACAACAAACCCACAGGGAAGGTTACAAATAAATTCAATACGCCCTATCCTTTTTAATTACAATGGAAGTGCTGGAGTATATGGAAGTGAAATAGGCTTCAATGCGGTTTTAAATACAAGTGTTACTCCCAATCAATTTAAAAAACTTGGAGGAACAAGCCAACAGGGTGGAGCCGCAATTGTAGTAGATAATTGGGGAAGCATGTACTTTCAAACTTATAATGCTGGTACAGATAATGAATCGACAATCAATTATAATCCTCAAATAGCTTTTCTAAACAATGGCAATGTTGGGATTGGGACAACCACTCCATCCGAAAAACTTGCTGTAAATGGAGGAGTATCGATTGAAGGCACTAATAGCACGAGTTCCGTTAATGGCTTTAATAATGCTTTGCAGCTTAAAAACAGTTCTGGAGCAGCAATAGTATTCAACCCAGGGCAATCAACTGAGTTGATGTTTGGTTTTCACACGGATGGAAATTTTTATTGGGGAACAGGACAGAATGCTGGAAATTCCTACTGCATGTTTTTAAGTAAAACTGGAAACTTGGGAATTACAGGAAAATTGACAACTAGTGAAGTTAATGTGAAAATAGGCGGATGGGCTGACTTTGTTTTCCACCCAACCTACAAACTCCGCACACTTGGTGAAGTTGAGCAGTTTATTAAAGCCAACAACCACCTACCAGAAATTCCAACTGAAAGTGAAGTTAAGCAGAATGGTATTGGTCTTGGAGAGATGAATGCCAAATTGCTACAAAAGATTGAGGAGTTGACACTTTATATGATTGAACAGAATAATAAGATGGATCAGCAACAAAAGCAGATTAACGAGCTTAAGGAGCTGAATAATGTGCTTGTTAAAGAAGTTCAAAATATCAAGAAATAAATATTTCACAAAAATGAATACAATAGCTAAAAGTATACTAGCAGTCCTAGTTGTAACGCTAAGCGTTACAGCTAAGGCTCAAAATTTTAACGCCACCTACACATACGATGCCAATGGCAACAGGATAACTGCTACGGTGGTTTACCTGTCCAAATCGCCAACAGTTCCCTCACCTAAGGTTGATGATCAACTTCCCATTGATCCACAAACTACCCTTAAGATTAATATATTCCCCAACCCTACCGAAGGGTTGCTGCAAGTAGAACTTAGCGGAGTAACCGATGAACAGATTAGCGCACCAAGCAACGCTATTAGGATATTTGACACTCAGGGAAGGCTTCTATTTGCCATAAGTCCAATTAGCACCTCCAACACCGTTGACCTTTCCAACTACAACGATGGTACATACATCATGCAGCTCTTCTTTGCAGGTAAAATGAGGAGTTTTAAAATTGTGAAAGGCTAATCTACCCAATAATAAAGTACATTAAATGAATAATCTAAAAATAATGAAAAGAGTAATTCTACTACTCATAATTATAGGGATAACAGGGAGGCTATTCGCACAGAATTGTAACGACCTTACTACGAATTCAATAACCATAAATACGCTATGCACATCCTTACAAAATACGTTGAGTACGGGAGATGCAACACTAAGCGCACGCGATAAAATCACGCTCCAACCCGGTTTCAGTGTTACTAGCACTAACCTCAATGGGCATAAACTTACAGTTAATATTGACCACACGTTGGCCAATCAAACTAACAGCTATGAGTCTACATCAGTAAATGGCTCAGTTCCTGCGCTCGATAAGAGCAACTGCATCCCTGGTACTATAGGGGGGAGTATTGATGTAAGTCCAAGTGGAGCAGCAACATACCAACTACCCATACAGGTTTCACCAGGATCACACGGTATGCAGCCAAACTTGAGCATTGTATACAGCAGCCAGAGCGGAAATGGACTCCTCGGCTGGGGCTGGAATCTGGCAGGACTTTCCTCCATCTCCAGAGTAGGCAAGAATACTTACTACGATGGTACCTCCGATGGCGTTAAACTTACTGATAACACCTTTGCGCTCGATGGGGTTCGTTTAATAAAGGATCCGAATGCAAGCATCTACTACCCAGCAAATAACCCATACACTAAGATTGAGTTTAGCAGTAACAGTTTTACCCTAACCACGCAGGATGGCATGGTTATGGAATACGGCAAGGAGGGTAATTCACAAATCCTAGCAATTGATTCTAACACTCCCATTTCATGGGCAATAAGCAGGGTTACTGATCCTGATGGCAATTATGTTCAGTTCATCTATTCAGGCGATAATACCATTGGTGAGTATAGAATTAATGAGATCAAATATACAGGCAATAGTACTTCCAATAAATCGCCTTACAATAGCGTAAAATTCTACTACGATAAACGAACCGATACTAGCAGTGGGTATGTTGCAGGAGATAAGGTTACGAAGAACGTTCTCCTTACTGCTATTAAAGTATATAGCGAGAACTCTCTCTCTAAAGACTATGAGTTTACCTATTTTAACGATCAGTACAGCAAACTTTATAAGATTTCGCTAACTGCGGATGGTGTAAAGTACAACCCAACCTATATTACATGGGGAGCAAGTGCAGATTATACCTATTCATTAGCCAATGCAGGAATGGGAAATCTATGGACAAGCCAATGGTACTTTGGCGATTTTAACGGGGATGGGAAAATAGATAAGGTCTCTTGGGCAGGTGGTTCAACTATGACCGTTTACATTAATGGTTCAGCCAATTACGCTATAGAAGATCTCCCGTTCAGCTGTAGTTGGGAATATCAGGATCCATTTACTGAAGTAATATGGGATATGCTGAAAACAATTGTTGTGAAAGATATTAACGTTGTAGATTATAACAACGATGGAAAAGATGAAATACTTGTTCACTATACCTCTAGCCTTCAAGAAACTGGGATGGAAAATGAAGAACGCGTTGTTTACTTATCTGAAGTGGATTATATAGATGCCTATCTCTTCGATGGAAATAGTTTTGACAAGAACGAATATTACTCTATTGTAACTCAAGTAAGGGATTTAAAAATAAACCACCAACCAAAAGATAAGTATTCATTCTATTACGCTGATATTGATAATGATGGGGATATCGATAGGTTAGAGGTTTTAAATGGTACGCTTACTGGATGTGAAGGCATATCATACAATGTTTCCGATGTTAAAATGGCAGACTTCAACGGGGATGGCAGGATTGATCTTTTAGCCCTTGGCGGTTCAGGTCAGGGTTCTATCTGGGAATTCAACGGGTCAACCTTCGCAAATCTTTACACGGATACTACCACTAGCGCATTTACGGATGTAAACCTTGGCGATTTTAATGGCGATGGGAAAACTGATTACATTGCCAAGACTACCTCTGGATGGGTTCTGAAATATTTCACTGGCAATGGTTTTGTGTCCGGCACAATACCCAGCAATATTAACTCTATAGAGGGGCAATCTCCCACCGATCCCGGTCACTACGAAAATACCTCTTTAAATGATAGCATTACTGCCTTAAGATCGAACCTAAGTGTAATCCAAAGAACAATTTCACCTGCATCTGCTCTGGCTGTTTGCACTGATGATATCAACAACGACGGGAAGTCGGATATAGTATATGCACGCAGTGGGATTGTCAACATTTTCATCTCAAAGGGAGAAACTTTTACCGCACTGTCCCCACAGATCATGCTTGCGGTTGACAACGCCGTGTATGATGCTCATGCAACAAGTTTTATAGCCGCCATTGACTTTAATAACGATGGACAGAAAGAGCTATTCTACGGTTGCAACGATTACTATTTGGTAGGAAGCACAAACGTTTTTGAGCCCTATAAGATAATTTCGTTCACCAACAAGCTCAACAGAGATCTTTTCGTAAGTAGCTTAACCGATGGGATGGGCATTAAATCTTCTTTTATCTACAAAATGTTTGCTGATAACAGGGAATTCAACACTTCATTCCAAAAGCCAAATCTTCCTTTAGTTCTGGTTAGGGGACCAATGCAGGTGGTTGATACGCTAAAAACAACAAATGGAAGTGCGCTATACAGTAGCATAAAGTATACCTACAGCACTGGTTACAGTCATGTACAAGGTTTGGGATTCCTCGGATTCAATACCTTTACTAGCGCAACCACGCATTTAACCCATAACATTACCGTATCTAGCAACTTTAGCTTTACGCTACCAAATAATAACAGCATTTACCACGTATGGATGAGTAGCCAGACTTCTAGCAGAGGAGGAACTTCTGTCTCATCCAGTAGTAGTACGGTTAGTTCGCTTGGAGGCGATCTTAACAGGAAGTTCTTTTTACCCTATATATCCTCATCCTCCACTACAGATAATGTAAAAGGTGTTACCACCTCTACAACCAATACTTTCAATTCAAGCATTGGTAGGGTTGAGAGCCAGACGGTGACATCAGGTAGCTGGTCAACACAAAATAGTATCCAGTACTCTACTATTTCGGGATTCAAATCACGACCTACACAGATCACAGTAACCCGAACCAATGGAACGGATACTAAAACTAGCTCCGAAACCTATAGCTATGGTGCAACCAACCCGTTTAGGCTAACATCCAAGGTTCAGTTTGGTAGCCTTACCACCACCTACGGTAACTTCGATAGTTACGGGAATGCCCGTAGCGTGAGCGTTAGCACTACCAATGATGGTACTCGAACAAGCACCGTTGAGTTCGATAGCTATGGTCGCTTTGTAACCTCTAGCACTAACCCCGCTGGCTATAAATCATCTGTTACATATAGAGCTTCCGATGGGGCTAAACTCACCGAGACCGATCCCAATGGTCTGGTAACCAGCTACAGCTACACCCCCTCTGGCGGTGGACTTATATCTACCATACACCTACCCGATGGAACCATAAACACAACTAGCCTTGAATGGGATAACTCCGTTACAAATAGCGTGTACAAGGTACAGAATTCGGTGAGCAACGGTAACACGGCAAAGAGCTACTATAACACCAAGGGTCAGCTGGTGTATAAAACAGCAAAGGGTCATTTAAACCACGATATTTCCACTACCTATAGCTATAACCCCGATGGATCTGTAAGTAGCCAGCAACAATCTGGTTTTGATGTTTCAACCGCCTACTCATACGATAATATTGGCAGGCTAACTCTCGTTACAGGTAAGAATCTTAATACCTCCTATTCCTACAGTGGTAATACCGAAACGATTACAGATAACATCACAGGGATTTACCAAACCAAGAATTTTGACAATGCAGGGAATGTGGCAAGTGCTACCGGGACAAATGGCGATTTAACCTACAATTACTACGCCACAGGGAAGCTGAAAAATATCATCACGTTCGGAAATACCACCAGTATGACCTACGATGATATGGGTAACCAGCTTACGCTTGTAACCCCGGATGCGGGCACTACAACCTATACCTACAACGAGTTCGGGCAGCTTAAAACCCAAACCGATGCCAAAAATCAGGTAGACACGCTTGGGTACGACGCTTACGGTCGATTAACCTCCAAGGCAACTACAAGTACCACCGGCAATATTAGCGAGAGTTATTCCTACTACGAAACATCAGGATTGAAAGGTTTACAAGCAACCGCTACTCGCGGTAGTATCACAGAGACCTACGACTACGATAACCTCTACAGGCCAACCACTGTTACCACCACAGGGCTTGGAGATCCTCTCGTAACCACTTACCAGTACAACGGCGATAACCGCCTGTATAGGGTTATCAACCCAACAGGTCTTACGCTAGAGTACACTTATGATCAGGTAGGATATCTTCAGAAAATTGGTAAATTTGCCAATAACACGCTAAGCCCGATATGGGAGGGCACAGGTGTTAATGACCGTGAGCAGTGGACTGATTTTACAATGGGTAACGGGTTAATAACTAAATGGAATTATAACAACGATTATATGCTAAGTGCCATTAAAACGGGTACATCGGGTAACGAAACCAGCATTCAGAATCTTGGCTATACCTATAACTCCAAAAAAATGCTCGATACAAGAACCGATGGGGCTTTATCCGAGGCGTTTGACTACGATAACCTGAATAGGCTTACCTCATCAACCATCTCCGGGCAAACGGTATCCTACCAGTATGCAAATAACGGTAACATTAGCAGCACATCACTAGTAGGAAACTACAACTACAACGTAACGGGTAAACCTCATGCTGTTGGTAGTGTTACAGGCCCAGCAGATACTACTGGTCATTCACCTACATTTACTACAAACAGCTCATTTACTGGCGATAATAAGATTGCCGAGATAGACAATGGTACCTACAAGAACATTTTCACCTATGGCCCTTCGGGTAACCGTTGCAAGGTAGACCAGTACCAGAACAACACCAAAGTCTCCTCTAAAATTTACTTAGGTAGCAGCGAGTTTATACTCGATAATGCAGGGAGTATCACCTCCAGCCGAACCTTTATTACTGCCCCAACGGGTATTTGTGCCGTTTGGGAAAAAGTGGGTTCAGCCAACGGTGTGCTGCACTATATACACACCGATAATCAGGGCTCGTGGCTCAAAATCACCAGCGAGAGCGGCACCGTTGAGAACACCTACAGCTACGATGTTTGGGGACGACCAAGGAATCCTTCCACATGGGCACTAAAGCCCATAAGTATTACCAATGCTTTAGGCAATTTGAATGATATGCAGCCCCGCTTTGACCGTGGCTACACTGGACATGAACACATGGCGGGCTTTGGCCTAATAAACATGAACGGTAGGCTTTACGATCCCTACCTGCAACGCTTCCTCAGCCCCGACCCATTTGTACAATCACCCAATAACGCCCAGAACTACAACCGCTACACCTACTGTTTGAATAACCCGCTGGCTTATACAGATCCCACAGGTTATAATCAAGAGGAATTGATGGATAACGGCTTTAAGTTCTCGGACGTTGGATATAATATGAGGGGGGGATTTGGTGTTATTAAAGAATATCTTAATCGAGACAGGGGTCCTGCGGCTGGCAGTTTAGGTTATGCTTACAATTGGGATGATGGCACCTATATGGATAAAGCGACGGGTAAAAATGCATCCTTTGACAAGGTTTTTGATTATATCTCTTTCAATTCTTTAGGAGCCACGGGAGATTATGCCCGCGCAATTTACATTAACGCAATGGCTATGAATCCAAATGCAATAAGTTATGACGATGAAGGAAACGTGCACATGTATAAAATCACGAATAAAAAGAGTAACTTGTTCGCATGCAATGGAGTTTTTTCTGATGCTGGAAATCTGCTAGATCCCTCAGTAGAAGGGGGCGGAAAAAACGGAGGCTTATTTGCAGGGTCTTCCTTGGATGCAACAATAGCTTTGTTCGTGCTTGGTTATACAGTTGAAGGTGGTTTTGTGATTGCAAATAACGGTAAGGATGGAGCGCAATTTATCTCTAATGGTAAAGCATATGGTCTTGAAGCCTCTGCTGGATGGAATTTTATTATTGGCATTCCAAAGAAAAGTTTTGACCTTTCAAAACTTGAAGGTATAAGTCATTCTTGGGTTGGTAATGCGAGTATGTTTTCTATTTCAATCTCGGGTAATGGTCAAAGTGGATTAGATAATGATGACATAGGGAGTTCTTATTGGATTATTAAAATAGGAATCGGTGCTGGATTAGGGGCGTCATATCAAGTAACGAATACAACTTTTCGAGATTGGATGCCTATATTTGATTGGAAAGATATTCATTTACATAAATAAAATACTATGGAAAGCTTTATAATACCCCTTGCCATCTCAATGGTGGTGTTAGGATCAATTAATGGAATATTAACTTTAGTAATAAAATCCATCCTAAAAAAGAAAGGGATTAACGTTACCTTCTTATACCTTGAAATTTCTGATATAAAAGAATTTTATAAAATCCACAAAGAGAATGTATTTAATAGGTATACCTTTTTATTTTTTTTAATGTGTGGCATTTTATTTATTCTTGATGTTGTTGTTTTAATAACTCTAATTTTCTCAACCTATTCATAAATATCTAAAGGAGTTAATATCCCCGTTAAGTTGAGGCTACCTAAAGAAGTTCGGCTAAGGTTCTACCTTAGTCGAACATATCTTTACAGGCTACTGCCTGATAGGACAAAGCCAACTTACGCAAGCAGCCTAAACCAAACGAAGCAGGTAATAAGTAAAATAATCGCATTTTGCGATAATAATATGAAACATCCCCCGTTAATCGGAGGTTGTAAAAAATATAACAAGAATGATTGGATTCGGCAGCGGCTACATGCCGCTGTAGTTCTATGAATTGCAGGCTCCCGCCTTTTGCGGGACAAGTTGTGTCTGAGATCAAAACCAGCAAGATTATTAACCACTGTAAAAGCAATTGATAATGGTATAATTTGTAAATTCGCAATAGAAACTACAAAAAATGTCTACAGGGGTCTCCTCCAAAATTTACTTAGGCAGCAGCGAGTTTATACTCGATAACGCAGGGAATATCACCTCCAGCCGAACCTTTATCACAGCCCCAACAGGTATTTGTGCCGTATGGGAAAAAGTGGGTTCAGCCAACGGTGCGCTGCACTATATACACACCGATAATCAGGGCTCGTGGCTCAAAATCACCAGCGAGAGCGGCACCGTTGAGAACACCTACAGCTACGATGCTTGGGGACGACCCCCGTTAAACTGAGGCTGTAAGAAAAATAACAAGATTGATTGGGTTCGGCGGCGGCTACATGCCGCCGTCGTTCTATGAATGGCAGGCTGCGCCTGAGATCAAAACCAGCAAGATTATTAACCACTGTAAAAGCAATTGATAATGGTATAATTTGTAAATTCGCAATAGAAACTACAAAAAATGTCTACAGGGGTCTCCTCCAAAATTTACTTAGGTAGCAGCGAGTTTATACTCGATAACTCAGGGAATATCACCTCCAGCCGAACCTTTATTACTGCCCCAACGGGTATCTGTGCCGTATGGGAAAAAGTGGGTTCAGCCAACGGTGCGCTGCACTATATACACACCGATAATCAGGGCTCGTGGCTCAAAATCACCAGCGAGAGCGGCACCGTTGAGAACACCTACAGCTACGATGCTTGGGGACGACCAAGGAATCCTTCCACATGGGTGCTAAAACCCATAAGCATTGCCAATGCCTTAGGCAATTTGAATGACATGCAGCCCCGCTTCGACCGTGGTTACACAGGCCATGAACACATGGCGGGCTTTGGCCTAATAAACATGAACGGTAGGCTATACGACCCCTACCTGCAACGCTTCCTAAGCCCCGACCCATTCGTTAAAAGCCCTAATAACGCCCAGAACTACAACCGCTACACCTACTGCCTCAACAACCCGCTAGCATTCACCGATCCAACAGGGTACAATCAAAAGGAATTAATGGATAACGGCTTTAAGTTATCGGATTTAGGGTATGATATGAGAGGGGGAAGCGGTGTAATTGTAGAGTATCTTAATCGAGGAAGGGGACCCGCAGCTGGGAGCGCTGGCTATGTTTACAATTGGGATGGCACATATACGGATAAAGCAACTGGAAAAACGGTTGATTATAAGGCTGTTCAGACAAATTGGGTTGAAAATAAATGTTTAACACCGGAAGAAGCAGTTAGCTTTCTAACTACTACACTTAACATTGGAACGTTTGCAATAAATGCTGAAGGATATTATTATCAATCAGCAAAAGGTAGCTATTATGGTCTTCATTTATACAATGGTGATGAACTAATTTCAATTGGAGTGACCTCAATTACCAGCATAGGAAACAACGGACAAGGGGGTGGCAGTAATGCAATGGATTGGGTACAAGGTGGTTTAGATGTTGTTGGATTAATCCCAGTTATTGGAGAAGTGGCAGATGGGGCGAATGCCTTGATTTATACTGCACGTGGAGACTATCTTAATGCTGGGCTTAGTGCAGCTGCGATGATTCCTATTGCGGGTTGGGCTGCAACAGGAGCTAAAGCAGTAAATAAAACTATTCAATTAACTGCAAAAGCCAGAACAGCAGAAAGAGGATTAGAATTAGCTGGGAAATTTTTAAAACCCGGTTATTCTGAAATTGCTCCTGGAGTATTTAGGTCATCAGACCAACTTAGACAGTTTAGAATGACTACCTCTGATATTACTGGAGCTCATGGACCTGGTCCTCATTTTAACTTTGAAATATTTAGTCCATTAAATTTAAATAAAGCGGCTACAAACTATCATGTCCCAATTATTAATCCTTGATTATGAAGAAGTACTCAATTATTCCAGATGAATTTATTTCTGATGGTATTAAATGGTTAGTTGTTGAAAAAGACCCACTGGATAGTGGAGGTTATTTTTTATATCATCATAAGGTGTTAGAAGAACCATGTATTTATGATGATTGGTTTAAGGAGTTGGAGCATGCCTTACAAGCGGCTAAAGAGGATTTTGGAATTAATGAGAAGGATTGGAAGGATTTTTAATATTAGCCTCGGGAAACCGAGGCTTTTTTAATGATGTTATTATGAAGATGTATCTATTAGTATTGTCGGTCTTGTTTTTATTATCCTGTAATTCAGGTGTAAATAAAAAATCAAATGAATCTGAGGGTAGTCAATTAAATTATAATAAATCTTCTGTAATACAGTTAAAAAGCAAGAGTGTATTAAATAAAAAACTTGTAGTTCAATTGCCTTTAGGTTTTACATTGATGGATTTTGAAATGCTCAAAGCCAAATACCCAATTGAAGGCCATCGCCCAACGGAAGTTTATACAAACGAAGAAGGGACGATAAACATAGCTTTTAACCATACCTCCCCGTTAGGTTGAGGCTGTAATAAACATAACAAGAATGATTGGATTCGGCGGCGGCTACATGCCGCCGCCGTTCTATGAATGGCAGGCTGTGCCTGAGATCAAAGCCAGCAAATCCCCCCGTTAGGCTGAGGCTGTTTGAAGAAGTTCGGCTAAGGTTCTACCCCAGCGGTCTTTCTAGATTTGGAGGTGCTTATAGAATTGATAATTTACCAAAGGGCTTAAATATTATTCGGAGAGGGCCAGATTTGAATCATTTTGAAATAGTTCCAGCAAACGAAATGACGATAGATAATTTTCAATATCTTTTAGATCAAATCACAACAATACCACATTAAAACTATAATAAAATGGAAGAGTTAATTATTTATTGTTTAGATGATAGCGAGTTAATGGAATTTAATTCAATCAATAGAGGATTTCGTTCTGATATTTATGTTGAAATTAATGACAATGTATTTCAATTGATTGTATATGATATAGTTAGACTTTGTCAGGATTTTGAATCAGAACTAAATGATCAAGGTTTTTTTGCGGTTGACCCTAATCTAATTATTGTCAAAGAAGTAGCCGTTGATATAATAAAACAGACAATTGATAAATTGCACAAGCAAAAATACTTTGATAAAATCAAACCTCTTTCAAGAGATGAAATCGAAAAATTAACATTAACACCTTGCTAGATTCTCCCTTTTAGCCTGAGGCTATTTAAAGAAGTTCGGCTAAGGTTCTACCCCCCGTTAAGCTGAGGCTACTTAAAGAAGTTCGGCTAAGGTTTTACCTTAGTCGAACATATCTTTACAGGCCCCCCGTTAATCGGAGGCTGTAAAACAAATAACAAGATTGATTGGGTTCGGCGGCGGCTACATGCCGCCGTCGTTCTATGAAGGGCAGGCTGCGCCTGAGATCAAAGCCAGCAAGATTATTAACCAC